>CAKZLA010000563.1 GCA_937124525.1 uncultured Desulfobacterium sp.
ACACAAGCCACGTCCGATGGTGGATCTTATTGTCAGTGTCATTTTGCCGTCGTTGATTTTGATGAAGTTAAGTGGAGAAGATAAATTAGGCACCAGCGGCGGTTTGATAGCGGCGCTGGCGTTTCCTTTGGGTTGGGGCCTTTTTGAATTAGTTAAGTACCGTAAGTTTAACTTTATTGCGTTGTTGGGTTTGGGGAGTGTGTTACTGACGGGCAGTATTGGGTTGTTCGAATTGGACAATAAATGGCTGGCGATTAAAGAGGCGGCGATTCCTGCGGTTATTGGTATTGCTGTTCTTTCCCTGTCCTGGGGAAATTATTTTGATTTTGATGCAGCCCTTTTAAATTATCAATTTGATTTTACGGCCCTTGCACCCTTGGGCGCTCTGGATCACCAGGGCCCTGCAGCCGTTGATCTTTTCTCCACCCAAGGCCTTCTCATGGGCAATCAGGTGGGGGCCATTGGGTCCGTTTTTGGTCTGGGCCTTATTATTGGCGGAATTTATCTCATCATCAGGGGTTATATCCGCTGGGAAATATCCGTTGCATACATTGCCGGTATTGTTATCACCTCAATGCTTTTTCAAATGTCCAACCCCGAAGCCTATGCAGGCCCGATGTTTCATCTATTCACAGGATACACCCTGCTGGCCGTTTTCTTCCTGGCGCCGGAGTCCTCATCTTCACCGGTTAACCTCATTCCCATGCTGATTTACGGAATCATGGGGGGCGTTATGACAATCCTCATCAGAAATATTGGTGCCTATGCAGACGGTACCCTTTATGCGATTCTGATCATCAATCTTATTAACCCGGTCATTGACATGATAAGACCAAAAGCTTTGGGAAAAGGAGTGAACAATGCGTGAGATGATAAGCATGGTTGTTGTTCTGACAGTACTCAGTGCCTTTTCCGGAGGCATGCTGGCTGCCGTTAGAACGGGAACCCAGGATAAAATTGAAAATCAGATTCTGAAATTCCAAAAAGCCCCTGCCATCAAGCAGATCCTGAGTGACGTAACCAATGATCCGCTTCAGGACAGATTCAAACTCATGAACAATGAAGAAGAGATGACCTTTTTTGTGGGCAAATATGACGGAACCCCCAAGGCTGTCACCTTTGAAACAAAAGGTAAGGGGTTTGGGGGTGACATTGGACTGATGGTGGGTGTTAACCTTGAATCCGATGAAATCATCAGTGTGGTGGTAACCACCCACAGTGAAACTCCGGGTCTGGGCTCCAGGGCCAAAGATGATCCCAAGTTTGTATCTCAGTTTGCTGGCAAAAACATGGATAATAACCTGGCCACCAAAAAGGGCGGTGGCGAGATTGACGCCATGTCCGGTGCCACCATCACATCCACAGGGGTTTGTCTTGCAGCGCAGAAGGCCCAGGAGATATACACCCGACTGAAACCTGAGATTCAAAAACAGACCCAGCAGATGGCCAATTAGGAGATATAATTATGGCACAATCCATGGTAAAAGAGTTTACCAAGGGACTGTGGGCAGAAATTCCCCCGTTTCGACTTGTTCTGGGTCTCTGTCCCGTCCTCGCGGTAACAAAATCCGTTGAAAATGGAATTGGAATGGGCATTGCCACCACATTTGTACTGGTGTGCTCCAATTTTCTGGTTTCACTTCTAAGAAATGTCATACCCACCAAGGTTCGAATTGCCTGTTTCATAGTTATCATTGCCACCTTTGTGACCGTTGTGGAGCTGATGATGCAGGCTTACACCTATCCGTTGTTTCTCAAGCTCGGTATATTCATCCCGTTGATCGTTGTAAACTGTATCGTGCTGGGTCGGGCAGAGGCGTTTGCCTTTAAGAATGCCCCCCATCTGGCCATTGCAGATGGTCTTGGCATGGGAATCGGTTTTACCCTTTCCCTGGGCGCCCTTGGTGCGGTAAGGGAATGCCTTGGTAATGGAACGATCCTTGGGAATACGGTATTTGGGCCTGATTTTCAGCCATTCACCTTCATGGTTGAAGCCCCTGGCGCATTTGTCTGCCTGGGGTTGATGCTATGTCTAATGAACCTTATCGGTAAAAAATAAAAAAGGAGAATACTAATGGGCGATTATGTCGTTCTTGCCATAAGCTGTATTTTTGTAAACAACATTCTCCTTGCACAATTTCTGGGCAACTGTCCCTTTCTGGGGACTTCCAAAAAAATGGAAACGGCAACGGGAATGGCCATGGCGGTTATCTTTGTACTGGTTATGGCCGGTATGATTACCTGGATAACAGATAACTACCTTCTAAAGCCCCTTAACATTGAGTTCCTTAGGACCGTATCCTTCATCCTTGTTATTGCTTCCCTGGTGCAGTTTGTTGAGATGTTCCTGAAAAAAAGCATGCCAGCCCTGTACGCCGGGCTTGGTATTTTTCTTCCCCTCATCACCACCAACTGTGCGGTAATGGGTGTCTGCCTCATCAACATCAATGAAGAATATACATTCTTACAGGCCATCGTGGCATCCATGACCTATGCCATGGGATTTGGCCTGGCCTTGGTGCTGTTTGCCGGAATCAGAGAAAGAATCAACGTTGCAAGGGTTCCTCAACCATTGCAGGACACTTCCATCGGCCTTGTCACCGCTGGAATGATTGCCCTTTCTTTTTTTGCATTCAAAGGAATGGTTTAAACATCACCCGCCGATGGTTCCGATCATCGGCGGGCGCTTTTTTTTTGTTTCAACCATGCACTACAATAAAATAATGGGCTTGGTTCTGACTTCGGTCATCCTTGGAAATATTCTTGGGGCGATCCCACCTGTAACGTGGCCAACATTTAGAATCCAATCCCAAACAATGAGGTTATTATGACTGAAGCTCTCTTATTTATGCTGGGCATCGGTGGACTATGCGGTGTGGTTCTCAGCTTTGCATCCAAAATATTTTACGTATATGAAGACCCCAGAATTGCCATGGTTGAAAATAATCTGGCCGGGGCCAACTGTGGTGGATGCGGGTATGCAGGATGCAGTGCTGCGGCAGAAGCCGTTGTCACCGGACAGGCTCCCCCCAATGTATGTGTTATTTCCAGCACCGAAGGTATTGCCCAGGTGGCTGCCATCATGGGCATGGACCCGGGTACTGCAGAACCCCAGCTTTCCTATTCCATGTGTGACGGTGGAAACCGGGCCGCCACTCAATACCATTACATGGGCGTAAATTCCTGCAAAGCCATGGCCCTTGTGTATGGCGGACAGAGACAATGCCAGGTGGGATGTCTTGGACTTGGAGACTGCATTAAAGCCTGTAATTTTGGCGCTGTGTTCATGGGAAAAGATGGTTTTCCCGTGGTGGATGAAAGCAAGTGTGTGGGCTGTGGTGCCTGCCAGAAAGCATGCCCCAAGGACATCATTGAAGTTAAATCCATGTCGGAAAAACTGCTGAAGTTCAACCAGCAGAATGATCCCCTGGCTCCCTGTGCCCAGACTTGCCCCGCAGAAATTAATATTCCCCAGTATATTTCCCAGATTAAGAACGGGGATTATCTGGCTGCGGTTCAGACCATTCGAATGAGAAATCCACTCCTGCTATCATGTGGCCGGGTGTGCCCCCATCCCTGTGAGGATGAGTGTAGAAGGGGACTTGCCGATGAACCCGTCTCCATCAATCAGCTCAAACGCTTTGCAGCAGACTATGAAATGAACTCAGGGTCTCGGGTGCCCATCAAATGTGCCCCGGACACCGGCAAAAAGGTGGCTGTCATCGGTGGCGGCCCTGCAGGCTTAAGCGCTGCTTTCTTTCTGCGCCGGGTGGGCCATGAAGTTACTATTTTTGAAGCCATGCCCGAACTTGGCGGTATTATTCGATATGGTATCCCCGAGTACAGATTACCCAAAAAAGTGCTTGCCTGGGAAATTGAAGGTATTTTGAACCTTGGTATTAAAGCCTACACCAACACCCGTCTGGGGCTTGATTTTGGTATTGATTCCCTGGTTACCTCTGGCTATGACGCTATTTTCATGGGCATTGGTGCATGGAAGGATTATGCCCTTGGCATCCCCGGCGAAGACCTTAAAGGATGCTACACAGGGATTGACTTTCTTTCCCGTTCTGCCGGGGGAGAAACCTTTGAGCTTGGTTCCAAAGCCGCTGTTATCGGTGGGGGTAACACCGCCGTTGACTGTGCCAGAACCATGTTGAGGCTGGGCGTTGAAAAAGTGTATATGGTCTATCGTCGTACCCGCAAGGAGATGCCGGCCAATGAGGTGGAGATTGTGGCCTCGGAGCATGAAGGCATTGAATTTGTCTTCCTGGCAGCCCCGGTAAAAGTGGTGGGCGATGACAATGACAAGGTCACCCATCTGGAATACCTGAAAATGGAGCTGGGTGAGCCCGATGCCAGTGGTCGACGCCGTCCGGTGCCCATTGAGGGTTCTGAAACCCGGCTGGAACTGGACACCCTTGTTACGGCCATTGGCCAGGCCCCTGATCCTGCATTTAAGGAAGGCGGTCCTAAACGCATGGATGATCTGCAGCTGACCCGCTGGTCCACCATTGATAATAATCCTGAAACCCTTCAATCCACGGTTCCGTATATTTTTACGGCAGGGGATTCAGCCACAGGGCCTTCCCTGGTGGTCACAGCCATTGGTGGCGGTCGTCGGGCCGCAAGATCCATTGATCTTTATCTCAAGGGTGAAGAGATCACACCGGTTCCAGACTCACTTCAGGATGCCCGCATTGAAGAATCAATTTTCACCAAGGTTCCCGGTGTGAAGCCCATTAAACGTGCTGAAATGCCGGAACTTCCCGTGGCTGACCGCATTGACTCCATGATTGAAGTGGATCAGGTTCTGCCGGAGGAAGAAGCCCTTCGTGAGGCCAGTCGATGCCTGAAGTGCTGTCGAACCTGTTATAATCCAGATATAAAGATCGCATAAGGCGATTGCCGGATAGGTTAACGATCCCTGAGCTAAAGACTCAGGGATTTTTTTGCTAATTTTTTATAAATCCACGAACAGCAAATTGCTCTGGTCTTTGACCTTACAGTAGTTTGCTGTTCTGGTTTTTAATGAACAAAATTTGGCATCCTTCATTTTTCAGTTTACACTTGTTGGAGCAATAACCCCATTTTCTGGGAATCATTCCCCAAACAGTGTAAAGTACTTTTGAGATGATATGAAGGATGCCCAAAATTTCATTTCAAAGTGAGGTGCGTGATGTCCCTGAACTTGCATTTTCGCCACGTTCTTATGTCTACCATTATCATCCCGGCAGTCAATGCCTTTAAACGTTGCTGCCTCCACCCTTCTAAAGGTTATTTCCCTGGATCGGTGTACCTGTTAAGGCTTGCCATTGCGTGCATCTTTCTGGCAACGGCCATGGATGCTTCCGCTGGCACCCATGATGTACAGATTCATGAAATCAGCGGCAAAACCATGGGGACCTTTTATCATGTAAAGATATCTCACCTGGGTAAAATTGACCGGGTTATTTTAAAAAACAAAATTGATGCCCGGCTCCAAGCTGTGAATGACAGCATGTCCATGTATATCAAAACCAGCGAAATTTCACGGTTCAACCGCGCCCGGGAACACACCCCCATGGTCATCAGCGGTGGATTTGTCCTTGTGCTGAACCAGGCCCGGGCGCTTTATGATTTAACGGGGGGGGCCTGGGATGGCACGGTCAAGCCCCTGGTGGATCTATGGGGATTTGGCACAGCCCGGGCCAAGGGTAAAATGCCTGCCAAAACCACCATCAATAAGGCCCTTGAAAATACAGGCTTTGACAAAATAATTCTCTTTGAGAACACCCTGGCCAAGAAAAAACCGAACATAACACTGGATATGGGTTCCATTGCCAAGGGATATGGGGTGGACCAGGTGGCCGCCCTCCTGGTGGAGAATCAATTTGAAAACACGCTGGTGGAAATCGGCGGCGAGGTGGTGGGCTCCGGGGAAAAAAGACCGGGAAAACCATGGAATGTGGGGATTGCCACCCCGGATAAACAGGTTGCCAAGCAAACGGTATACCGGGCAATTACTCTCCAGAATAAGGCACTTGCCACCAGCGGTGACTATCGAAATTTTGTTGTGCTGAACAAAAAAGCTTATTCCCACATCATTGATCCATCAACGGGATATCCTGTAAAAAATGGTGTGGTGTCGGCATCGGTACTGGCAGACACATGCACCCTTGCCGATGGACTGGCAACGGCATTGATGGTCATGGGCCCCAAAAAAGGAATTGCCCTGGTCAACCGCATGGCAAAAACTGAATGCCTGATTATTGTTCAAAAAACCGATGGTTCCTTTATCAACCGGTATTCCAGTGGATTTCCCGGCAAAAGCCAATGATCATTTTCCTGGGATTAACTCCAACGTAGGCCAGGGAATTTGTGCCAAACAATTAATAACTATAGTTGCGATTAGATGACTTGAGACTAACATGGGACTTTAAGTCTATTATAATCAGAAGGTTATGATTCAAAAAGGGGATCTTTTCAATTGACTGGCACTATAAATATAATGTTAAGTTTCAATTATTTAATTGTTGCCATCTGATCTACGCTGTCAAAAGTGGCCAGGCTTAGAACCAAACCCCTTTTTTATAGGTATCTCAGGTGCCTGTAAACGACCATTCACCGGTGTTTTTTCCAAGGGCCTTTCCCTGCCACAAATTTCGCTTTTCCAGGGATTCGTGTATCATTTTAAAGGTTGCCGTTCGATCCAGAGCCCACTGGGGTGCGGCAAGCTCATCAGGATGGGGATCCCCTGTGATTCTCTGGACAATCACATTGCCTGGCAGCAGGGCCAGAAAATCACATACGATATCCACATATTCCTGTTGATCAAGACATTGGTATTGCCCAGCCTTCCACATGGTTTCCAAAGGGGTTCCCTTGACCACATAAAGCAAATGCAGTTTTACCCCATCAATGCCAAGATCTCCAATTTTACGGGCGGTTTCAAGCATCATAGCCTTGTCTTCACCGGGAAGCCCCAAAATAATATGGGCACAAACATTAAGACCTGCCTTT
>CAKZLA010000564.1 GCA_937124525.1 uncultured Desulfobacterium sp.
AACGGTGAAGGCCTTACAATCGTAATTATACAGCTTTTTTGGTTAAGGGTTTGATCCTATTGAATTTTTCCAAATTAAAGTTGTTGATAAAATCAATAGGTTATGGAAAATCGATATAATGTCTAATGAGTTGTACCTGCTTATCTGGCAGGTGTTCTGAGCCCGGCCATGTCAACCCTTTATGGGAAGACTCTGTTACGTCCTTTGTCTTTGGCTTTGTAGAGCATATTGTCCGCAGCGTTGATGAGGGCTTGACTTTTTTTATCACGGTCCAGCGGCAGTTGAAGCGATACCTAAGCTTATGGTTACATTTTCCATGGCGCTATTGGCCTGTGAAATTATCTGCAGTGTATCAACCATTAAATCATTTGCCTGTTTTGCATTGCTGGCATTCTGCTGGGTCATTGCAGTAATCTCTTCAAGAGAAGAGGATGTTTCTTCGAGGGATGCAGCCTGGGCGGATGAGCCGTCCGCCAGAGACTGGCTTGCAGACGATACTTCGGACGTAGTATTCACTACCTGGTCAGCGGCAAGATCAATCCCTGTAATCGTTGATATCAACATTTTGGTGAAATAGGGTTGATCATGAACGTGTTGCTGTAGTGAGTAATCCCTGAAGCTGATAACCACCCTGGAAAATTCCAGGGCCGCGGCGGTACGTACGACACGAAAAACTTGATTTCAACCGGCTATCAGCTATTCGGGTTCAGACAGAAGCCAGCCGTTTTATATCCGGTCAAAAATTTTCAAAATCATCATCAAAAGGAATCAACTGCTCCGGTGTGATTTCCTGGGTCTTTGGTGTCAGCTGTTTTGTATTCCTTGCAGGGGTGGGACGGCGATTTGATGCAATTTGGTTTCTTTTTCTGGGGGGTATATTCCCTTCGGCCTGGTAGGATTTATTGCTTCCTGTTATCAAAATTACCAAATCCCTGACATATTCTTTAAGCTGTCCTGCCTGGGCATTCATCTCTTCTGAAGCAGAAGCGGATTCTTCTGCGTTGGCGGCATTCTGCTGAACCACTTTATCCATTTCTGAAATGGCAATATTCACCTGTTCAATTCCCCGGGATTGTTCATTGGATGCCTCTGCAATTTCAGCAACAAGCGCTTCCACCTTTCCGGAACTGACGGAAACCTTTTCAAATGACACATTGGTTTTTGAAACCAGTTCTGAACCTTCATTGACCTTTTTAACGGTTCCTTCAATCATTTGTGCTGTATTTTTGGCAGCATCCGCAGCTCTCATGGCAAGATTTCTGACTTCATCAGCCACCACGGCAAAGCCAGCTCCGGCTTCACCGGCCCGGGCCGCCTCCACCGCCGCATTCAATGCCAGGAGGTTGGTCTGAAATGCAATTTCATCAATGGTTTTAATAATTTTTGATGTTTCTTCGCTGGCTTCGGAAATGTCTTTCATGGAATCGGTGAGCAGGCCCATTGACACATTGGCTTCATTCACCACCAAGTTGGTTTCCCGGGTTAATGTATCCGCATGTTTTGCATTTTCAGCGGTTTTCTTGGTCATGGAGGACATTTCTTCCATGGATGAGGAGGTTTCCTCAATGGAGGCAGCCTGTTCGGAAGCACCTTCGGCAAGGGATTGGCTTGAAGAAGATACCTGGGTAGATGCCGCAGCCACCTGGGTTGATCCTTCGCCAAGGCCATGGATAATCCGATTGATGGGCAATGTAATACTTCGGGAAAACAAGAAAATGCACACAAGCGTAAGAACCAAAAAAACACCTCCGGCAATGAGAACCATATTTCGGATGGCATACATCGGTGCCAGAAATTCCGGATAATCCTGTGTCACGGCAACTCCCCATCCCGTCATTTTCACCGGTGTAAAACCGGCAATTTTGTCAATCCCTTTGAACGTATAATCTTCCACACCGGATTTTTGGGCCAGCATCTTGCTGGCAATGGATTCCATCCCCTTGATTTCTTTAAAATTAAGAGTAAGGATCAATTTTTTGTTGGGATGGACAAGTACGAAACCTGTTTTATCCGTCACAAAAGGATAACCTGTTTTGCCGATTTTAGTCTTGGTGATCTTGTCCGACAATGTAGTAAATTTAAGCACAGCACCGAAAATACCGACTATTTCACCGGACTCGGTTTTCACAGGGACGCCCACCCCAAAGACAGGCTCCCCGCTTACCTTGGAAAGAGTCGGAATGCCGATATTGACATTGCCAGCCATGGCGGCCTTAAAGTAATTCCTATCCGCCACGGACAGCTTCTTTGCCCTGAGGTTTCCACCGTTGCCGTTGGAAATCACAATGCCCTTGGTATTTGCCACAAACAGATCTTCATACCCACTGCCGAGCCGTTGTAGAATTTTCATTAAAAAATGGTCGAGAGGGGCTAATTCCTCTTCGGTATTTTCAATGTCTCCGGCCATTACCTTACTTACCGTATCCACCACCAGCGTCTCAAGGGCTATTTCATTGGCCAGTTTAACTTCCTGTTCAAGGAACATATCGGTCATGAGTGCCAGATTTTGTGAAAGTTGTAAAGCCTGCCCTTTGGCAACGGAAATAAGGGCATCTGAGGATTTGTTGACTGCAAAAAGACCCACCACTGTAAGGGGCACAACCACTGCCAGAAAACCACCTAAAATAAGTTTAAATTTCAAGGATTTTTTTTTCATTTTATACTCCATTTTTTTTAATAAGATGCTGCAATACAGAGACAACATCTTCTACATTCTTGTCCACATAACTGATAAAACTTGTGCGCAAGGTTATGCCCCAGTGCCTGGGTCTCCTTGGTTCTGTCCGGCAAAATTACAATCACCCGGACATTGTCAAAGAAAACTGCCATGCCAATGAGTTCGGTCAGCTCTGTAATTTGAAATTAGAATCAAACCCCACCGATTTGCCAAGCGTTCTGATTGCTCTCTGAAATGCAGGAACCATGCCATATGGTAGTACTTGATAGCACCACTTCGATGATAACAGATTTTTTTCATAAGCCTATTAATATTGGGAGGCATGGGGAGGCCGTATGTAATTGTGATGTTACCGTGGGTGGGAAAAGGCACACGATTTCCCCGGGGGTTCCTATAAACAGGAACGAAAACTCCACAAATTCGATAATTGATGATAATGACGACTGCGCCGAGAAGAAGAAGGTGGTGGTTAAGGTGGTTGCGGTATCAGCAGGACCTGAATGAAGATAGCTTGTGTTTTTTGAGCAGGCTGTATAATCGGGACTGGGAAATGCCGCAAATACGGCTGGCCTTTTGCCGGTCTCCCTGGACCTCGTTCAGTAGCCGCTTGAGTTTCCCTGGAAGTTCGATACGCCTGAAGCGTAGGTAGTGCATTTCTTGAATCCGTGGGCTTATCCATGGCGGCTTTGGATTGTATTTCCAAGGATGGTGCAAATGCCATCCCCCCGGTTCGATATCTGGGGATCATCATCAATTATTAATACCTTGGTCATATCCGATCTTTGTCTGCTCCCGTGTTTCAGGCTGTGAGTGCAACTTGGGCCAGTCCAGCGCCGATCATGGGCTTCATGATCATCTCTGATGTATGATTATCTTTGATCATTTCAGATGTCAAGCCTTCCCTTATAAGACCCTGGAATCCAACATGAACCTTCTGGTTTTAACTGTTCATGGTAGCCCATAGGTCAGATATCAAAAATTATGATTTTAAGGGGTACAATCTTAAAATCGTTCAATGAGTTTGTTGATGATAAAATCACTCTCTCTCATGGCCTGATCGCCAAAGGTGCCAAACCAGTGGGAAACTTCGGAAAATCGTTCCATGAAAAGGGCTTTATCATTGTTTTCAACCAGTTCAATCTGTTCGTTCATGGCGGCCACATATTGCTTTAAAAGGGTTCGGCGGGCCGGGGTGGCAAAGATAATTTCAGAATAAAGACTGCTGTCCTGGGCAAATAGCCGTCCCACCATGCCCAGCTCCAGGCGGTAAATGGGACTTGAAAATTCCAGGGATCTTTCAAGATTTACCTTTTTCCGGCAAAGGAATTGCCCAAAACAAAAAGTGGCAAAATGCCGCAGGGCCTGGACAATGTCCATGATGTCATCGTGTTCTTCAGGCCTGGCACTGACCATGATCGCCCCCCACAAGGAGAGCTGTTCAATGAGCCACTTGCATTTATCATTGTTCCGGCCGGGGGTGACGGCAATGATCTGCTTATCCATGGTGGCACAGGAGGGACCGAACAGGGGATGGAGGCCGATGACAGGGCCGGTGAAGTGTTTGAGCATGGCATCCACAGGGGCGGTCTTGATACTGGTGAGGTCTGCCAGGATGGCCGAGGAAGGCATGTGGGGGGCGATTCGTTCAATGATTTCAAGGGTGATATGGATGGGCACAGAAATCAGCACCAGATCCGTGTCCCTGCAAAGGGCTGCAACATCATTCCAGTTTTTTTCCCCAAGAACCCTGACAACGTAACCTGATGCCCGGAAAAGGTCGGCAAAAAAACGGCCCATCTGGCCCTCGCCGCCCACAATAAGGACCGTTGCCCCGGCCCGGATTCCCTGCTGTTTCATCTCCACGGTCTGCTCCATGCGGGAATTTCTCAGGATGACCCGGTACATCTCCTCCATGAAATCGGCATCAATCCCCGAGGCCTTGGCCTGGCTGCGCAGTTTTGAAATCAGATCCTCTTCCCTTGCCGGGTGGTACACCGGGATGTTGTGGGCCTTTTTCAGGGCAACCACATCCTGGACTTGTGTAAGTCTCTGGGAGATCAAGTCCAGGATTTGCTGGTCGATGTGATCAATATTGTCTCTTAATTTTTTTATCTCAATGTCAAATGCCTTGTCCATGGTCATTCCTGTTTTGTAAAAAGTCAATTTACTCATTAGTTTTTTGTTGATACGCTTGGTCTTGATCGCAACATTGCCGCCCGGGAGTTTTTTTATGCAAAGACTGACAGCAGCGTTCCCGGTGACTGTCCTGACCGGAACCTCGGGCTCGGGAATCAAAGGGTAAAAAATACCTTCCGAGGTCCCCATTTCGGTCAGGTCCGTCGTGGGGAGCGTTATTATGCCATTGACATGGCTGTGGCCATCATGTCATTTTTTAAAATAGCCAGTGTTGGAGTCAGAACCTTACTCTCATACCCAAATTTTATTCAAAAGTCAAAATAAGGATAATAT
>CAKZLA010000565.1 GCA_937124525.1 uncultured Desulfobacterium sp.
TAGTAATGGCCATTAAAATCATGGAAATCAGGTAATGCCACCAGGTTTCCTCCCTGGTTTCATGGTATCCCAGCAGCCATCCCAAACCAATTCCAGCAATAATCCCGCCCCCATGTCCCCAGTTATTGATGCTGGGAATGGCAAGTCCGAAAATAATAAGGCTGAACACCCATCCCATGGTTTGCTTGTAAACCGCCTGGCCAAAAGCACCTCCCCTGGTTTTTCCAAAATAAAGGGTGGCCCCGATGAGACCGCATATGGATGCCGATGCCCCAATGGTGACGCTGACCCCGGCAACATAGGACAGATAAAATCCGGCAATTCCGCTTACGGTGTAGATAATGAACATCCGGTGGAGCCCATAGGCACCCATGACCAGACGCCCGATCTGTACCAGGGCTGTCATGTTAAAAATGATGTGCAAAAGACTTCCATGGAGCCAGCTTGCCGTGATCAATGACCACCATTCCTGGTAATGATTAATGGGAATGGTGCCGGTGGCTCCCATGAAAATCAAGGTATTGCTGGATGGTGAAAGTGTGGTAAAGGGATTAATGGAAAAATTGGTGTAACGGCCACTGACAACAAGGCAGGTCAGAAACATAACACCATTAAGCCCGATGATGGCCCGGATCAGTTGACGGGGGGTGGGGCTGGGAAAACGCATTGGTGGATAAAACCCTCCAGAAAAATCCCTATGCCATTGGGGTGGCGGTTGTTGAGTGCTGAATGTCCACGGCATTGAGGTACTCTTTGATACCGCCAAGGGTCATGGTGAACAATTTTGTGCCAGTGAGGATCACAGCCGCATCATCATGGCATTGGCAGTTATCGGCAAAGGCTGGGCCCATTACCCAGGAGGGGTCGGTTCCTTCTGTTGTGTTTTGTTTCATGGTGGCAACATACTCATCCATGCGTTTTTTAAGAATGGCAAAATAATCCACCTGTTGCCCGGTGGTGGTGGCGGTGATCTGGGAAATATTCCGGGATATTTCCTGGATATTGTTCCAGAAGAGCTGGTTGATATTTTTCTTAAGGGGTTCTTCTTTCAGGTAAAAAGAGATGCCCCATCCCACGCTTAATATCTTTAAAATTTGAAGTTCATACTCCACGCAGTTCCGATCAACGCTTTCATCTGCTGGCATGGCATTCAGAAGAGCTTTTAAGTCATCCCGGTTGATGGCAAAGGTTGCCAAATTCTCTGCAAATTTATTGATGGTAATCGGTTCCATGGCTGCCTGCCCCATTATTTCCTCTTTTTTTCCGTTGCATACAATTGAATAATCATGTCATAATATCTGTCATGACGCACGCGTATCTATATCATTTCAAATGGATAAAGTAAACGTCATCCACCGCTAAGACCAGGGCAAACGCATTAAAATTTGGCATGAATTTTGATCCAATAAATATAGCATCTTAGAAATTTTATTTTTTCAAAAGTCCAAATAGGTCCAAAGTATTCTTTATAACTGCCACGGGCAGACCGTATTGGGGATTTGACCTGCCCACAACAAATATCGAAACTCCAGTTATTACAAGTCATTGGACGGAGTTTCTTATAAAGATCTCTTAATTTATTAAAACTGAAGTTTTAATGCGTTTGTCCTGCCGGTAAGACTCGATGATCTTTTATATCGACATATGTTGGGGAGTGGTAGGCTTGCATTTTCGGCATTATTTATGGACGTCCCGGTCTTGCATGTATCCTGATCAATAACGCCAAAAATGCAAGCCTGACGTCGTTTTTTCAAATATTAGTTTTAAAAATGTACCATTAACGGATATGGTCCTGATTGAGGAGGATTTTGTGATATCCATTGATTTAAATTTATTTGCCACCTTAAGATCATTTTTGCCCGATTCCCCCAAAATAATGACCGTTTCCCAAGGCACCTGCGTCATGGATCTGGTGACAAAGATTGGCATTCCTGAAAAAGATGTGAAATTGATTTTTATTAATGGCAAGCGGGAGTTGCTTTCCTATATCTTAAAAGATAATGACCGGGTGGGTATTTTTCCACCTGTGGGGGGGGGGTGATTTTTGAAAACGCCTGTATTGTCAAGATATGCGAGAAATTTTCAATCCATCAGCCTGGAGGAACAAGAACGCCTTGCCAATGCCAGGGTCTGCGTGGTGGGTTTGGGGGGCCTGGGGGGCGGTGTGGTGGAGATACTTGCCCGTATGGGTGTGGGTACCCTGGATCTGGTGGATGGGGATTGTTTTGATGAAACAAACCTTAACCGGCAACTTCTTTCCTCGGAAAAAGACTTGGGGGTCCCCAAGGCTCAGGTGGCCCGGGAACGGGTGGCTGCCATCAATTCCACAGTAAATGTCAACACATTTAATACCTTTTTGAGCCGGGAAAATGCCCAGGAGATTATGGGGCATGCCCAGGTGGTGGTGGATTGTCTGGACTCCATTGCCCATCGGTTTTTACTTCAGGACTTGGCTCAAAATCGTAACATTCCTCTTGTTTCCGGTGCCATTGCCGGGACAGCAGGGCAGGTGACGGTTATTTACCCTGAAGACCCGGGATTTCAATTGATTTATGGAGAGCCCGATGGCAATAAAAGGTCGGGTATTGAAGAGCAATTGGGAAATCTGGCCCATTGTGCCCTTCTGGTGGCTTCTTTGCAGTCTTCGGAGGTGCTCAAGGTTCTGCTGGGACGGGGAAAAATTCTCAGGAATCGCCTGCTCATCTGTGATCTCATGACCAACAGCTTTGAAGTAATGCAGCTGGTATAGAAATAATAAAAATGGAACCATGCCCCCCTCGACGGAGGCTCTGTTGTCGGTACTTTAATGCTATATTTTCTTATAACTGCCACGGGCAGACCGTATTGGGGATCTGGCCTGCCCACAACAAATATCGAAACTCCAGTTATTACAAATTATTGGACGGAGTTTATTATAAACATACATGGCAGGAACTACCTACCACAACGAAAAATGAAACTCCTATCATTGCAGTAGTTTAGACGGAGTTTCATATAAAACTGATATCTGGGTCCGGCAATTAACTTGTTCACGGCGGCTGCGCCACCGCTATTGGGTAACAAGGATCGAGTATGAATGCCTATAAAGTGTTCTCGAAATTTTATGATCAATATATGAGAGATACATTTCCATTGCTTCATCAAAAGTATTTTAATTTGGTTTTGGAAATTGTTGATAAGTTCAAACCTGATATTACGAGTATTTTGGATGCATCTTGCGGTACGGGTATATTGGCCAAAATGTTTTTAGAATCAGGGTATAACATTGAAGGTTCCGATATTTCTAAGGATATGTTGGTGTACGCAAGTCAGAAAGGTATAAAAACTTACAACAAAGATATATGCAATTTAGATTTAAATAGGCAATATGACGTTATTCTATTCTTTGATTCATTCGGTCATGTATTGGGCAATAAAAATTTAGAAAAAGCCTTATCTTCAATATCAAGATGCTTAAGGCATAACGGCATCTTGATATGTGACGGTGGAACAAGAGAAAAAGCAAATAATATGATAGGGCAAACATATAATTATGATTCGAAAGATTATTTACTTACATGGATGAATAAAAAACAAGAAGATTTTGTAAATGTTCACATTAGGATATATGAAAAAAAATCAAAACGTTCTTTTGAAGAAAACTTCTGTCTTGAAGGTCATGATATTGAAGATATTATAGCAGCTGCCAGTGCAACGGACTTAAAACTTTGTTACGCAACTATTGAGCCTATCGTAAAACCGAATGGGTCATTTGTAGCCTGTTTAAGAAAAGACGCTAAAGCCAATATAACCCAACCAACAAATAAACCAGACCTGGATAACGGCTAAGTCATCCCAAGGCTACTGGTCCGGCTGCTTATTCCGTCGTTAATCCAAGATTAAACTTTATGCATTGTAAAGTTGAATACGTGTGGGTGTGGAAATCCAACTTTAATTGGAGATAAAGCCCCATGCTGGTTTTGAGGTTCAGAATCGCCACTCAAAATTTCATTTGTTAATTTGAGTGGTTAATAATTCAAAACTCCGAATTTATTATAAAAACTGGCTTCTATAAAATTTAGAAAAAAAGGACAGATCTCGGTTTTTGAGTAAAAATAGAGATCTATCCCCATTTATAGCATTCTTTGACAAAAACAACCTTGTTTAAATACGTCGTATGTGAAATAATATCCTTGTAAAATTACATTCAGTTCGAATGATGTGGGGATAATATGATATGAAAAGAGATATAGACGAAAAGTTAGCACATTGGCGCAAGTCACGATTCAGGAAGCCCCTGCTCATAAGGGGGGGACGTCAGGTGGGAAAAACATACTCTGTTTGCAGATTCGGAGAAGTGCATTTTGATATATTTTTAAAATTGGATTTTGAGCGGGATCGCACCATCCACAGAATTTTTGAGGGAGACCTGTCCACTGAGAAATTGATTCTGGATCTTGAAGTTCATTCAAACAAACGAATCATATCCGGGAAAACATTGCTGTTTTTTGATGAAATCCAGGAGTGCGAAAGGGCATTATTAAGTTTACGGTATTTTTATGAAGAAACACCCGAACTCCACATCATTGCAGCTGGATCAATGTTGGAATTTTCATTGGGCAATATATCCTTTCCCGTTGGACGTTTATCCTTTGAGTGGATGCGGCCCATGACCTTCCGGGAGTTTTTGATTGCTTCAGATAAAGAGATACTGGCAGAACATCTGCCGACCCTTTCAAGTTTCAGGCCCGTAAGTGAAAGCATCCATTTTAAGATCATTGATCAGCTAAAACTTTATTTTCTCATCGGCGGAATGCCCGAAGCGGTGAAACGCTATTGCACAACTCGCTCTTTGACGGATAGTGCCGGTGTCCATGATGAAATTTTCCAGTCCTATCTTCAGTCCCTGGTGAAATATAACCAGCGGGCCGATATTGACAGTCTGGACCATCTAATGAGGGCGCTGCCGTCACATGTGGGCAGTCAGATCAAATATTCCCGCCTGGACCCGGAACGACGGATTGAAAAAACCAAAAAATCCCTTCAGATTCTTGAGCGGGCATTGGTTTTCAACCTCATTAAATCTTCCGATGCCTCGGGCCTTCCCCTGAGCGTCACTGCATCACCCAAAGTGATGAAAGCCCTTTTCCTTGACATTGGGTTGATGCAATATCATTGTGGAATTAATCCCTTGGATGTTTTACAATCCTCGGATCTGTCCAATGTATATCAAGGCGCACTGGCTGAACAATTTGTCGGGCAGGAGCTGCTGGCCGCTGGGGGATCTGAGAATTTTAAACTTTTTTACTGGTCAAGGGCCAAGAAAAGCAGTTCTGCAGAGGTGGATTATTTATATGTTAAGGATGGTGAGATAGTACCCATTGAAGTAAAGAGTGGACCTGCCGGTAAATTAAAGAGCCTGCATATTTTTTTGAATGAACGCCCCCATGTTGACCGGGGAGTTGTTATGTCTCCGGCTTTGTTTGAAAAACAATGTGTGGACAAATTGTTTTTTGTTCCTATTTATACGAAGTTTCTTTAAATGAAAGATGCCGAAAGAACAGGCTAAAAGAACGCGACCTGCCCCCTATTCTTCCATGAGTTGTATAACTCTTTTATCCAGGCAGGAACGTAAAAAAGAGACATCCTTAGAATGGTATGATAATGCTGCCGGGAAAGTAGGAATGGCCCTAATATTTGATAATTCAATTAGGATAGGATCGGAGGAGTGATGGAGATAAATAAACTTACATTGTTGGGGCTTTTGTCATGGGTTGGTGGGCTTGGAATTTTCATTTTCCAGGGAATAGCCCAGGCCATGGAGAAAGATGCTCAATGGACAACCCTGTTTTTGGGGAATCTGACAGGAGATTCCCTGGATGGATTTATCGAAAAAATTCCCATGGAAGCGCTTCAGACGGGTTTGAATTTGATTATGCATGATATGCCCTTTTATCAAGTGTTGCTGGTGCTGGGGGTTATTTTTGTTGGTTTGGGAATGTGTTTTCGAAACTAACTGAGAGTCAACTACCCCTCCTGAATCAAAGATTCAGAAGAAGACTCCTTGGCGGAGAGTTGAACTTGAATGGAAGGTTGTCCTTAACCCACGGGAGGAAAAAAACATGGGTAAAAAAAATAGCATCATGACACGCCGACAGTTTTTACAACTATCCACCATTGCGGGTGCTACAATGGTGACTGGCTGTGCGGTGAACCCGGTGACCGGAGAAAATCAATTGATGATGGTGTCCCGGGAGACGGAGATTTCCATGGATCAACAGCAGTCACCCTATCAATTTTCGTCAGATTACGGCACATTGCAAAACAAATCCATCAATGCCTACATCGCAGGGATTGGAAATAAGCTTGCCTTAAAAACCCACCGGCCTGATATGCCCTATTCCTTTCGGTGTGTTAATGCCACCTATGTTAATGCCTATGCCTTTCCCGGGGGGAGCATTGCCGTGACCCGGGGTATTTTATTAAAGGTTTCCAACGAGGCCGAACTTGCGGCATTGCTGGGACATGAATTGGGTCATGTCAATGCCAGGCACAGTGCAGAACAGATGTCCAAGGCCAGCATTTCATCCCTGCTCATCGGCGGCGTGTCTGCGGTGATCGGTGCAAAAAGTTCCCAGCTGGGGGATTTGGCCCAGCAGATCGGCATGGTGGGGCAGGGAGCCCTGCTTGCCCGTTACAGCCGTGATAATGAGCGGGAAGCGGATGCCCTGGGGAATCAGTATATGGTGGCAGGTGGGTATTCCACGGATGGATTTATGGGTCTGATGGCCCTGCTCAACCGCATGAATGAAGGACACAGCGACGCGTCACAGATATTGTTTTCCACCCATCCCATGAGCTCAGAGCGATATGAAACAGCCATTGCCATGGCAGGGGGCAAGTATGCCCACTCCCGGACATTGCCCCTGTACCGGGAACGTTACATGGATACCATCGCCCCTTTGCGTGCCCAGGAAAAACTGGTGACCGCCCTCCAGGAGGGAGATACCTTCATGGGGGGGAAAAAATATGACCAGGCCAGGGCAAGTTATCAAAGGGCCGTAAAAATGGATGGCAGGGATTACACCGCCCGGGTCGTATTGGCCCGGTGTCTCCTGGTCCAGGAAAATTACAAGGATGCTTACACCCATGCCCGTATAGCCCATGACATCTACCCCACCGAAGGTCAGGCATGTCAAGTGGCAGGATTTGCAGCCCTTCAGCTTAAAGAATACAATAATTCCCTCCAATATTTTAATACCTATGACAGGTTGCTGCCCGGTAATCCCACCATTGTCTTTTTCAAGGGATATTCTTTGGATGGAATGGATCAGGTCAAACCCGCAGCCCAGCAGTATGCGGCCTATCTTGGCAAGGTTCAGCAGGGGGATTATGCGGCCCATGCCTACAAGCGTCTTAAGAGTTGGGGATATATTAAAAATTAAATTGCCGCTATCTTGATGACTCTGTTTTTGATGGTCTCGTGAAAAGTAAGAGGTTCAATTTTTCACTATAACCCTATAAAAAATACATATTTAGGAGGGGCACACTTGCTTGAACACCATGACTGGATGGCCAACATTGAACAGATGGCCTCCTCCCAGAAAGTAATGACCCTTGCCGTTGCCTGCCAGAGAGGGGCATGGTCATCCCCGGTCTATTATCTTTATTGGAAAAAGGCGTTTTATTTTTTTTCAAGTACGGATTCCCGGCATATAAAGGAAAGTCAGAAAATGGGTGGCAGGGCAGGGGCCTCCATATTTGTGGATGCCCTCTCCTTTGATGAAATTCAAGGGATTCAAATGCGAGGATTTATTGAACTTGTAAAAGTAAATGGTAAAGGCTTTGCCGCAGCCGCCGCATATCTCAAACGATTTGCCATCTCCCATGGCAAAGTGGATGCCCTGACCTTTATTAAACAGCAGTATCGGGCATCTTTTTATCGGTTTGTTCCCCATGGCCTCATTTATCTGGATAATCGGGTGGCCATGGGATTTAAAAAAGAACTGGAGATTTAAATGGGATTTAAAAGCCTTGGGGCATGTGTTGATTTTCTGGAGAAAAATGGGGAGCTGGTTCGGATCAGTACCCCCCTTGATCCCAATCTTGAGATGGCAGCGGTGCATAACCGGGTGTTTGAAGCGGGGGGGCCTGCCATTTTCTTTGAAAGGGTCAAGGGAAGTAAATTTCCTGCGGTTTCCAATCTGTTTGGTACCCATGGGCGTGCGCTGTCCATACTGGAACCGGAACTGGAACGGGTTACCCGTCTGGTGGGGCTTAAATTCGATCCTTTACAGGGTCTTTATTCTCCCACATCCGGGCTCAAGGCGTTATCTGCCCTTGGCCATGCGCTTCCATGGAGACAAAAGAACGGGCCGGTTTTAGAAGGGCAATGCGCTCTTTCGGATCTGCCTGGTATCCAGTGCTGGCCCATGGATGGCGGTGCTTTTATCCTTTTGCCCCAGGTGTTTTCCATGGACCCTGATGCTCCTGGAATTTTAAATTCTAACCTTGGCATGTACCGGATACAATTGGATGGTAATGACTATGTGCCGGACAGGGAGGTGGGGCTGCATTATCAGATCCACCGGGGCATTGGGAATCATCACACCCGGGCTCTGAAGCGGGGGGAATCCCTTCCGGTGTCCATTTTTGTGGGGGGGCCACCGGCCCACACCCTGGCCGCTGTCATGCCCCTGCCCGAAGGATTGCCCGAGGTGGCCTTTGCAGGTGCCCTGGCTGGCAGACGGTTCCGATATGGAAAAAGAGGCGGGCATATTCTTTCCATGGATGCCGATTTTTGCATCACCGGCAGGGTAACACCGGGAAGAACAAAAAAAGAAGGTCCCTTTGGGGATCATCTGGGGTATTATTCCCTTTCCCATGATTTTCCTGTCCTGGAAGTGACAGGGCTTTACCACCGCAAAGGGGCCATCTGGCCCTTCACCGTGGTGGGACGTCCCCCCCGGGAGGATTCAATTTTTGGTAAAATTATCCATGATATCACCGCAGATGCGGTTCCCAGAACCATACCCGGGGTCACTGCCATCCATGCTGTGGATGCCGCCGGGGTGCATCCGTTGCTCCTGGCCAAGGCCATGGAACGCTATGTGCCCTATGAAGCCCGGCAACCCCGGGAACTGTTAACCCATGCCAGTGCCATCCTGGGCTTTGGACAGCTCTCCCTTGCCAAATACCTTCTCATCTGTGCCCACAACGATCGTCCAGAGCTGGATATTGCCGATACCATGGGATTTTTTATGCATCTTCTGGAGCGCATTGATTTTAAAAGAGATCTTCATTTTCACACCACCACCACCATGGACACATTGGATTATTCCTCCCCGGAATTAAACACAGGTTCCAAGGTGGTGCTTGCGGCTGCGGGTGAAAAAAAGCGGAATTTACTACGCTATTGTCCCGGCGAGTTAAAGCTACCCCGGGCGTTTCCCATGGTAAAACTGGTTGCCCCGGGAATGGTGGTGATCCAGGGGCCAGTATTTAAGGATTACGAAAAGGCCGGGGAAGAGATCAATGAACTTGCCAGAATTCTGGAACATCAGGAAGTATTTTTCAGGCTCCCATTGGTGGTGGTGGTGGATGATGCGGTTAAAATAGCCGGGGATTTTGACACCTTTTTGTGGGTTACCTTTTCACGCTCCAATCCTTCCCATGACATTTATGGGGGAGGCAGCTTCACTGCCTTTAAGCATTGGGCATGCCAAGGTCCTTTGATCATTGATGCCAGGATAAAACCCTTTCATGCACCGGCATTGGAGCCGGACAAGAGCGTTGAAAAACGAGTGGATGAGCTGGGGAAACGAGGCGGTCCCCTTTATGGCATCATTTAGTTTTTTTCAGGGACTTGAAATGAATTTAAAAATAGATACCACTACGGGGTCCATGTAACGATTTAAAATGGTTATGCCATTCATTCTCATGGCCAGAATCAATCCCACCACCAAGTAGGGTGATATCATTACAAATAA
>CAKZLA010000566.1 GCA_937124525.1 uncultured Desulfobacterium sp.
TTAATGCCGAGTTGAGAATGGGTTTGACCCACGCCGCAGCACACTTAACAACGAGTTGGAGCAGACAACCCACGTGGGTCGCTCCTCAACTCGGCATTATGCCTCTGAAAATATAGACTCATGGAAATAATTTACAATTTAATACAAGAAAATCCTGAATACTTTGCTTGGGCGTTTGGAATAGTTAATGGTCTTTGGGGAATATTCATTTATTTCAACAAACAGTCTCACAAAAAAGCAATGGCGAGCCTCAAACATTCATTAGTGATCGAGCAAGAAATAAATGTTCCTTTAGTCCGAAAGCTTTCTGAGTTGGAAGAGTTGGCAGGTGAAGCCAAAGAAATTATCAATAGCCATATGACCATCGAGAATAAAAGGGAACGATTTGTTCCTATTTATGAAGGACTCAGTAAGTATGCAGGTCAACTGAGTAAATATCCTTTACTTATGCAGGCGATACGGGATTTAAATCAATATAGCGCAATTATGGTAACGGATGATCCTCACAAATCTTGCCGGGAGGACGTCTTGAATTTTTATAAAACACTTATACAGCAATCTGAAAAAATAAAAGATACGCTAAAAGCATAACCAGCGGGTGAACCGTACAGCAAGGGTCTCCTTCTTTTTAAAGGTTGGAAAACTTTTAAATGATGTGCTTCTAATGAGCTCTTTTGGAAACCCTTGCTGCCCGTTACCCAAACGTTGGAAAGCCTCCTTGCCAATTTTGAGTTGTTGTGCTATGCAATCATTTTTAGCTTGCACATGCAATCATTATGCGCTATCATATTAGTATGAAAACAAAACACCAAAAAACTTTGGCAACAATTTTCACTGACCCTGTAAATGGGAATATGGAATGGAACAAGATTGAGGCGCTCCTTATCGCCCTTGGTTGCCGAGTTATTGAGGGAGCAGGATCAAGCGTTACCTTTGAGAAAAACGGCATTCGAGCATATTTTCACAGACCACATCCTGAGAGGGAAGCTTTGAGGTATCGCATTAAGGATGCTCGTGAATTCATAAAGAAAATAGGAGAGACACCATGAAAGGCATGAATCATAAAGGCTATTTTGCCAAAGTTGAATTTGACTCTGAGGATCATATCTTTGTCGGCCATATTATTGGCATCCGTGATGTTGTTGGTTTTCATGGCGAATCTGTCACCGAGTTGGAAACAGCCTTTCAAGAGGCAGTTGACAACTACCTTGCTGCCTGTAACGAACTTGGCCAAGAGCCTAACAAACCATATTCCGGCAATCTTATGCTACGGATTCCTTCCGAGATACATGCGGCAGTGGCTTCTGCAGCAGAAGCCAGCGGTAAAAGCATTAACCAGTGGGCGGCTGGAGTTCTGGAGAAAGAAAGTCACGCCCATTAATGTCCCAAGAGAGTTAAGCTTCTAAGTGGTTCCGGCATTTCCAACAAGCGGGTGAACCGGACAGCAAGGGTCTCCTTCTTTTTGAAGATTGAAAAACTTTTGAATGATGTGCTTCCAATGAACTTTTTTGGAAACCCTTGCTGCACTTGCACCAGTTATTAGCAGCGTTAGCCTCCAAGCATAAAGCAACTTTTTATTGCATAATGCTACAATGCGTGATATTGCTGTCGTATGCAAAAGAGTACTAATGGAGGGAACTATAATGGCAACAGCAGTAAGAATAACCGATGATTTAGTCCGAGACGCTAAGATATATAGTCAAATCGACAAACGATCATTAACTGGTCAAATTGAACATTGGGCACGAATTGGCAAATGTTCTGAAGAGAATCCTGACTTAACCTATAGTCTGGTAAAGGATATCCTTATCGGTCTTGCAGAGCTGGAACAAGGTGAATTGTCAGAATATAAATTTGGATAATTGCTAATGAAAATTTTACAGTCCCGTTCATTTGAACGAAAAGTTAAAAAATTCAGTAAACAAGATAAAGTAGCACTTGATAAGCAAATTCAAATAATTGTCGAAGAATCTTCTATTGGTGAAGAAAAAAAAGGTGATCTTCGCGGAGTACACGTTCATAAATTTAAAATAAAAGCTATCCTATATTTACTTTCATATCGTTTTATGGGCGATACTTTAGAATTAATAATGATCGGCCCACATCAAAATTACTATAGAGATTTAAAAACTTACCTTAAAAAAAAATAAAAAGGCGAACCCGCGTGTGAACCTGACAGCAAGGGTTGCGTTTTTTTTAAGGTTGAAATGCTTTTAATATATCAATTAACGAAGATGTTTGTTTAGAACAATATGACATGGATCTTAATGACGTCACTGCAAAAAATGCAAATATGCTACTAAGCCGATGCTAACAAAAATGAAAAAGCGGATCTCTGAGTATTGCTATCTGATCCACATTGACCGTGTAAGGAAAATGTTCTATACCCGGTGAATAAAAATCAAGGTGGTAGAAAAAAGGGGCCGACTTATTATGACATCCATGTTTTCAAGCACATTCTGGACTATATTCAACGCAATTTTTCAACTGTCGCTCATTTCCATGGCAGCCGGGGTTCTGGTGCGAAAGCAGATGGTTTCCCAGGAGCAGGTCCAGGCGGTGTCCACACTTACCGTCAATGTGTTTCTGCCATGTCTGATCGTCGCC
Organism: uncultured Desulfobacterium sp.; assembly: GCA_937124525.1. The sequence goes on from CAKZLA010000566.1 coordinate 2,608, forward strand.
ACAACAATGACCCGTTTTGATCCGGGACAATTTCCCTTTTGGTGGGCATGGCCCCTTTCCGGTGTGGGGCTGTTTGCGGCAGGCACGCTGTTTACGGGCTTGCTGACCCGTATGAAGACGGCAAAGCGGCATCTTATTCCCATGGCCTCCATACAAAACGGCATTTACTTCGTCTTGCCCATCGGTCAGATCCTCTACCCCGATCAGTTTGACCTGTTTGCCTTGTACTGTTTTCTGCTGATTACGGGTATGACGCCTTTGACCTGGAGTGTGGGCAAGGTGCTGCTCACAGGAAAGTCGGCGGTTGATATTCAGTGGCAAGATTTCATCACCCCGCCCCTGGTGGCCACACTGGTGGCACTTTTACTGATCTTTAGCGGGTTGTCCGCCATGGTGCCCGCCCCGGTGATCAGTGCAATGAATTTCCTCGGACAGGCCACCGTTCCCCTGGCGGTATTTATTCTGGGTGCCACCATCGGAACCATTTCCCTCCGGCGGATGCCTCCCCTGGGGGATATCCTTACGGTGGCCGTGGTCAAATTCATGCTGATTCCCGCCACGGTCATGGGCATCTTGTATTTCACCGGCGTGTATGGCACCATGCCTCTGTTCAGCAGCATGATGATCCTTCAATCGTCCTCTCCTCCGGCTACGAATCTGATCCTCATGGTAAAACATTATGGTGGCGATACCCAGGCCATCAGCAGCATGATGCTGGTACAATACCTTTTGGCCCTGCCGGCCATGCCACTGTGGCTGGCTCTGTGGCATGGTTTTTTAGCTGTGTAACCCTCTATTCGCTTATTTTTTTATAACTTATTGAATTTATTAATACCAAAAAGTTGGCCATTAAAAAATCAAGGTGATATTATGTAGTAATTACATAATATTATAAAAATGAGCGAAATGTGGGGTGTAAACAGAGAAAGGAACAATTTGGTTTTGGATTGGTACACATCCTGAGTATGAAAAATTCATTAATTAATAATATATTATAATAGCAATTTATTAGAGCTCAAAAGACCAGGTCATAGAACCTGGTTTTTTGTTTTAAAAAGGCTCAGGGAAAGAATAAAGCTGTTCTGCAAATTTTATTTAAACGCTCATCCTTTCTTGACAAAGGACACCCTCCTGGCTTACACCTATTTCTCATATCTGATATCAAAGAAACGTCAATAATCCCTGAGTTAAAAAGTCAGGATTCTTTTTGCCGGTTTTTTATATAAGAGTCTCACCAACATGCTGGAATTAAAAGCTTTTCGTTTTTCGTTATGGTAGGCAGGTACTTACTTACTTGCCATGTATCTTTATAAAGACAAACCAGGGACCGACCTCATGAAGACAAAAATAAATTTCCAAGGGTTGCACCAGTTATCCATTAGATCAAAGCTTTTCTGGAGCTACTTTCTCACCATGCTTTTGACCATTTCCCTGGCCGGATGGATCATGTCTTCCTTTATTCGCAATGCCATTGAAACCAGCATTGAGAGCGAACTGTCCAATTCCACCACCACCATCCTGAACCTTGTTGAGAGCACCACCAATGCCTCCATAAAAAATCTATTACGGGCCATTGCCGAAAAAAACCTGGATATTGTCCGGGATTTTCATACCCGGTATGAAAAGGGGGAACTTAGTGAAGCGGCCGCAAAACAACAGGCCCGCCAGGTGTTGCTGAGTCAGACCATAGGCAGTACCGGATATATCTATTGCGTTGACAGATCAGGAACGATCAAGGTGCATCCCAACAAGGCATTGGTCGGGGAAAATATCTCAAGATATTCCTTTATCGGGGACCAGATGAAGCAAAAAAAGGGGTATCTCACCTATGAATGGGCACCCCCCGGTGAAGAGAAGCTCAAGAAAAAGGCACTGTACATGGTTCATTTTGTTCCCTGGGACTGGATCATATCGGTGTCTTCATACCGGGAAGAGTTTATTCAGCTCATCAAGACCAAGGACTTTGAACAAAGTGTGAAAGATTTGCGTTTTGGCAGAACCGGATATGCATATATTGTAGACGGCAATGGAACTTTTTTGGTGCATCCCACCCTCCAGGACACCAATATCAAGGACCCTGAAAATATCCTTGGTCGGGAATTCATGCAGGAGATGATCCATAAAAAAAATGGGCGTATTATTTACCGGTGGCAGAATCCCGGGGAAAAAAAGCCCAGGGAAAAGCTGGTGATCTACAACCATCTTCCCGAACTGGACTGGATTGTGGCATCTTCCAGCTATCTTGACGAATTCTATTCGCCCCTGGAAAAAATCAATTATACGATTTTTACGGTCGTTTTTATGATTTTGATTCTGGCGTTTCTGATTACCTTTTATCTGGGTAAATCCATAACCACCCCTCTTTATCAGCTGATTAGTCACTTCAAGGTCGACTCCCAGGGAGATTTTTCCCGGCGAATGACAATTGACAGTGGCGGAGAGATCGGCGAACTGGCTGGCTGCTACAACGACTTTATGAAACGATTGGAAGGCTATCATCAAAAATTGCTGGTTTCAGAAGAAAATTTCAGGGGTATTTTTGAAGGGGCTGCGGAGGGTATATTTAAATCCACTGCCGATGGGCGCATTGTCACACTCAACTCTTCATTGGGCCTGATGCTGGGGTATGATACACCCGAAGACCTGATGGCGGCCACCGGCAATCGGGTGCAACCGCTGTTTGTGGGAAAGGACAGCACAAGAGAGTTGTTGGCTGTCCTGGAAAACAAGGGACACCTCAGTCTCTATGAGGCCCGGCTTTATAAGAAGGATCGGACCCGAATATGGGTGTCTCTGTCCATCCGGGGGATCTGGGAACAGGGAACTCTCACCTATGTTGAGGGCTTTGTTAATGATATCTCAGATCAAAAACGATTCAGAAAAGAGCTGATGAAACGGCAGACGGAAATTGAAGAGAAAAATATTATTCTGGAAGGGCAGACCGCTGAGTTAAGGCGGCTGAGCGCCATTAAGGATGATTTTTTGGCCATGACCACCCATGAATTGAGAACCCCACTCCACGGAATGATCGGTATTGCAGACTCCCTGATTAACGATGCCTCGAATCCCTTGGCTCCTGTGGTTAAATCAGATCTTAAAATAATTGTATCCAGTGGCATGCGACTCTCCAATCTCGTAAACGACCTGCTGGTGGCATCAAAACTCAAACAAAAAGAAATTAAATTGCATCTGTGCCCCCTTGACCTGGGTAGAATTGTGGATTTTGTTTTGGACATCCATCGACCGTTGATTCAAAATTCCCAGCTGACCCTTGAAAATCGGATACCCGGCAAGACATTTGTTATGGCGGACGATGAACGGCTGCAGCAGATTCTCCACAACCTCATCGGCAATGCCGTGAAATTTTCCGATGCAGGAAAGATTGTTGTGTCATCTGAAACCAAGAGCCGGGTTGAAATACGTGTCTCAGATACGGGCATCGGTATTGAAAAAGATAAGATTGAGACAATTTTTCTGCCTTTTGAACAGGGGGATTATTCGGCAACCCGCCAATACCCGGGAACGGGTCTGGGGCTATCCATTGCCCGGCAGTTGGTGATCCTCCACGGCGGAGAGATTTGGGCGGAGAGTAAAACCGGCAGGGGATCTGTTTTTACCTTTACCCTCACCGTATCGCCGGGGCCGCCCGCCGAAGATACCCTGCCGGTTGCAAAAATCATGGAAGTTACTCCGCCATCAGTGAATTTGCCGGCTTTGGAAGAGAAAAGGGAAGGGGTTCCGGAAATCGTCGTGGTGGATGATGATCCGGTGAATCTCCATATTGTATCCCGGCAATTGACCCTGTCCGGCTACCGGCCCGTTACCTTTACCGCAGGTCCCCTGGCCGTGGATTATATATTTAAAAACAGACCCTGTATGGTTCTGTTGGACCTGATGATGCCGGATATGGATGGTTTTCGGGTCTGCGAAATCCTTCGGGAAGCCTATGGGATGGACGAATTGCCTATTCTCCTGCTCACTGCCAGAAATCAGATCACGGATCTGGTCCAGGGCTTTGCCGGAGGGGCCAATGATTATGTGACCAAACCCTTTTCAAAAAAAGAACTCATTGCCAGGGTTGAGACGCAATTGCGGTTGCTGGCGGCCAAGGACCGCCTGGTTAACCTTCGAAGGTTCATGAACCGCATCGAGACCTATGTGGATACGGATCAGCTCTTCAAAGAGGTCTTTAATGCCATCACCAGGGAAGTGCCGTTTCAAAATGGTGTACTTCTATCCAATGAAAGAATCATGGCCACAGCAGGCAACGGGAAGAATTTTGCCCGGATTTTTCCGGAGTTGCCTCCGCATATGAATGATACGGATATGGAAGACAATGACGGCAAGGTCTCGGTCATGACAGACATGGACACCCAATGGCTCTCCATCCAGGTCAGGGGCATGGAGCGGTATCGAATTGTTGTGCAGCCGGACGCTCCCCCGGCCCGTGAAAATCTGGAATATGTTCGCGATCTGATCACCCAGGTGCGGATAATCCGCAAGGGGATCACCCGATTCTCATTTGATCCCAACCTGTCAAAAGAGATATATACCATTGGTTCCATGTTACACCGTATTCTATATATTCAGGCGGCCAAGCAATACTGTATTGTGCACACCGAGAGCGAGACTGTTGAGCTGAGGCTTTCTCTCAAAGAGATTACGTTGAGGTTCAATAATGATCAATTGCTCCAGGTCCATAGATCCTATCTGGTCAACCCGGAACATGTTACCTCCATAAAATTGACAAAAAACAAGGGGATGAAGATCTCTCTCAGTCGGGGTCAGGTCCCGGTGGGAGGCAATTACAGATCAATTATTTCCAATGCTTTTCCCGGTCGCCTCCCGCTTTCAGATTAATTTACTTCCGGGCAATCCGAAATTTCGTTCCAAACTTTGTTTATTCCATTATATATGTACTAAATTAAAATATCTTTTAATAATAACCCCTTATGGTTTAAAAAAGGCTGAAATATTCATGCCTTGGTTCCAGACGACTGGGGGTTTGGAAACATTTGGCTTGATATAGTCTCTTATTGAATTCAACCTCTTTAAATACAAATTTCCACATGTTCGTTATCGGTTAGAGGCATTTCAATAAATATACCATAGTTGGGGATACAGCTTATGTTATGGACGGGATTATCGCCGGATGAAGCAAGGAAATACCTGGAAGAAAAAGACAAATCCAAGCGGGACAAGAGAATGACACTGGCAGAGGCGGTTCAGACCTTTGTTAAGGATGGCGACAACATCGGTGTCGGTGGGTTTGTAAACAGCCGCCAGCCAGTGGCCATTGCCCATGAAATTATTCGCCAGGGAAGAAAAGACCTTATTCTTTCCTTTCAGTCTGCAGGCCTTGTGCCGGATTATCTGCTCGGGGCGATGGCCCTGAAACCGGACCATGTATCGGTTCAGCGTATGGAGTTTGCCTACAACGGCCATGAATATGCCGGTACCTCCTCCATGCTGCGGTATATGACGGAAAATGAAAAAATATTTATAGAAGATTGGACCAATTTCAGTATGTCCGCTCGATTCAAAGCCGGTGCCATGGGTATTCCGTTTATGCCCATTCGCAGCGGCCAGGGTGGCGATATTGAAAAGTGTAACCGTTCCCAGGTCATCCAATGCCCGTTTTCCCATCGGGATATCCTGCTGATACCGGCCTGCCATCCGGATGTGGGCATTCTTCATGTCCAGGAGGCTGATATCTACGGAAACTGCCGGATCAAGGGACAGACCTTTACCTGCCCTGAAATCGCCATGGCCTCAAAAAACGTAATTGTGACCTGTGAAAAACTGGTGGACCATGAGATCATCGCCATGAATCCCACCCAGACATCCATTCCTTTTTTCACCGTGGATGCCGTTATTGAACTGCCCTTTGGGTCCTATCCAACGGTGTGTCATGACGTCCATTATTATGACAAAATTCACCTGGAGCACTTCAAGAGCCTGACGGACGATTTTCGCAAAGGAAAGCGGGAGGGGTTGGAAGACTATTACGATACCAATATTTTTGAAGTTGCTGATACTGACGAATTCATTTCCAAGATACCATATACTCAATTGAAATATGCCCGGCAGACCGAATCAAGAAATATGGAACTGCAAACGCATTTAACACCGCCCACGCACGATCAATACATTCGCCAATTAAATTTTGCCTTGAATCTCAAGAAATTAACAGCGTTTCAGGAGATATTATAATGGAATATGCAACTGATTATTCGCCCGGTGAAATGATTGTAACCGCCGGTGCCAGGCAACTTGAAAACAACAAGGTTATTTTTGCCGGAACCGGATTGCCCATGGTGGGGATCACCCTGGCCCAGTTAACAAGCGGTCCGGGAATAATTCCGGTATTTGAAGCAGGTGCCGTGGGTCCGACATTGGACCGGGGGCTTCCTCTGTCCGTGGGGGATTCCAGAACCACAAGTCGGGCAAATTTTATCCAGGGGTTAAATTCTGCCTTTGAACTGACCCAGAGAGGGTTTATAGATATTGGCTTTATCGGTGGTGCCGAGATTGACCCCTATGGGAATTTAAATTCAACCATGATTGGGAACTTTCCGCAAAATTATATGAAACCGGTTGTGAGGCTTCCCGGCAGCGGCGGGGCCGGAGATATGTCCTGTTCCTGTACCTATACCATCCTCATTGTTCAGCACGAATCCCGAAGATTTGTGGAAAAACTCCAGTATTGTACCAGCCTTGGTCATATGGATGGATCAAAAGATGTCAGACAAAAAGCCGGATTGCAGGGAAAAGGCCCCAAATGGGTCATCACAACCAAGGCCCTGATGGGGTTTGACGACGACACCAAACGGATGAAAATCGTGGCAACCATGCCCGGCGAAACCGTGGAAAGCGTACAGGATGCCACAGGATTTGAACTCATGGTGGATGAGGATGTGTATGAATTTGATCCGCCCACCAAAGAGGAGATTCGCCTGATCCGGGACGTCATTGATCCCACCCAGATTTTTTGCAAACGGTGAAAATGAAAAATTCCCTCCGACCTTCCCGTTCCGATCAGGGCAGGCGTTGGGGGCGGCATTCTGCCATTTTCATTATAGAGTAAAGATATATGTTCTGCCGTTGGAATGATTGGAGCCCAGTGCCATTATGAATGAACTCAACAAGAAAAGGACGGGTTGTTACTATGGGAGTGATAGCAGACAAGATCAAGGACCTTTGTGAGCGGGAAAAAAAGATCCTTGGCATGGGGGGCGAAAAAGCCCTTGAAAAGCGACGTGAAAAGGGAAAACTCAATGCCAGGGAGAGGTTGGACCTTTTATTTGACCAAGGGACCTTCCGGGAGGTGGATATGTTTGTCACCCACCGGTGCACCAATTTTGGGATGGAAAAAAAGGAGATCCCTGCTGACGGCGTTGTAACCGGCCATGGCAAGGTTGACGGCCGGATTGTATTTGCCTATTCCCAGGATTTTACCTCAAGGGCAGGAAGTATGGGGGAGATGCAGGCCAAAAAAATCTGCAAGGTCATGGACATGGCCATGAAGGCCGGTGCGCCTGTGGTGGGCATCAACGATTCCGGTGGAGCCAGGATACAGGAGGGGGTGGATGCCCTGTCCGGATACGGCGAAATCTTTTTCAGGAACGCCTCGGCTTCCGGTGTGATTCCCCAGATTTCCGCCATCATGGGACCCACGGCGGGCGGGGCTGTCTATTCCCCAGCCATGACCGACTGGATCTTCATGGTCAAGGACACCAGTTATATGTTTATCACTGGCCCCCAGGTGATCAAGTCCGTAACAGGAGAAGAGATCAGCCAGGAAGACCTGGGCGGAGCCATGACCCACAACGAAAAGAGCGGAGTGGCTCAGTTTGCCTGCGAGTCTGACCAGGACGCCCTTCAAAGAATGCGGCAACTGCTGTCCTATCTTCCCTCCAATAATATGGAAGAGCCGCCGTTCAAAGAGACCGGGGACAATCCCCACCGCATGGCGGTTGAGCTTGACGCCCTGATTCCGGATAACCCGAACCAGGGCTATGACATCAAGGATGTGATAACCTCCATCGTGGATAACGGCGAATATTTTGAGCCCCACGAGTACTTTGCCAAAAATATCGTCATCTGTTTTGCAAGGCTCAACGGTCGGGTTCTTGGTATCATCGCCAACCAGCCAAATTTCCTTGCAGGATGTCTTGATATCAACGCCTCTGACAAGGCAACCCGGTTCATCCGGTTTTGCGACGCTTTTAACATCCCCATGCTCACCATCGCCGACGTACCCGGTTATCTTCCCGGAAGCGACCAGGAGTGGAGCGGCATCATCCGCCACGGGGCCAAGCTTCTCTGGTGTTATTCCGAGGCAACGGTGCCAAAGCTGTTACTCATCACCCGCAAGGATTACGGCGGATCATACCTTGCCATGTGCTCCAAGCATCTTGGCGCGGACATGGCCTTTGCATGGCCAAGCGCCCAGATCGCAGTGATGGGGGCAGCAGGTGCTGCCAACATAATCCATGCAAGGGAAATCAAGGGGTCTGATGATCCCGTTGCCAGGCGGGCCGAGAAGATCGAAGAGTATGAAGAGCTGTTCTCAAATCCCTATTGCGCCGCTAACCGGGGGTTTGTGGATGCGGTGATCCGACCGGCCGAGACCAGGGCCCGCCTTGTGGATGCCCTGGAGGCGTTGGGCACCAAACGCGAGATGAGACCTGCAAAAAAACATGGAAACATTCCGGTATAACTGCCACGGGCAGACCGCGAGTTATCAATGGTTCTGCTCACAACGAAATATGAAAGAATGTTAGCTATATTTACATTTTCATATAAAAAACATACATGGCAGTAACCACTTGCCACAACGAAAAATGAAACTCTAATAATTGCAGTATTTTAGACGGAGTTCCATATAAAAAGGTGGGGGTAAATGGACAGTAAAAAGATGGCCGCCGCAACAGCTGCGGTTATAACCTACATAAAGACCCAGGAAGAGGCTGCCTGTTTTGCCTCATCCCAGGAGAAGACTTCTGGTGCGTCGGGCTTGACAGGCCCGTTTCCGGCCGCGTGTATCAACACCTGGTGCATGGCAGGCAGGGGCGATCAGATGCAGGGCAGAAGCCTGATGCAGATGGGCGTTTTCAGATAAGATGCCACCTCTGTGATTTTTGATGTTGCAACGTAATAATAAAAAGCCAATGGCTACAGAATATTGATTAGGAGAGCGTAATGAGTGAACACGGCAGAATAAATATGTGTGAGATTAATTGTGAAAAAGAGAGGCCCAAAGCCAAAAATCCTCTGATGATCGAGGATCTTTCCCTCAGGGACGGGCACCAATCCCTGTTTGCCACAAGGGGAAGAACAGAGGATATGATCCCCGTGGCCGAGAGAATGGACGAGATAGGGTTCTGGGCCATGGAAGTCTGGGGCGGTGCCACCTTTGACACCATGCACCGCTTTCTCAACGAAGATCCCTGGGAGCGGATCAGGACCCTGAAACGCTATATCAAGAAGACCCCCTTTTCCATGCTGCTCCGGGGTCAAAACCTTGTGGGCTACAGAAATTATGCCGACGATGTTGCCAAAGCCTTTGTTAACAGGGCTGCTGAAAACGGCATGGACATTTTCCGAACCTTTGACGCCCTTAACGACTACCGGAATTTTGAAGCGGTTGCTCCGGTTATAAAGAGCTGTGGCAAACATTTCCAGGGGTGTATCTGCTACTCCCTGACAGAGCCGAGAATGGGTGGTACCGTTTATACCCTGGAGTATTATGTCAACAAGGCAAAGGATCTTGTGGACATGGGTGCGGACAGTATCTGCATCAAGGACATGGCAGGACTCATGGCTCCCTACGATGCCTTTGACCTTGTCAAGGCCCTGAAGGAAAACGTGGATGTTCCCATTAACCTTCACTCCCACTTTACCTCGGGTATGGCAGCCATGACCCATCTCAAGGC
>CAKZLA010000567.1 GCA_937124525.1 uncultured Desulfobacterium sp.
ATGCCTATATTTATCGGTGGACTTGCTCTTGCTGGTGTTATTGCAGGCGCTATGTCAACGGCAAATAGCATGTTGCTTCATCAGGCGCTGGCGCTGAATTACGATATCCTTAGAAATTTGATTGGGAACAAAATTGATGACGACACGATGATCAAATGGAATAGAATTACTGTTGTAATTTTTGGAATCTTAGCTGCATTATTGGCACTAAAACCACCAGCTTTAATAGCAATAATTGGTACACTTGTGTTTGGGTTTTGGGGATGTACCTATGTAATTCCAACTTACTTGGGGCTTTACTGGAAACGTCTTAATCGACAAGCTGTATATTGGGTGAGTATTATGGGACCTGTTACTTTTGTAATCACAAATAGGCTTATTAAGGCAAAAATAATGACTGGCGTAGTGCCGGACATGATATGGGGTTTGGGCATTGGCCTTATTGGTGCAATTATTTTGTCCTATGTTTATCCCCCTGCTCCCAAGGAAGCCTGGGAACCATACTGGGAAGAAAATGTCAGTGCAGACACACAAAAAGCTATTTTATTTTCCATGAGGGAATCATAAAAATATTATTTCAGATGTAAGGAGATGACATCATGCAAAAAATAAACAAAATACTCGTTTGCGTTGATTTGTCTGAGTATTCTATAGCCAATCTTGAATATGCTGTTGCCATTGCGGGCAATACAAACGCTAAGATACAGGTACTTAATGTTCTGAACCAGCGGGATATCAATACCATGAATATGCTCATCACATCTTATCCTGATAAAATTGATATGCAAACATATGTGAAAGAGGTTACAGAATCCCGGAGGAAAGAAATTGAAAAAATTATCAAAGAAAATTTTTTCGATCAAAAATTTTTAATGACCATTCATATAGCAACAGGAAGCCCATTTGAAGAAATTCTCAAGAAAGCAGAAGAAGATCAGGTGGATTTGATTGTCATTGGTAATAAGGGAAGAGGTAATATTTCACGAACTTTATTTGGTTCTCAGGCGGAAAAAGTGTTCCGACACTCGCCTATCCCTGTGGTCAGTGTCAGAAAAGTTCCCCACAAGAGAATAGACTAAAGGACTTGGCTATTTTCCTGAGCTCCCGTTTAACCAAGGCAAAACTTAAAAAATCATGCTGATTATAACGGATTTGGGGGTGAAGTCTCTTTGAGATTTCTTCTTGAGAATTCCATGATACTTTTTATAATTAATGAGCCAGTTCCCCCAAAAAAAATCGACATCCTTCAAAAGTAACTTTACACTTTATTTGATCATTCCAGATTTGTAGGGGTTTTTCCCCAAAAAGCTGTAAGGGAGTTCATGGGAAATAATATACCCAATGCTAATGAATTCCATAGCCACTATCCGGAGTTCTCCATGCAAAAGTGGGTAGTTTTATTATCATGAACTCCCTAAAGTATTTTTGAGGTCATAAGGATACCCAAATGGAAGACTAAATTTGATCTATTTACCTTGCCAAACGCTGCGGATAATTGGTACCCGCACAGGTTGAAAACTTTCATCTAATTCCAGGGTCTTATCTGGGGTAAGTCAGACGTGTGTTATTGGAGCCTGGGTCTTTTAACAGGCTCCATGCCTTTAATGCTTTGCCCCAAACCCTGGGGGAGATACCCACTGTTTCGCCAGGCGATTATTTCTCCAAAATTAAACACCGGTAACATAATGACAGCCAATGGACTGTTTATTACGCATGGCAGCCTTGACAATAATAAAAGCGGTTTCAACGCCGTTTCTCAACTCTATGATCTGGCGGTTCAACCGCGCTGATCGGTAAAATTTGATGATGCGATGGGCGTGGTAGTTCAAATCCGACCGGGCCCGTTCCAACCCCCGTCGACTCCTTACAATCCCGGCATAATTCCACATGGTCAGCTGGATCACCTTCCAGTCCTGGTGAAAAAGAAGGGGATCAAAGTCCTCCACCTGACAGGGCTGCTGCCAGGCTGGAATCTGAGCCAATCGTCTGACATCAATCTCAGTAAAGGCCTGGTGAATGTGATCCGCTGCCTGCCTTGCCCACTGCAGCCCCTCCAGAAGGGAGGTGGATGCCAGGCGATTGGCCCCATGCACACCGGTGCAGCTGGTTTCGCCGATGGCGTAAAGATGGGAAAGGGTGGACTTGCCAAAGCGATCCACCTTGATACCCCCGCAGAAATAGTGGGCTGCCGGCACCACGGGGATGGGTTCTTTTGTGATATCAATGCCCCCCTTGAGACAGGTATGATAAATTTTGGAGAACCTCTGGGGAATGGGGCTGTCGCCCTTATAGTGGGAGGCAATGTCCAAAAACATAAACTCTTTGCCCGCCCGGGCCATCTCCTCGTAAATGGCCCGGGCCACCACATCTCTGGGGGCAAGGTCTCCCAGGTCCGAATGGGTTTCCATGAACCGCCGGCCCTGGTGATCCACAAGCTGGGCACCCTCCCCCCGGAGGGATTCGGAAATGAGAAAACGTTTGATATCCCGGTGAAACAGCGAAGTGGGATGAAATTGCATGAATTCAGCATTAATGATGTCAGCACCGGCCCGATAGGCCATGCTCAGCCCGTCACCTGTGGCGGACATGGGGTTGGTGGTATGCTGGTAAACATTTCCCACCCCCCCCGTGGCCAGCACTGTTTTATGGGCAAAAAAAGTTTCCACCCGGTCTTCTTTACTGTTGAGCACATAGACACCCATCACCTCACAGGGTCGATACAATTCCTGTGTATCCCGGGAATGGTGATTGTTGGTGATCAGATCAATGGCCATATAGCCAGTTAAAATGGTCAAGCCGATTTTTTCGGCATAGGCAATGAGGGCACGTTGAATCTCTTCTCCGGTGTGATCTGAAAAATGGAGAATACGTCGCCGGGAGTGGGCCGCCTCTTCGGTGTAATCAAGCTTTCCCGCTTCTGTTTTTGAAAATTGAATCCCCACCTTGTCTATGAGAAAATCAAACACCAGCTCAGGGCCTTTTTCCGCAATGAGATGGACCGCAGATCGTTGGTTATATCCACATCCGGCCCGGAGAATATCGGCTTCCAGCAATCTGGAGGTATCGGTTTCATGCCAGGCAATGATACCGCCCTGGGCAAGATTGGTTGCCGTATCTTTGGCCTGGTCCGCCTTGCTTAATACCACCACGTCGTGCCCATGCTCTTTAAGCATTATGGCCGCTGAAAGCCCGGCTATCCCCGTGCCCACCACAACGACATCATAAACATGTTCCATCAGGCTTCCTCAACAATATCGATCATTCGCTGCAGCGCTGTTCTGGCATCTTTTTTCAATTCCTCGGGGACGGTGACCGGGTGAATCAAAGGACCTTTTCCCTGGTTAAATGCCTCAATTGATTCAAGAGATGCCGTGAGTTTTTCAAGGGTGATCCGACTCAT
>CAKZLA010000568.1 GCA_937124525.1 uncultured Desulfobacterium sp.
AAAAGTGTCAATAACGCAAGCCTGACCCCTCCCCAGAGTGGCCGAGGTTATGCCCCCCCTGTTGGGGTGAGCCATCTCCACGGGAGATCGTAATAACAGAATTTAATTGGGCACATCACGGATTTGTGTGAAAATTCATAGCTGCTGATACGCCAACACTTCGAATTGCTTACAACAATTATACATTTATCACACTAATCCGCGAAGACCCTTTAATTCTTGCCATTAAAATCACATCACAAGATGGCCGACGTTATGACCAAGCCTTTAAATACAAACAATGTATTTTTAGCCATGCTCTCGGTCCCTGATTTTCTCAAAAATGGCAGTGGCTTATGCCATGACCGAAAGTTTGTTGGCCAAAAGCCGGATATGGGACATCTCTTCTTTGATAATATCTTCCACACGCTGTTTACCGGCTGCACCGGAAACCAACTCCTTCATGCCAAGATAAAACACAATGGAATCCTGCTCAGCTTTGATGGCAGAGGAGAGAATGCCCTTCATGTCATGACCAGGTTCCTCTTTTTTAAAGAATATCTTTGTGTCTGCCATGGCTTGTAGATATAGAACCGCTTCTCCCTGGGGATCAAAAATAAGGTTCTCTTGATCTTCTTTTTTCAGATCTGCCTGCATATCGGCAAAGGTTTTTTCATGCTGATCTTCCATGTCGGCAAGGGTTTTGAGAAATTTTTGTTCTGCTTCTCCGGTCACCTTTGCCGCAGCTTTTCTGTAAAAAGCCGCCCCGTTAACCTCAATCTGCTTTGCCATCTCAAAAATTTCATCTGCACTGAAATCGTATCCCATTCAGTTTCTCCTTATATTTTTCTTTTCACTCATAGATTATTTTAAGTAACCCTAACCTGGACAAGCCAGAGCCAAAAAGGTTTTGTTGATTCTCTTGCCCAAATAACACGAAAATCAGAGATAAGAATCTAACAAACGCCAATAATTTTGTCAGCAATATCCTGTCCCATGAGGAAGCATTTTTCAAGGTCTGCCTCATCGGGTACATACTGAATTTTTAGTCCCTCATGTATCACATCCATCTTCATGGCCTCAAATTCCCGGTTGAGAATCTTTACAGATTCACCACTCCAGCCATAGGAACCAAATGCCGCTGCCATACGATTCTGGGGTTTCAATCCTTTTATATAGGTCATCACATCGGCTACCACCGGGAAGATACCATTGTTCAGGGTGGGAGAGCCCACCACAAGAGCTTTGGCATCCAGCACTTCTGTCATGATATCACTTCTGTGGCACTTTCGTGTATTCATCAATCGCACATGAACGTCCCGGGATTCAATGCCCTTGGCAACTTCCCGGGCCATGGTGGCGGTGCTTTTCCACATGGTATCAAAAATGACAACCGCCTTCTTCTGTGCCTCTTGTTTACTCCACTCGTCGTATTTGGCGATAATGGCACCGGGATTATCCCGCCAGATCACCCCATGATCCGGGCAGATCATGTTAATCTCAAGTCCGGATTCCTGGACTGATTTTAAGAGACTCTGTACCCTGGAAGAATAGTTAAGCAGAATATTGGCATAATATTTTGCCGCATGATCCATGACCTTATCACCAATTTCATCGTCAAAGGCGCAGTCTCCGGCATAATGCTGCCCAAAGGCATCACTGGAAAAAAGGATTTTATCTTCTTTCACATAGGTAAACATGCTGTCCGGCCAATGCAGCATCTTGGTTTCCATGAAGGCAAGGGTCCGCTTTCCCAGATCAAGTTCTTCTCCATTTTCAACGGCCCGGAGGTTGAGTTTTCCGGGAAAATGGCTATTAAGGTTCTTAAGACCCATTTTAGAACATAAAACCGGTTTGTCCTTACCAATGCGCTCCATGACAGCGGTGAGAGCGCCAGAATGATCCATCTCTGTGTGATTGCTGATGACAACATCAATGTCAGAGGGATCAATGATTTTACTGATGTTATCCAGAAGCTCGTGGCTGAACTCCTTTTTAACTGTGTCAATGAGGACATTTTTTTCATCTAAAATCAAAAAAGCATTATAGGAAGTACCTTCATAGGTGGAGTATCCATGGAAATCCCGGATATCCCAATCCCGGCATCCCACAGAATATATTCCCGGTGCTATTTCAACAGGTTTAAACATGTTGAAGCCTCCTTAATCAAGTTTCTCAAAAAATTCTTTTTCTGCACCACAAAGGGGGCACACCCAACCGTCTGGAAGGTCTTCAAAAGCGGTTCCAGCCTCGATACCATTGTCATAATCCCCTTCGGCAGGATCGTATACATAATCGCAGGGACATTCATATTTACTCATTATTATTCTCCTTAGCTGTTTTATTAAATTTTGTAAAACATCTTATCAAAACCATGGCCAGGTAGCCGGACAAACATAATACAGGCATGGTTCTTTTTTATGATAAAAAAGCCACAAAAAGATGAATTTAATTCAAAAAACTGAAATAGAATATTATACTGGTTTTTTATCATTGTAAACCATAAGGCAAAGTTTTAACCTTTGTCATATCCGTTCCCATTGAATAAATAATAGGCTCTTTAAATTAACCTATCAATTTTCATGCCGGAACACTTTTTTTTAGAATGTGGCGCCTTCCAGCATTCTGGCAGGTTCATGCATGCCCTCAAGTGGAGGGACTTAAATCTCCCCAAAAATCAATGCCAGACCCCGGGAATATGTTCCAATTGAAATGATACACTGATGGATAAAGAAACGTTTATGTTTCATAAATATTGAGACAGATACGGTTAAATTTGATGGGACTGGTCACAACATCTGCAACTTAGAAGGGATGCACTGGTTGACTCACTTTAAACCGAGTTAAAAATGGGTTTGTCTCACACTACAAAATACTGAAGCGCTAAGTTGGAACAAACAACCCAACTGAAGGGCTGTTCAACTCGACAATAAACAATGGAGGATGAAGTGCATGTAAAAAAAATATCATTGTGGCTATTTTTTTCCGGATTAATCCTATGGGGGGGGCTACCAAGGGTCAATTTTGCCCAAGAAACTGTGATGGTGGGTCATTTTTCAACTTCCTCCCCGGAGGATGCCCAGCCCCAGGGCTGGGAACCCATGGAGTTCAAAAAAATAACAAATCACACCACTTATGATTTAGTCAGGGAGGATGGCATAGGGGTCATAAAGGCCCACAGCAATGGGGCATCTTCGGGGCTCATGCATCGAATCTCCATTGATCCCATGCAATACCCGATCATTTCCTGGCGATGGAAAACCCGGAATATGTTGAAAAATGGTGACGTCACCCTTAAATCAGGGGATGATTATCCCGCACGGATTTATATTACCTTTGCCTATGATGGTTCCCGGCTGGGATTTTTTGAAAAGACAAAATATAATGCGGCAAAATTGATTTATGGCGAATATCCACCCATGGGTGCCATCAACTACATCTGGGATGGAAAGGCTCCCCAGGGAACATCCGTGCCTAATGCCTACACCTCCAGGGTGATGATGATCGTGGTGGAAAGTGGCAGCAATAATTTAAATACCTGGGTTGAGGAACGCCAAAACATCCGGGAGGATTACCGCAAACTGTTTGGCCAGGAACCTCCCATGATTTCCGGGGTGGCCATCATGACCGACACCGACAATACCGGAGAAGAGGCCACTACATTTTACGGGGATATTATATTTTCAAAAAAATGATCAAGAGAATTTCTTCATATAACTGCCACGGGCAGACCGTATTGGGATACTGATCCACCCACAACGAAAAATTAAATCTCAATTATTCAGGCACCTTGTACTGAGTATCATATAAACGGTCATGGCAACATTGCATTCCAACTGGCGGTGATATCTCCGTGATTTTCCACAAGCAGATTGAGATACACCAGTTCCAGTTCAATCATTTCCCGGTCTTTTTTTCTCAACCATTCAGAAAGCCAGGCAAACCGAAGGGCAATGACAAAAGCCAACAACGATTGCCATCCCACAGGACAAAAAAACTTCCCGCCTTCCAGGTCGTGGAGAAGAGACGACACCAGATCCCCCACCAAAGCCGGGGGATCTTCCATGCCAAGGCAACCCATAAGGTTGGCAATATCATAGACTTCAGACTTCCAACCCATGAATTCCCAGTCAATGACTCCATTGATACCATCTTTGGACCAGATGATATTGATGGGATGAAAATCGCCATGGCTGAACCCCGGGAAGAATCCGCTCTTCACACCGCTCCGGGCTGCCGGGAATGTCAATATCCCGGCGTGGCCTGGAAAAAGCAAAATTCCATTTTTCTGAAATTTGAGAGATCATGTCTATTCCAGCAGTTTGGCAATATCTTTACCGTAATCTTGGGCCATGGGAACACCACCTTCAAGCCAACTGGCCTTGAGCGTCAGGGGAGAACCCACCATGCTCATCCCATAAATATTAACCATGGTATCAAATATGCGTTGGGGGGCTTCGCCACTCCAGCCAAAGGCACCAAAGGAGCCCCCGGGGAGCCCTTTTAATTCTACACGCTCGGCAATGAACAGGACCTGTTTCATGGAAGCAATCATTTCCCCATGGTAGGTGGCAGACCCGAAAACGTAGCCGTCAAACCCCTTTAAGGCCTCTTCGGATTTGATTTCATTGGCATTTTTCAAGGTGGCACCATGCCCGGAAATACGAACGCCCTCGGCAATGAGCTCAGCAATTTTCAGGGTTTCTCTGGAACGGGTTGCATAAACAATTAAAATTTCAGCCATTTTAATCTCCTTTTGCTGCTGGGATAATAAAATTTTAAAAAACAGACCAGATCATGCGCATTGCCACAACGTAAAGCAACAATGCAAAAATTCTTTTAAGCTTGTCCACGGGAAGGGTGTGAGCAAGCTTTGCCCCCAGTGGGGCCGTGCAAACACTGGCTGCCACAATTCCTGCAAGTGCCGTGCCCTGGATGTATCCCAGACTGTAAGGGGGCAGATCCGCCACCCCCCATCCATTGACCAGATATCCCATTGTACCTGCCACGGCAATGGGAAACCCAATGGCAGCGGAGGTGCCAATGGCATTGCGCATGGCAGTGTTGTGCCACACCAGAAAAGGAACGGACAAGGTGCCGCCACCAATGCCCACCAGGCTAGAAAAAATCCCAATAACCCCACCGGCACCGAACATACCCGGAGCCCCGGGGATCTCCCGGTTAGACTTGGGCTTGATTCCAAGAAGCATCTGGGTTCCTACATAGAGAAGAAACACACCGAAAAAACCCTTTAAAAAATTGGTACTGAGCTGGGAAGCGATCCAGGCCCCCACAAAGGTGCCCACCAGAATTCCCGGGGTTATTTTAAGTACCACCGGCCAGACAACGCCTCCCCTTTTATGATGGGACCGAACACTTGAAAGGGAGGTAAACAAGATACTGGCCAGGGAGGTGCCCAGGGCCAGGTGAAGAATGTGGTCATGGACAAAGCCTTGGCCTGTGAACACAAAGGTGAGCATGGGCACAATGACAAGCCCCCCACCAATACCCAAAAGGCCAGCCAGCACGCCAGCAACAGCCCCCAGGGCAAGATAAAGAAAAATCAGTGACATCAAACCGTCTCCAGGGCAATTCAATTGCCCATATCATAATTATGATGGCCCATGGTGACTGCCCCCATGCATGAACATTCAAAAATTCAAATGATACATGACGGGTATCCAGGCATACAACATGGGCCAGATTGGCAACTCAAAGAATTGAGTCGTTAATAAAGAATATTCCTGTCAATGTCGGCCACACAGTTCTGGCCGGTCATAAACATGGCTTTTTTAAATATTTTTTTCACATGCTCCATGTGGAGCCGGACCCCAAGGGTACCTCCTCCCACGGCGGCCCGGATGGCATCCCGGCCCAACAGCACGGCATCGGCACCCAGGGCGATCATTTTCAAGACATCATATCCGGTTCTAACACCCCCATCCACGGTGATAAACACCTTGCCCTTGAGACGATCCGCAATGTCGGGTAACACCTCTGCGGTACCGGGTGTGGCATCCAGTACCCTGCCGCCATGGTTGGAAACCGCCACCACCCTTGCCCCTGCTTCGGCACAGGCTTCTGCATCTTCCACGGCCATGATGCCCTTGGTGATAAAGGACAAAGAGGTGAATTCCACCAATTCCCTGATATCCTTCATGCTCTTTCGGAACACCGGCTGGTTATTCCGGGCCATGATGGTGGAACCACAGCCGTCCAGATCCAGGCCCACGGCAGGACAGCCTGCGTCTTCGGCCATGTGGATCAATTTTTTTAAAACATCCTGGGCCCTTGGTTTAAAAATGGGAATTCCCTGGCCCTTTTCTTCCTTGAGCACCTGTAGTGCAGGATTATTTTCCGGTGTGTAAAACCAGGTATCCCCCCGCCAGCCAATGGTACCGGCTTCACGACATCCATTGACAATGGCCCGGCAGAAATCCTTTTCCGGCATGGCATCATTATACTTTTCAATGCCTGCGGTGGAGGCCCCCATCACTGGAAAATCCAAATCCATGCCCAGAAACTGAATGGAAGAATCGGGCTCCACATGCTCCCCCACCACCCTCATTTTAAGGCGCAGATTCATAAGGGCCTGGGCATTGTTCCGAAAGGATGAACCCTGCCCTGCCCCGCCAAACCCAATGGGTTTGCCATAGGCCTCTTTTTGACAGACTTTATCAAAATTACCATCACAGGCAGGATAGGCGGCGCACAGTCCCTTGAGCCGTTTTCTGGCCTGATCCCTCACATCTTCCGGGGTTGCAGGAATTCCCGCATCAACATCCAGGATCAATTTTCCAGCTGCCATGCAGGTGGTGCAGTGATCCGGGGCATTTTCCTGCTCAACTTGAGTGTGACACATTGTGCAATACCATTTTGCCATATTTCAACTCCTTCTTTATCTTTTTTATATGAAATTCAGCCTAAACA
>CAKZLA010000569.1 GCA_937124525.1 uncultured Desulfobacterium sp.
GGCAATGGGCCCGGCCCGGAACCGTAGACGGCCCAATTGGCCGGTTCCTATTGCCCCTCGGGGGGGCTCTGCTGAGGGGGCCCGGAAGTTTTATTTTCTAATAAAAAAACTTAATGATCCAGCATACCAAATACCCCTTCCACGCTGTTTTGGGAGAGCAGAGATACCGCATATGCCTCTGCATCGGATATGTTCCATTGGCTGATGCAATTTTGTGCAGCAAAGAGAAAATGCTGATTGACGCTGAGTTTTCGGATCCCAATTCCCATGAAAAAGGGAATAAACGCCTTTTCCTTGGCCATTTCACCACACACGGAAATATCCTTGCCTGCAGCAATCACGGCGCTGGCAATGCGGTTCAAGGCCCTTAACACACCGGGGTGATGGGGGGTGTAATACTCGGTTACCCGGTCATTGGTGCGATCCGCTGCCAGCATGTACTGGACAAAATCATTGGTGCCAATGGAGAAAAAGTCAGCTTCGGCCGCCAGATCCTCAATGATCTCCACAACAGATGGCAGCTCCAGCATCATGCCGATCTGGGGGAACTTTGCAAGCCCGCTATTTTCCATACCCTTGCCCCCCTCCTGGGCAGATATCTTTAACTCCTCATAACAGTCTATGACCATCTTTTTTGCCCTTTGAAATTCATCCAGTGACGAAACCATGGGAAACATGATTCTGAGTTCCGTTGCCGGATCTGCCTCTGCGGCGGCGGTGAGAATGGCCTTGATCTGCTGGGCCATAATCTCAGGGTATTTAAAGGTGAAGCGGATGGAACGAAGCCCCAGCTCCGGATTGGCCTCACCAGCATTGTCAAAATAGGCAAGCATTTTGTCCCCCCCCACATCCAGGGTTCGTATGGTGACCTCTTTCCCTGCCATCTTGGACAAAAGAATGTCATATACCCTTTTTTGTTCTGCATCGGAGGGAAAATTGCTGCGCACCAGAAAGGGAAATTCCGATCGATACAGACCCACCCCCCGGGCATTGAGCCGGACTGCGGAGTCCAACTCCCCCAGTAAATTGATGTTGACCATCAGTGATATGGGGACCCCATCTGCGGTGTGGGTCTCCTTTTGTGGAATCTCATTGGAAAGGGGAGGAGAGTCCATGGATGTATGAAATTTAGCCTTAATTTCCTGGTCAGGATCAAAATAGATGTTACCCACCTGGGCATCCATGATGATGGTGGGGGAGCCTGTGATGGAGAGTAAATCCAATTTTTTTGTAATAAGCATGGGAAGTCCCAGGGAGCGTGCCAGAATGGCGGCATGGGAGGTGATGCCTCCGCCGGTGAGAATGATCCCTGCCACGCCTTTCATGGCAAATTTTACCGCTTCAGACGGCAGAAGATCCCGGGCAATTAAAATTTTATTTTCATGATTTGAGCTCCCTTCTGTGGTGGTTTGCATGAGGTTCTCAATGAGGCGCACGGCAATGTCTTCAACATCTGCCACCTTTTCCTGGAGATATTCATCCGGGCTGGAACCGAAAAGGGTAATATATTTTCTGGCAACAGTGACCACTGAAGATAAAGCAGGTTGACCTTGCCGGGTCAACTCCTTCATTTTTACGGAAAAGCCTTTATCCTTTAATATCATGATGTGGGCATCAAAGATAAGACTCACCGCTTCGGGAATACGTTGGGAAATTTCCTGTTCAAGGGTTTCGATCTGGTTGATGGTCTGGGTAATGGCATTTTCCAGGGCCACGATGCCCTGGTCAGGATCATCACTGATTTCCTGATTACTCCTGAGCATCTCAAGTATGGGATTGTGCCGGGCCAGCATGGCCTTCCCCATGGCCATCCCCCGGGATGCCACCCGGGCCGGGATGATGCGGGACAACGCCATCTCTTTTTTGGGTTTGCGGGAAGACAGATGCGCTTTTGCAGGCATTTCATTTCCCTTGAAACCCAACAGAATTCTTGCGTTTTCGATGAGCATGGCCAGTTGGGAAGCAATGGATCTAAGCACCATGGCCTCATCCCCGGAAAAATGGCGATTGGCCTGGCGCTGGACAACCATGACGCCAATTCCCTGGGTTCCCCTTAGGATGGGAATGGCCAGAAAACATTCAAAGTCCTCTTCTCTGGTTGCAGGAAAGTATTTAAAATCAGGATTAAGACTGGCATGGTCCTCCAGGATGATCTCCATGGTCTCCATGGATTTCCCCACAAGACCTTCGCCCACTTTCATTTTAACAACATCCACGGAATTGGGGTTCAGTCCAGTGGTGGCCCGAAGTACCAGTTCCTGTTCCTGGGTGTGAAGAAGATAAATGGAGCACACCTCGGCTTTGAGATGCTTTGCCACCAACCGCACACACCGCTGCAATATTCTTTTTGTGTCTGAAACACCGGAAAGCAGGGCAAACATTTCTCCTGCATCGCAAAGTAGCTCCAGGTGATCTTTTTTTTTCATATGAACCCTCATTCTGCTGGATAAATACCTTGATTCAATAAAATTCCTGCTGGATTGCCCTTAAAGTGATAAAATACTTTATATCACAGATTGACTCAATCATAATCAATTACGAAGTAAAAGGCAAAAAGTGCTCCAGAGTTAATTGGGGGACGGGTATGAGCTTTAACGGCAACTTTTGAAAAAAGAAGGGATTCATTTTTCACAGGATGATTCCATTGATTTTAAAACCTTCCTTTGGCATCCCGACCCGGACAAGCTTTTTCTTTAACGGGTTAAGAGTCCAAGTCCGTCCACCACGGCCGGGATGTTTCTGCGGGGGGGATCTACCTAAAAATTAGATTGACTTCCTGGATAAGTATTTATATATCCTGTATGTACAAGTTATTTCAACTGAATTTTATTTTTTTATGGTGACAGGGCCTGCCTGTTACGAATATTTATTGTTCGGCTATTTTTAGGCTGGAACAATAAGCAGATATGGGGGATTGCATTATGTCGGATTTTGAAATCGGGTTCGAGCCCAAGCTCACCTTTTTAAGCCAGGAAGATAAAAACAAGTTGTACACATCTGCCCTGCAGGTGATGGAAGAGACGGGCATGCTGGTACAGCATGATGGTGCCTTAAAGCTTCTCACCGATGCAGGGTGCAAGCTTGGAAAAGACGGCATGGTTCGAATGCCAGCCTCCCTGGTGGAACAGGCCAGAAAAACGGTTCCCAATAACATCGCCATGTATGACCGTGAGGGAAATCATGCCATGGACCTTGGCGGTCGACGGGCCTATTTTGGTACCGGATCAGATCTGATGTGGTCTGTGGAATCTAAAAATATGCAGCGCCACCGAACCTCCCTGGAAGATATCAAAACCGCAGCCAGGGTGTGTGATGCCCTTCCCAACATTGATTTTATCATGTCCTTTGCCCATCCCCATGAAGTGAATCCAGCACTTTCATATCTGGCAAGTTTTAAGGCCATGGTTGAAAATTGCACAAAGCCCATTGTCAATACCGCAGACAATCGAAAAGACCTTGAGGCCATGTGGGAAATTTCTAAAATTTTGCGGGGGGGGGAAAAAGAGCTGCGGGAAAAACCCTATTGGATACAATACGATGAGCCCATCAGTCCCTTGAAACATCCCTTCACCAGTCTGGATAAATTGATTTTCTGTGCAGAGACCGGCTCTCCGGTGATCTATTCTCCTGCACCCATTGCAGGGTCCACTGCACCCATGACCGTTGCCGGTCACATTGTCCAGGGACTTGCCGAATCCTTTTTCGGCATGGTGGTCCATCAGCTTGCCGCACCGGGTGCCCCTTTTTTAATGGGCATTGGCGCAGCGGTTCTGGACATGAAAAGTGGCCAGTGTTCTTACAATGCGCCGGAGTATCTCCTCACCTACATGGCCATGATTGAGATGAGCAACCACCTGGATATTCCCAACTGGGGATATGGTGGCACCAGTGACGCCCAGATTCCGGATATGCAGGCGTCATACGAGGCAGGGTTGGAGGCTTTTATGTCTGTTTTTACGGGGTCCAATCTCAACCATGATGTGGGATACCTTGATTTTGGTCTCACTGGCAGTCTGGATATGATTGTTATTGTCAATGAAATGGTGGATCAGATTCGGCGGATGCACAAGGGCATTCCCATTAATTATGACACCCTTGCCATGGATGCCATTCCCCAGGGATTTTCCAAGGGACAATTTCTCACCGTGCCCCATACCATAAAACATCTGAGAAAGGTGCAATGGGAACCGGAATTGTTTTTCCGCCAGGGCCATGATAAGTGGGTTGAACAGGGGAGAACCTCCCTGCTGGACCGGGCCCGTACCAAGCTGAACAATATCCTTGATACACATCAGCCCCTGGCCATTGCCGATGAAAAACAGGCAGCCATTTCAAAGATTTTTGATGGTTTTTTAAAATAAATGGGAAAAACAGGAGATATTCGATGTTGCAATCTTCAAGAGTAAAGTCAAGTTCGGTAAAAGGAATGCAGATATTTTCAGAGGACCAGATCTGGGAGATCAAACAGGCGGCCTTTGATATAGTGGAAAAAGTTGGTTTCAAGTGTATTCACAAGGGCGCCGCCAAGATGCTGGAAAATGCGGGTGCCGTGATCAAGGCAGATCGCATCCGCATCCCCCGGTACATTGTAGAAGGGTGTGTGGCAACGGCACCCAAGGGGTGGACCATCTACAATCGTCTGGGCAAACGGGCCATGGAGGTGGAGGGAAGAAAGAGCCACTATGGCACTTCAACGGCCAGTCCCAATGTAAAAGATCATGTCACCGGGGAGTTCCGCCCCACCCAGCTATCGGATATCGCCATGGGGGCAAAGGTCGCTGATGCCTGTGAGAATATCGATTTTGTCATGCCCATGGGCTCTTCCCAGAATGTGCCGGTGAACACAGCAGATGTAAACGAGTTCCCCGTGGTGGTGGCCAACACCATCAAACCCATGGTGTTCATCAGCTACACCCCCCTTGGATGTGAATACGTTTATGAAATGGCTGCGGTTGTGGCAGGCGGGATGGATAAATTACAGGAGAAACCCTTTATTATTGCCTATCCCGAAGCCATTGCACCGCTGAATTTCCCAAATGAGATCATTGAGCGCATTTTTGTTTCAGCAGACCGAAATCTTCCCCAGCTACCTGGTTCCACGGTGCAAGCCGGTGCCACAGGTCCGGTTACCCTGGCTGGAACGATTGTTCAGATAACTGCCGAGTCTCTTATTCATATTACCATTGCCCAGCTGCGCCGCACAGGATGTCCCGTGGCCATGAGCGGTAATGTGGGGATTTTAAATATGTCTTCGGCCCTGATGACCATGGGGGTTCCTGAAAACAGCCTGGGGCTTGCAGCCCAGGCAGAGGTGGCCCAGTCTTTTGGTCTGCCCACCTGGGGACTTGCCGGTGCCACGGATTCCAAATGTCTGGATGCCCAGGCCGGACTTGAATCGTCTTTTTCCATTCTTAGCCAGGGCCTTGCTGGTTTGAACCTCATCCATGATGTGGGATATATGGCGGCGGGCATGGCCTGTTCCGTGGAGCAGTTGGTGATGGGGAATGAAATCATTGGCATGACCAAACGGTTTGTGGAGGGTATCACTGTGAACCGGGAGACCCTGGCCCGGGAGGTGATTGAAAATGTGGGACCCTGTGGCCATTTTCTACAGCAGAAACACACCATGGACCATTTTAAGAAAGAACTCTGGCATGCAAAGCTGCTGGATCAAAAACCCACTCCTTCCTGGGAAGTTTCGGGAAAAAAGACCATGGAGGATCGTGTCCGGGAAAAGGTGGTGGACATCGTGGAAAATCATACGCCGGAACCCTTGGATGACAAAATTGTTTCAGAGTTGGAACGGTTGAGGCAGGAAGGAGAAAAAGAGATCCTGGCAAAAATGGAAAAAGGATAATGTCACCACTCTCCCAGAGCGCTCCCAAAGCCCTTTATGAACAGGTTAAAGATTTCATTCTTGAACAGATTCAAAAAGAGATATGGCTTCCTGATGTTCGTATTCCTTCTGAAAATGAGCTTGTCAAGCTGCTGAAAGTATCCCGTATCACTGTTAATCGTGCCTTACGGGAATTAACGGACACAGGGGATCTGATACGGATTCAAGGAGTGGGCACCTATGTGGCCCACCCCAAACCGTTGATGGCATTGTTTGAAATGACTTCAATTGATGAAGAGATTATCCAGCGGGGGGGAGTATATTCCTGTGAAGTCCATGTGGGTGCCGTAGAAAAGGCGTTTCCTGAATTGGCTTCGGCCATGGAAATTGCCGTTGATACCCCTGTTTTCCATTCCATCATTGTTCATAAGAGCAGTGACAAACCCGTCATGCTGGAGGATCAGTTTGTCCATCCCCTGTCTGCGCCTGATTTTTTGAATCAGGATTTCTCAATAATTTCGCCGGTAGCTTATCTGTTGAAAACCATTCAGATCAGGGATGTGGAACATATTATTGAAGCATTGCACCC
>CAKZLA010000570.1 GCA_937124525.1 uncultured Desulfobacterium sp.
CCTGATCCTCCACCACCTGGGGGGCCTGGCCGGAATATTCCGTGTAGACAATCACCTGGACGTCGGACAAATCGGGGATGGCATCCACCGGCATATTGACCATGGCGAATATCCCCCCCAGGATGGCAAACAGGGTGACAAGAATCACCATGAACCGATTGTTCACCGACCATTCAATTATTTTTTCAATCATATTTTCCGTCCTTTCCAGCCATGTATTACCTGAAAACAGATGATACGTTTTTACATAACTGCCACGGGCAGACCGTATTGGGATCTGACCTGCCCACAACAAATATCGAAACTCCAGTTATTACAAATCATTGGACGGAGTTTCTTATAAACGGGCATGCCGTCCAACGACACAACAAATGGTGAAAAAAGTACTTTGCCGCCCCCGGCGGGGGCTCTGCTGTCGGCACTCCGACACCTCATTTTCTTATAAACGTGGTCAGGCTATTTCATATCTTCAAAAAAATCATCCGCTTCATCCGGGGTAGTTGTTGGGGCTTTTTGGGCAATATCCATCATCTTTTTAACAGCCTCCTGGAGTTTTGACTCCGAATCCAGGAGAAACTGCCCCGATGTCACCACCGACTCCCCGGGAGCAAGCCCCGTTATCACCTGTTGCTTTCCGTGGTCAAGGGAGGTGCCAAGAGTCACTTCTCTTGGCGTAAATTTTCCCCCTCCACGGGTAACAAAGACCACATTACGCTCGCCGGACCGAATCACCGATTCCGAAGAAATGATCATACCCGTGTCAGTGCCGCCGGTTTTAATGGAGACATCCCCATACATCTGGGGCTTTAACTCCATCAAAGGGTTTTCAAATTCCAGGCGAATCACCACATCCCGGGTCTTTTCCTGGAGATAGGGATAAATAAAGGTAATTTTCCCCCTATAGATTTTACCGGGAAGATAGGGAAGAGACATTTGAGCTTCCTGGCCCACCCGGACCTGGTCCAGCTCATACTCATAAATATGTGCCTCCACCCACACCCGGGAGAGATCAGAAATGGTATAAAGCGGGGTTCCAGCTTTGACATAGCCCCCCTGGACAGCCCGGTTCAGGGTGACAACCCCGGAAAAAGGAGATCTGATCCGCACGGTTTTACTCACCTGACCCGAGGTTTCCATGGCCTCAATTTCAGCCTCAGCCACATCAAAATAACTCAGCCGCCGTCTTGACGATTCCAGGAACCCACTGTTCTTTGTTTGTTTCCCCCCTTTTAAGGAGCGATATACGGAAAGATATTCCTCCTGGGCGGACAATAACTGAGGAGAATAGATTTCCAGCAGGGGTTCCCCTTTTTTCACCGCTTCTCCGGTGAAGTTCACATGGAGAACTTCGATCCATCCATCCACCTTAGGGCTGACCTGGGCAGTGCGGGTTTCATCGTAGGTAATGTGCCCATAGGTTCTAATAGTATGATTGAGAAGTCCTTTTTCAACCAATTCCGTGCGTATTCCCATGTTTTGCCGGGTGACCGGGTCCACCTTTACCGCCACCCCTCCAATTAATTCATCCTCATAAACCGGGGTAAGATCCATTCCCATTTTACTTTTGCCAGGGGCCTCATAAATCTCCATGGGGTCCATGGGTGCCCGCCAATAAAGGATTTTCCGCTCTCCACTCTTTTTTTCATCCTGGTTTTCTGCACCGGAGGATTTTATAACAAGATCCATATTGCAGATGGGGCAAAGACCGGGTTCCTTGGTGATAATCCAGGGGTGCATACCGCAGGTCCATAGCTGCTCTTGGGGATCATCCAGGGAAATCTCCCCCTGGGGCACCATGGATTTATGGGGAAGGTGAAATCCCGCCAGATAAAATCCAGCACCCATCACAGCAGCCGTTATAATCGCAGTGATGACAATGGTTTTCATGGGCAATATTTTTTTTTCATTCATATCAACTCCCAGTTCCAATTATCCGGGCCAGCTGGGCCCTGTAAATACCAATGTCAGCCATGGCCCTGGCATGGGCCAGACGGGCCTTAAGCCAGTCTGAATAGGTCCCTGCCACATCGGCAAAGGCCACTCTTCCAGACTCATACTCCCGGGTGGATACCTCAAGTGCCGTGGCAGACAAGCCCACAACGGTATCCCCGTACAATTTTGATGTCCTGACGGCCTGGTCCAACTCATACCATGAGCTTCGAACCATTTTCCGGGTCTGTGCTTCCATGTCTTTTAATTTTTCCCTTTTGGCGATCAAGCGCTTCCGGGTCTCCATGAGCCAGGATGCCCCCACACCATACCAGGGTTTCTTTGGAAGCCCTTTTCCCATGGAGGCTTTTATCCCTTTGGGAAAAGCTGGTTCCATGGACAAGGAGCCCACCTTTGTGACGGCATCATCCCCGTACCGGGAAAAGCCCAGATCAAAACCTGGCAAAATCATGGTTTCCGCCATCTCCACCATACGTTCCATTTTGCCGATCACGGCCCGGATCTGCTTTAACTCCTGGCGATTTTTCTGCGCCCTTGTGTATAAAGTTTCAATTCTGGGCACATTAAAAGACAGGGAAGGCACCACAGGGTGCCCCAGAAAGATCCCAGGGGGCAGATTCACCAGGGAAAGAATTACGGCCTGGACATTTTTTTGCTTTTCCTGGAGGGTCAGCAATGCGTCTTCCAGAATACGAACCTTCACTGTAACCCGGGTTACATCCTGAAAACCGGTTTTTCCGGATCGGTAAAGGGTGTCTGCCACCCCATGGAGATTTTTAAACACCGCCAGGGTCTCCCGGGTAATGTCCCGGGCCTTGATAAGATAGACCAGATTCCAGAAGGCTTGTTGCACATCAATGACAGCATCACGCTCGGCCATGGCCAGCCCTTCCCGGGCTGCGGCCACGGATTGTGCCACCACCTGACCTTTTAAGGCCGTCACTCCGGGAAAGGGAAAACCTTTTTCAATGGAAGAACGCCCCTTTACCGGTCCCACACCATTCATCAAGGCCTTTGTGAATGCAGCGTATTGTCCCAGAACAAGGTCCAGATCATCCACCTGACTGTGGGTGGCAAGTTCTGCGTCCACCAGGGAACGGGCCTGGGCAATGCCTGGATTTCTTAAAAGCGTCATTCCTGACAGCAACCCGGGGGAAATCTGATTTTTCACCAGGGATGCTGCTTTTTTTTCGTCCCCATCCACACCAGATAATTTCTTTACAAGGAAAGGTGGAATGATAAAAAATTCTATTTTTTCTGCAGCCATTTTCCGGGAATCAATATCCGGCAGCAATGCCTTGTCAATGGATGGGATTTCCCCCCTTTGATCCATATAACTTGCGGACCAGTCCATGACCGGGGAAGCCTTGCCCATGGCAGGAGAGGCCTTGCGCTGGGAATCTATTTTCCCAGGCTTCTTTTCTTTAACCGGGAAAGCCGCAATGACAGCGGTTTCAGGCAATCTCCGGGAATGGGTTGTCGCCAATTGAGATACCGAACTTACCAGGGGGGGCACATAGTTCTCCAGACTGGACATCATAGCATTGTAGTTGCACCACCCCGTAAGGGGGAAAAAAAACACCATAGAGATAAAAATCATGAATTTAACCATCACTTGCCTCCTTTGCCAATTTTTCCGGAACAGCTGACTCAAAACACTGATCAAGGCCGCCCACAAGACGTTCAAGTTCTGCAAGGGTTCCCCCATGGTCGGCCCTGGCCCTGGCAAGGGAGAGTTGAAAATTATAGGCAGCAGCCTGGGCTTCCACCACATCGGAAAAACTTCCCTGCCCCTGGCGGAACCACTCCTGGGACAAATCCAGGGCCTTCAGGGCCTGGGGAAGCATATTTTCCCGGTAAAGGGTAACCAGGCGCTTTGAATTGTTGAGTTTAAAATAAAGGGATCGTATGGTGCTGTGGGCTTGATTCACGACTTCTGATTTAATGGCTTTTTGCCGGGAGATTCCGGCCCTGGCCATGTTAATCCGACCCTTATTTTTACCGGACCAAATGGGAATATTAATGCCAAATTGTATCCCCACAGCATCATCCCCGGCATCTCTGGGGGGTGATGCCACATCGGGCTGACCAATGGCGGCATAGAACAACCCCAGCTTAAAATCAGGCTTGCTTGAATATTCTGAAAGCGCCACATCAAGTTTTGCCTTTTCAACCTTTAAATCAGAAATACGAATATCTTCCTGGTTGTGGTCGGCAAGATCGTACAGGGTTGCAAGGGAACAGGTAAGTGGCACCATCTCAACATCCAGCAGCTCCCCAAATTCGGCCCCGGAAGAACGATTCAAAAGAGCGTTCAAAATTGTTTTTTCAGTGTGCTCAAGTTCTTCCAGGAGCAATATATCGTACTGGAGCTGCCCTTCCTGGGACTGTGCTTTAAGCACATCCATCAAAGCGGTGCGATCATCTGCATGGGCAGCTTCTGCCATCTGCCTCAATTTCGCTAATAACATGGCATTTTTGCGGGCAATCTCTCTTGCTTTCTGGATGTAAAGCAACTCATGGAAGGAGCGACTCACCCGGGCTCGAATGGCCCTTACACTGCCATCCGTGGCCAACTTTGCCATGGCCGCCTCTGTTTTGACGATCCTTCCTGAGGTGGACAATTTCCCTGGAAAAGGAATCATCTGGGACAAGGAGGCATTCCAGTCCTGGGGACCCAGCCGCGTCTCAATGGGACTTGGAAACCAGGTAACCATGAGCTGGGGGTCGGGATAGGCCGTGGCCACACGATATTTTTCAACCACAGTCCGCCATTTTTCAATCTCTGCCTGGATGGAAGGATTATTTCCGGTGGCGTAGGCCAACACCTGGTCAAGGGAGACTTTTTTTGTAAACACACCATCAGCTTGCCCGGGTTTGCCCTCTTCCCTGGCAAAAACACCTCCCGAAAACGACCCCAGCATCAAAACCCCCAGCATGAAGATCAACATGTCTTTATTAATTTTATTCATCAGTTCACCTGCCCGGATGGGAAATTATGTATCACCATTGGTGCACAACCCAGGCCCCATACCTGGGAGGATGTTCAATTAAAACCAAGTCCGAAAACTGGATCATTATATTTAAACAATAGCAAAAGATATGCCCAAAATTATTGGCACCAGAGGTGACACTGGGTAATAAAAAAATGGAAACAGGGATAATTTAGTAATTTCAAAGAAGTATATCGTCAATTAAGTAGCATGTCATTTTTTATTTTTTATTTTCAACTGGGGACAAGAAAGAGAAAGGGAATAAAAAATGATAAATTTTTACGCAGCTATCAGCATGGGTGCGATAAAATTTCGCACCCATGGGGAAACAATTATTGACTGATATATGGGAATTTTTTTATATGATACTCTGTATAGAATACTGCAATAATGGGAGTTTCATTTGAGTGTACCCTTTTTGCATTATTCTCTGCATTTGTAATCATGGAAAGGGGCTGGGGGATGAGGATTGCCCTATATTTTCCATTCCGATCACCTCCGATCATCTAAAAAGGGTACACTCGTTTCATTTTTTGTTGTGGCAAAGTTTTACTACTGCCATGTATGTTTTATAAGAAGCTTCGTCCAAAAAGCTATAATAATTGGAGTTTCATTTTTCGTTGTGGGGCAGGTTAATCTGCCATGTTAGTTATAAAAAGAACCTATATCTCATGCTTTTTTAAATGACCATACACCCTGGGATTGGTACAAACTTCATAATATTTTTTATCGGTCATGGTAATCAGGTCAAGATCCGATTTTCGCACATGGGGAATAGTTCCCTGGCGGACAATGATCCGCTGGGATTGTCCGGTGACGGTGGGAAAGGTGCCCGTAAAAAAACGAATTTTTTCCGATTGAATTCCGGGAATAAGGCATTCAATGGATTGAAGACGGATCTCTCCTGACAATTTTTCAAAGGCCTGGGAATGGAGCTCTATGCCATTGACATTATAACGACTCAAAAGATCATCGGATGTGGCAGCAGCCTCCTCGTCGGAGACCGTCTGAAAAACATAGTTATTAAAGGGCGGTTTTGTTGCCTCCATGTTTTTTCGAATCCCCTTGGAACACCCGGACAGGCGATCTGCCAAATTAATGGCAGAGGAAATCATAATTTCAAAATCCCCGTCAAAAAAAAGAGTGGGGGCCTCATGGGAAAAGGTAATACCGATGCCAATTTCCAGGAGGGGAAGATGATACTGTTGATTTTTTCCATTATACCGCTGTATAATCTTCAAAATCGCCACAGCAAGCCCACAGGCCCTGGCAACGCTATACCATCCATCAGGCGTTCCCTCCCGCTCATAAAGTCCCAGAATCATGGCATCTCCTTCAATGAAGACCTTAAACGCTCCATACTCAGAAATCACCGTTTTGATGGGGTCAAACATATTCAGACTGAAGTAGGAGGCCGGGTTCAGCCCCTTTGTCTTCATCTGATGTACAATATCTGTGGACCCTCTTATATCCGCCTTTAAGATGGTGTGGCTGATCACCGGTTTTTCCTCGGTTCTGATCTCATGGGGAAGCAAAAATTCATACAGAGTATTGTTCACCCGGGAAAGCCTTAGATGATCCTCATCTATCACCAAATGAATTCGGTCCATGGCTTTCTCAAGCATTATAAAATTCTGAAAATCTCTATGGTACCGGAAAAATCCTTTAAAAAAACGAATTAAATAAGCTTCTTTTTTTGCCCTGCCAAGGTATTTTATTCGTCGTTGACACTGTTTCAAAGGTCCCATGGGAAGGGGGACCTGGTTAATCTTTGACAGACGTTTGAGACGATTTATGATTATTTTCCGGGAACCTGGTACCAGCATAAATTGTAAAATCACCTGGGGTACCAATGGCGGGCAATATATTGAACAGATGGATCGGATCTCAAAGGAGGCATGTATTCTTTTGATTATCCTGGCGGCATGAAATTTTTTACAAAAAAACTGCAGCATAAGTCGCTGCTGTAAGACCATCGCCTTCAAGTCTTTAAATTTTTCTCCTTTTTCGCCCTGTTCCCTGAGAAAAGAACACTCTTCCCGGGTGGCAATAAAATCAAAGAGAATCCCGGCGTTATCCGCTTGTTTAATCCACCCATCCACGATTTTCTCCCAGCGCTCCTCTCCATGAATGGGTGAAGGTGCTTCATCTGTGTGCCGGGATAAGGGGACATCGACACTCCAATCATCCAAAAGATCGGCGTCACCGCTGGGAAACAACTCCATGAATTTATGTTTAATGGTGGAAAGCATTAAATCGTAACGATCTGCATCCTCCATTCGATGACCTGGTAGAATGTCATAAACCTGAAGCATAAAATTATCGTCCATTTTACCCACATAAAGAAATGGATTTAAAAACAGATCTTCAGGCAACAATGCTTCTGCACCAAAATTGGATTCCCGAATCCCGCTAAGATGCTTCTGATCCACATCACTGAGATCGTCAAACACAATTTTCCCTGTGTTCCGGAGAATTTGTTTTTTATTCAACAAAATTTCAGAAAGAGAGGCCTTAAGGGCAAGGGATTCCTCAGATGAATATCTTGGGGACATCTCTTTTTCCTGGATCAATTGTCGAAGGTTGGCCACAAATTTGCCAAAACAGTCTTTAATCTCCCCGATAACATAGATGGCCACCGCCGTGCGGGCAATATAATCCACCTGAATTTCACGCTTAGCCTTTGCCTGATTAATGGCAGAGCGCATCAAATCCTGATAACTTTTTTTAAAAAGATCCCTGGTGGCCATATCCATGGTTTTTTCGGTGCGCTTTTTTTCTCCAACGGACATGTCCATCTCTTCCATGAGGCAAAAAATAAACTGTTCTGCGCTCTTGCAAAAGGTCTTACTTAAACAAACGTCGTATCGATTGTTATCCACCCCGGGTGTTAATCTATCCAACCCAAAGGGCATGCGATACGCTGTCATGGAAAATTGATCCAACCTTGGTCTTCGGGAAAGGAAGAGTCCCATTTAATTCACTCCATATTTTTTCAATTTTAACTGAAGCGTCCTTCTGGAGATTCCCAGAATATCCGAGGACCGGGTTCTATTGCCCCCAGTCTCTTCCAAGGTTTTTAAAATCATCTTTTTTTCCATTTCCTTCAGGGATATTTCCGAAGATTCCATGGAAGAGCGTGTGTTTTCCCCCTGGATGTCCGGCAATATTGACGAGGGCAAATCTTCTGGAGTAATCCTGGGACCACGGGTCAGAATCACAGCCCGTTCCACAGCGTTTTCAAGCTCGCGGATATTACCCGGCCAGGGATATTGTGCCAAAAGAGTTTCCACAGAGTCGGTACACCCTGTGATGTGTCTCTGGTTTGCCCGGCTGTATTTTTCAATAAAAAATCGGGTGAGTAAGGGGATGTCCTCCTTTCTGCTGCGGAGGGGAGGAAGGGGAATACTGACCACGTTCAACCGATAAAAAAGATCTTCCCTGAACCGGTTTTCCAAAATTTCAGATGCCAGGACTCTGTTGGTGGCTGAAATCACCCGGATATCCACCTCAATGGTCTGGGAGCCGCCTACCCGTTCAAACTGCCTCTCCTGGAGGGCCCTCAGCAATTTCACCTGGAGATCCGGGCTCATGTCCCCGATTTCATCCAGAAAAATGGTGCCCTGATCCGCAATTTCAAACCTGCCGATTCTTGTCCGATGAGCCCCGGTAAAGGCCCCTTTTTCATGGCCGAACAATTCACTTTCTAGAAGTTCACTGGGAATGGCCCCACAATTGATAATCACCATGGGACCGTTCTTTCTGGCCGAATTTTTATGGAT
>CAKZLA010000571.1 GCA_937124525.1 uncultured Desulfobacterium sp.
CGGGAAATAGAATTTTATACGTAAGTTTTCAATAATCCGGGGTGATGTCGCCGGCTCAACACTTTAAATCCCGGATGATACGCAAAAGGATCTCTGAAATCAAGGACTTATTGTAACCTTACTTTTACACATCACAAGATGCC
This sequence comes from uncultured Desulfobacterium sp., assembly GCA_937124525.1. The sequence goes on from CAKZLA010000571.1 coordinate 144, forward strand.
GTAATAACAGAATTTAATTTTTACCGTTAAAATTCCATTACAAGGTGCCCCTGTTATGACCAACCCTCAATTTTTGTAGAAATGGGTAGATTGGTTAAGGGAGGAAAATCTCTTACCCAGGTGTTAGGCCTGTGTGTGCCCGAAAAATGCCTTCTGTGCAATAAATACTGTTACAATCAGGGTCCTCCGGGTTTTTTCTATTATAGTAGATATAAGGTCCATCTTACTTAATAAAAACTCCCGCATCAGTTTTGTGTCAATGTCATACTGGAAGATTTGTACCGTATTGTCAATAGGTGAAGTTGCCGTAAATACGATTGATCGAGATCCTTCCACAAAGCGTAAAGCACTTCGTGAAGGAGCCAATAACGGAATTAACTCTTCTGTTCTTGGATCGTTGATTTCACGCCAATAGTGATTGAGATCGTCATCGATGTCAGTAATCCGTGGTGCAACATTATCAATATCATTACTGCCATATGGAGCAAACATGGACTTTAGAGGACTTATAAATTTATATGTCCAGTTTCCATCTTCGCTGTGTTCTGCAAGTGCGAGTCTGGCTGTTTTTGCGCAATGGGGGACGTCTTTAAAAAACTTGGTATAAACAATCCGAGGGCCATTAATTGTCTGAACCCATTCAGGGCCATTGTATGTAATCTGGATGTCGTTTGTTCGCATTGCATTTTGATCAATTAAGAGGAACTCACCGGAAGGAGGATCAAACATACCATCGTCATCCATTCTACCGATCCATAGATTGCAGCAACTATCATTCCTGACAAATTGTGATGTCTGCTGATCATACTCAGGATCAATCAAATCAGATTGAGACGAGACTAAAACTTCATTTGGAATAAAAAAGTACTTGACACTTTTTTGAGAGAAATCTCCACAAAACTGGAATGTTGCTCTAAAAAGTGTAAACCGGGAAATGAAAGATGCCAAACGGAAAATAAAGGATGTCTTTATTTTTTGCTTTTCATTCTGAGCATTATCCTCTATATATTTTTATATTATCTCTATTATTTAGATTCTTATCTCTGATTTTCGTGTTATTTTGGCAATAGAATCAGAAAACCTTTTTGGTTCTGGCTTGTCCAGGTTGGGAATGGGAGATAGGAAGAGTTCGAAATAATATGCTCATTTACAAATCAAGACACACCGTCCTTCAACGGAATCGGCTTTTGAAATGGGCAAGTTATTTAAAACTCATTTCTTAAATTGTAAACTTGCCCGAATTGGAGATTTCAATGGAGAGAACCAAAAATCACTTTTACAAAGCAAAAAAAAATATAGGGATCGTCTCTTTAGTTATTTTCGTAATGACAATAACGTCCTGTTTTTCGGGTTTGCTTGGCAAAGGCAGGCTTCGAGAAAGGTTGGAAAACAGGAAACAAACTGCACAAAATGAAACAACCGGTAATCCAAAATTTGCATGTGATAAATTTATAGCAAATATTACAAATAGCTATGGTTCAGAGGGGCCGTATTCTATGAATGTTCTGACGCTGGACAATCCATTGTGGAAAGGTAAACAAATTTCCATTTTTTTCCCTAATGGTGCAAGTGGCAAACGCCCTGTAATCTTTTTTTCCCATGCATTTGGAGCATCCAACTGGAAACGTGCTTATACCCCTTTGCTACAGCACATTACCAGTAACGGATATATTACGGTTTATTCCCCGTACCAGACAATCAAATCGAATTTTGATGAACGGTATGCAACTCTGTGGAAAGGATTCGAACTTGCCGTTCAAAAGTTTGGCAACCGGATGGATCTGACGCGTGTGGGTTTTGTAGGGCATTCTTTTGGCGGTGGGGCAACACCTGCTATGGCTTATAAGGGACTGGTGGATATGAAATGGGGTAAAAAAGGGGCGTTTATGTATATCTGTGCCCCTTGGTATTCATTTCAGATTACGCCTGAAAAACTGCGGAAATTTCCAGGGCATGTTGTTTTAATGATGCAGGTTTATGATCAGGATGATACGAATGATCATCGTATGGCCATAGACATCTATAATGATTTCCGGTTACCGGATTCGCAGAAATACTTTCAGGTTGTACGTTCGGAAAGCATTAACGGATGTGAAATTGTAGCGGATCATATTACCCCGGGTAAAAATCCATCTTTGCGTTTAAAACAGTATGCTGTATTCAGGCCCTTTGATGCCGTCATTGACTACGTGTTTAATTTTAATCCAATGGGACGTCAGACAATTTCAAACCAACAAATGTTATCTGTAAAAAATAATGCTTATCATCCGTTGTTCATAGAAAAAAATCCCAAACCGATGTTTCCGGAAACGAAATATAAATTTCCGTGGAACAATAAAAACAATCAACGACGATTATTAAAAACATGGAAATAAACAAATATTGTGAAAATTCATAGCTGCTGATGCGTAAACACTGAGAATTGATTACAAGAATCATACCTCAATCACACTAATCCGCGAAGAGCCAAGTTTTATGGAGGATATTATGAACAGACTTTTTACCTTATGCATGACCATGACAATTGTTTTTTGTGTAATTATCCAATCTGTCAACGCAGGTGGTTTGGATGTGCAGAGAAGCGCAGACGATGATACCACTAATCGGATTATTGTCAGTTTGTATGATTATCAAGGATCTGAACAAGAGGATGGAATCAGTAAAGAGCAGATCAGTCGGATGGAAAAAGAGGCAGGTATCTCATTAAGACGTTTTAGAAAAATGTCGGGAGGTGCCAGAGTACTTTTTTTGCCCAGTGAAATGCCCTTTTTAAAAGTCAAATTGATTACCAATCGATTAAAATCTCTATCAATAATTAAATATGCAGAACCAGATCGTCGCATGCAACCGCTGGGCATCACCCCGAATGACCCCATGTACCCACAGCAATGGAATTATTATGAACCTGTAGGGGGGATTAATGTGCCTGAAGCCTGGGCTTTAACAACTGGAAATCCAAATGTTGTGGTGGCTGTAATTGACACCGGTATTTTGGGTGATCATGAAGATATTAAAGGTCGTTGGGAGGGGGGCTATGATTTTATAGATATGCGTTTTAATGCCAGGGATCAAGATAAACGAGACCCTGACCCCAGCGATGAAGGAGATTGGACAATGACTTATAATAGTAGCTGGCACGGCACCCATGTTGCTGGTACCATCGGTGCCGCAACAAATAATGGTATAGGTGGTGCCGGGATAGATTGGCAATGCCGGATTCTTCCGGTAAGAGTTTTGGGCCGTTTGGGAGGTTTTACCTCGGATATCGTTGATGCCATGCGCTGGTCTGTGGGCATGTCCATTCCGGGTATACCCGATAACCCCACTCCGGCCCATGTTATTAATATGAGCCTTGGTGGTGGTGGTGCCTGTGATAGCCTTTGGCAGGATGCCGTGAATGATGTGCTTGGCGCTGGAACCGTTTTAGTGGTTGCTGCTGGAAACGAGAGTCAAAATGCGTCAAATACTTGCCCGGCATCTTGTGATGGTGTCATCACTGTTGCTGCGACCAACCGCAGTGGGGATCTGGCCTGGTACAGCAATTATGGCCCAAAAGTGGAAATTAGCGCCCCGGGGGGAGAAAACAGCTTTTCCATTGAAGATGCCATTCTGTCGACCCTTAATACGGGGTTGAAAAGATCCGAGAATGATTCATATCGCTATTACCAGGGTACAAGCATGGCGACGCCCCATGTCGCAGGAGTGATTGCTTTAATGTATTCCATAAATCCTAACCTTACCCCGGCAGAGGTTTTAACTGCAATTCAAAACAGCGCAAGGGAATTCCCTTCTGGGACAGAGTGCGCAAACAATCCATACCGTTGCGGTTCTGGAATATTGGATGCAGCGGCAGCTATTGAAAGCGTCAAACCATAAGGGGGCGTTGAGTTTCATCTGCCTCGATATTCAAGTTTTTATGGCGAATATCAAAAGATAAGCCCCCGGAATCCAACATGAGCCCCAATATATACCTCAATGGTTTTCATCATGGAACCAATATGGTATATCCCTTATCTATGGCAAAGATAACACACATTTTTAAGACATATTTTCCAGAGACGCATGGGGGGCTTGAAGAAGCCATACGCCAGATAGGGCGTTCTTCAATTAAAGAGGGGTATCAAGTT
>CAKZLA010000572.1 GCA_937124525.1 uncultured Desulfobacterium sp.
CGCAATCTCCGATGGTGACCGCATATATGCCATTGTCCGCGGTGTGGGGACATCCAGTGATGGTCGGGAACAAAGCCTTTTGGCACCCAATGTGAATGGGGAGGCACTTGCTGTTAAAAGGGCCTACTCGGACAGTGGCATTGATCCCGCCTCAATAGAGCTGTTGGAGGCTCATGGTACCGGTATTCCATTGGGAGATAAAACTGAAATTTCCGCACTAACGCAAATCTTTGGTGAGCAAACAGTTCCTCCCCAAAGCCGTATCGCCGTCGGGTCCATAAAATCAATGATTGGGCACTGTATCCCTGCCGCAGGAATTGCAGGTCTGATTAAAGGAGTGCTGGCAATTTATCACAAAATTTTACCTCCAACGCTTTGTGAAACGGTTAATCCTGAATTAGGGATTGAACGGACTCCTTTCTACATCAATACCTCCAGCAGGCCATGGATTTCTTGCCAGGGAATGCCACGTCGTGCGGGCATTAATTCTTTTGGTTTTGGCGGTATCAATGTGCATGCCATTCTTGAGGAGGCCCCAAATCAAGCGGAAAAAGCAGAAAAGTTTCTATCCTTTTCACCATGGCCAGCTGAACTATGCGTGTTTTCAGCTAAAAGTGTGGAAGAATTAAAATCCAAGCTGAATCAAGCTGAAGATTTGGTAAGGAAAAGCAGTAATTGTCTCGCATGTGATATTGCGGCGGCGTTAAACAGTCAGGATAAAAAAGAATCATATCGTCTTGCAATCGTCATAAAAAACACTGGAGATCTCTCTAAAAAAATCAAGGTGGCCTTAAAACGTCTTAAAAAAAATGCAGATGACAGATGGTCAACACGCACGGGAATCGTTTATTGCCATGGCCCTATGGAGGGCAGGCTTGCGTTCCTCTTTCCTGGCGAAGGCTCCCAATACCTTGATATGTTTGCAGATCTTGCTATGTGTTTTGATGAAGTCCGGCACTGGTTCGATTTTTGGCGGGGGTTGTATCATGATAAACCCGGGGAAGCCCGGACGGATATCATCTTTCCCCCTCAAAGTGAACTGACTGAACAGCATCGAAAAGAGTTGGAAAAGCGCTTGTATGATATGGATGTTGGTTCTGAAGCAGTGTTCATTGCCGGGCAAGCCATGAACACCTTGTTACAATCCTTTGGGCTGCAACCGGATGTCATGGTTGGGCATAGTTCTGGAGAATCCTCGGCTTTGGCAGCCTCTGGGGCAATTGATGCTGAAAATCAATCTAATCTATCTGAATTTGTTCGGGGGCTGAACACCGTTTATCAACGCGTTCTTGATGAGGGAAAAATTCCGACAGGTGCCTTGCTGGCAGTCGGTGCACTGTCCCAGTCGGTTGTGGAAGAACAGATTGACGCTTTGAATAAGGGGGTCGTCATCGCAATGGACAATTGTGCTAACCAGCTTGTGCTTTTTGGAGATAAGGCTTCCATTGAATTCCTGAAAAAATCATTAAGTGATGTTGGCGGTATCTGCATTCCCTTACCATTTGACCGTGGTTATCATACTCCGCAATTTATTGCCGTCAGCAATGCTTTTTACAAATACTATCAAACCAAAGAAATTAAGCCACCGCGTATCCCTTTGTATTCCTGCGCTTCAGCAGAACTGTTTCCGGATGAGGCATCAGACGTCAGAGCCCTGGCTGCCAGTCAATGGTCCACAACCGTTCGTTTCAGGGAAACGGTGTCAAACATGTACCGTGATGGTGTGCGTTATTTTATTGAGGTGGGTCCTTCCGGAAATCTCAGTGCCTTTTTAAATGATATTTTAAATGGTAAAGAAGCCTTGTCATTGCCCACAAATCAACGTAATAAAAATGGTGTTGAGCAATTTTTAACGGTATTGTCCAATCTGTATGTTAATGGCAAGGAGATAAAACTTGAAAAATTATTTGAGTCCCGCTCTGTGGAGATGGGATCTGGACATAATAACCAGGAAGGCCTTCACTTAAGCAACACGTTGCCTGTATTGCATGTAAATAAAGATGATCGTGCTGCCCTGCAAAAAATTTTCGTTTTTCCCGAGAAACAGCAATTTCCCGTTAATCCTCAGGATGAGCCAGGAGCTGATTTTCATGGTATGGGTGATGACACCAATGTCATGAACAATTTTGAAGATCAACAGCAAATGGTCATGGAATATTTTAGTGATTTCCAGGAAAGCAATCGGAATGAAATTATTTCGGCAGGGGAGAATACGCCTTTTTTAACGGTCATCACAAAAATGGATAAACAGCATTTGGAAGCTGAATGTCATCTTTGCCTTTATGATGATGCTTTTTTAAAAGATCATGTTCTGTCAGGTTTCGTTTCCGGCAGAGCATCCGATTTGATGGGGCTTTCCTGTGTTCCTTTGATGGTCAGCCTGGAAATTATGGCAGAGGCGTGTGCATTGCTGGCTGGCACTCCGGCAGTAAAAATGATTGCCAATGTCAGAGCCCTGGGTTGGATAGCATTGGATGATGATGAATTAATCCTGAATGTGCGAGCCGAGCTGGTTGATATGGATCTGGGACTATATCGGGCCTATATTTTTAATGCCGGTACGCTTGTTGTTTCTGCTGAATTTTCATTTAATGCGGAGAGGCACATTTGTGGCCTGCCAGAGCTTATTAATGGACAACAGTTTCGATGGGAGGGACATGAACTCTATACAATTGGCATGTTTCATGGCCCGATTTTTCAAACCATAGAGAAAATTAACAGATGGAATAAAGAGGGAATTGAGGCAAGCCTTTCAACTGTTAGCCTTGATGGTTTTTTTGATGATAATGAAAAAATCGGTTTAGTGCTGAACCCTGTCCTGTTGGATTCTGTTGGACAGTTGGCCGCCTATTGGATTGCCCAACAAGTTGGAACGGATTTTAATTGTTTCCCTTCAACCATAGAACGCCTTGAGTTGTATCGTTCATGTCCTCAAAGCGTGTCGGGGTTGACACTGCGTGCACAACAACATCCACATGACCCTTTGGACGTTCATGATATTAAAGCACCTAAATCATGGCAGTTTGAATGTCTTGACAGCAGTGGGAAACCCTTGTTCAGAATGAAGAATTTGGTGAATGTTTACTTTTCGGTGCCCCACAGATTTTATCAATTTCGCCGTGACCCCTTGAACGGATGGTTGGGTGGACCTGGGACAATAACTGGAACCAAAGATGTGATGTTGTGGCAGATTACTCATTTGAGTGAACGTTTTTGCGGGCAGTCCGACAATATTTTTTTGCGTATATTGGCAAATGCCCTACTGGATTTCCAGGAACGAAAAGAGTGGCGGAAATTAAGGTCAAACATACGTCATCGACGGGAATGGTTACTCGGACGGGCTTGTATTAAGGAGGCGGTAAGATATTGGATTTTTCAACAAACAGGTCAGTTATTATATCCTGCGGATGTGATTGTTCTGCATAACGAAAAAGGAGCACCTTATGTGGACGGTTGGTGGAGAAATCAATTAATTCAGCCCCCCGAAATTTCCTTGGCCCATGATAAAAGGCTCTCTCTGGTAGCTGTTGCGCCGCCACAGCATTTTGTCGGAGTGGATATTGAACATATCGAAAGAGTACAACAACCGGATTTGTTGGAAGGTGCTTTAAGCATTAAAGAGCAGAACCTGCTGAATGGTTTTACCGGGAATGATTTAAACGAAAAGTTGTTACGTATATGGTGTACAAAGGAGGCTGCCGGAAAATATTTAGGGACAGGTCTTCAGGGAAAACCTGAAATGTTTGAAGTCTCTTTTTTAAATGATGGTTGGAAACGAGCTCATGTAAATTATGCCGGAACTGTGGTTGACGTTGTTGTTAATTTTGAAAATGAATCTGTCATTGCGCTTGCTACAGGCCATTCAACATGATAGGTGGAGAAAGAAATAATGATTGTGGATGAGGATATCAAGGCTATAGAAAAAGTGATTGTTGATATAGTTGAGGATTTAATTCAGGATTGGGGATTGGACATAGATGATGGGCTTTGCGGGAACACCACATTAGTAAAAGATTTGGAGTTCGCATCTGTTGATATCATTCAGTTATGTGTGGCGATAGAGGAGTATTACAATAAAAAAATCGGGTTTCAGAATCTTTTGATGGTGAACGGATGTTATGTGTCGGATTTGTCCATAAAACAAATAGCCGATTTTATTTTTGATAAAATTTAAAAAAAGGGGAGACCGAAATATGCGTACCTTGTTTTTGGGTATGGATGGTGCGACATTTACAATATTGGATGAGCTGACCAGTAGTGCCGACGGTGGACCCGTTATGCCATTTTTATCCAAAATATATGCAGAAGGAGTGAGATGTAAATTGCTTTCGACTCCCAATCCTTTGACACCGCCTGCATGGGTTTCGTTGATGACAGGAAAAAATCCTGGAAATCACGGTGTTTTTGATTTTATACGGGCGGAAGAGCGTGGAGATGACGTGTTCTTCACGCTGTATGATTCACGAGACAATCTTGCTGAAACCATATGGTCCATTGCCAGCCGTCAGAAAAAGCACGTTGTTGCACTAAATTTTCCTTTTACCGCGCCCCCTCCTAAAAATTTTAATGGTTTCATGGTGCCTGGATTTGTTCCATGGCGTCATCTGAGACGCAACACAACTCCCAAAAATTTATATGATCGGCTTAAAGCACTTCCTGAATTTGATCCAAAACAATTGGCGTGGGATTTTAGTCAGGAGAAACAGGCGATCACTGTTCTGTCCGATGAGGAACGTGAAAATTGGGTAAAGTATCATTTGCCGCGGGAGCGACAGTGGTTTAAAATTGCAGAATATCTATTCTCAGAAGAATTTCCCGATTTGATGGCCATAATGTTTGATGGTGTTGATAAACTTCAACATCAGGCATGGCTGTTTCTGGATCCGAATTTGCAAACAGGGAAGGATGGTGAATATCATCAACGTATGCGGAACTTGTGCCTGGACTATTTCAGGCAGCTTGACACATTCCTTGAAAAATTGGTGCATGTGGCCGGACCGGATGTACAGGTGTTCATGGCATCTGATCACGGATTTACGGCCACACACGAGGTCGTACGAATCAATTCCTATCTGCACCAAAAGGGATATTTGAACTGGAAGCAAATGCCTGATACGGATGAGGCTGCACGGCGTGAAGATAGTATGTTTGCGAATCTGGATTGGGAGAATACCACGGCTTATTGTCGAACACCTTCAAGTAATGGTATCACCATTCGTGTGGCCGAAAATTCCGAGGGTACAGGTATTAAACCTGAAGAATATGACGCTTTCAGGAATCAATTGATATCTGATTTGGAGCTGTTGCGCAATCCTGAAACAGGTGAGAAAGTTATCAGTCAAATATATAAACGTGAGGATATCTTTGCCGGACCGGCTATGAATGATGCTCCAGACCTGCAGTTGGTTTTAAGTGATTTTGGCTTTGTTTCGATAAAAGATAAGCTCCCTGTGGTGCAACAAAGGGATGAGATTGCAGGAACCCACCATCCCGACGGTGTGTTCTTTGCCTGTGGCCCCGGAATTAAGCAGGGAGAAATAGTCGAAAGACGACATGTTGCCGACGTTGCAGCGACCCTGTTATACAGCTTGGGCTTGGAAATTCCGGATGATTTTGAAGGTCAGGTACCCCAATCGGTGTTTACCGAGCAATATCTTGCAGAACATCCTGTGCTTAAAGGTGGTGCAACCATTTTACAAAAAAATGAATCGTCGGAATCCATATCTGAAAATGAAAAGGACAAACTTATGGCCCAGCTAAAGCTTCTGGGTTATATCGAATAAAGATCATGCCATCGTCTTTAATTAACGGAGTTCGAATCAATCATCTTCAAATTGAATGTCAATCCGGGGATGAGTGTGAAGATATTGTGATGGTTCATGGGTTGGCCACAAATCTGGCTTTCTGGTATATTCCCCATGCAGTGGCTTTTTCAGAACGTTATCGGGTGACCTTATATGACCTGCGCGGCCATGGCCGGTCCGGGAAAACCGTTAGTGGCTATACCCCGGAAAATATGGCCCTGGATCTTCAATTGCTGCTTAATGATTTGGGTATTGAAAAAGCCCATTTTATTGCCCATAGCTTTGGAGGGGCTGTGGTGATGAAGTTGGCCTGCATGAACTCCGCTTATGTTTCCAGTTTAATACTGGTTGACACGCACATGCATGTCGTTCGACAATTGAAAAATGGAAAAGAGTGGGCGTTTGGGAAAAAAATTCAGCCCATTTTACATCAATACGGTTTGAATCTCGATGTTCACGAACCCTATTTCGGATATAAGTTATTATACAGTGTCGCACGACTTCAGATCAAGAATACGGAAATTCCGTGCGAACTTGAAAAAATACTGGGGTCGTTTATGGGAAGAAACAGCAAGCGTACGGCAACCAGGTGGTTGGAATTGATGGAAACGACCCAAGCGGAGAAAGAATTAATGGGTGATGATGAAATATCTTTTAATCAGCTACGGAATTTTAGCTTTCCAATACTGACAATGTATGGTGAAGATTCTCAGGCTGTTCCCACGGGTGAACAATTGCTCAAAGTGTGGTCTCATGCCGATTTTATCAAAATCCCTGGGGCAAATCATTTCTTTCCAATCACGCATCCTTTGGTGTTTATTGATCATTGCCGGGAATTTCTGGACGGGATATTGACCCAGAATCTGTCCATAAGGGCGGATGATTCAGCATAGAGACGCTTTTTGAATCACTGATTTCTGAACTTTTAGGAGAAATTTTTGTTATGAAAAATGGATCTGATTTTATTCTGACAATGATAATATTAACAGCTCTCTTGACCGGATGTCAAAATGGAGGTAATTCTGAGAAGAGCGGTCTTGAAGTTACAGGGCCTCCTGACACCGTGGATTCTGAGGTAATACAGATGACGTTTGATGACCTTACGAGAAGCTATCGCTTACATCTTCCTGATGCGTATGATCCTGCCTTGGGAGTTTATCCGGTTGTGCTTGTGTTGCATGGAGGATTTGGAGACAGTGAAAAAATTGAACAAACATCCGGTATGAGTGAAAAGGCTGATCAGGAAGGATTTATCGCCGTTTATCCTGACGGGACAGGTAAATTAAATGAAATGTATGCGTGGAACGCCGGTTTCTGTTGCGGGAATGCCTATAAAAAATATGTAGATGACGTTGGTTTTATTTATGCATTGATATCTGAGTTAATAAATAATTATAATATTGATTCTGAAAAAATATATATAGCGGGATTTTCTAACGGTGGGATGATGACGTACCGTCTTGGGGCTGAACTTTCTGACCTTATTGCTTCAATTGCGGTTGTTTCTGGAGCTGGCGGTGGAAAATTTACTGAAAATTCAGATCTTTATTTAATGCCGGAGCCGAACGACACAGTGTCTGTAATTCATTTTCATGGAATGGAAGATGACATTGTTCCCTATGAAGGTAGCTTGCCAGCAAGGCCTGTTTCTGGAGAGGCATACAGTTACATAAGTGTTAATGAATCCATTGCGCCTTGGATCCAATATAATGGATGCATTACGGATGCGAAAGAAGAGATTATTGCTGACGGGAATATAACAGTAGAAACATATTCAGGCGGGCGCAACAATACCGAAGTAGTATTGTACACTATTTTAGACGGCACACATTCCTGGCCGGGCTCCCAAGGGGAGGTAAACACCGAAGAACTGCCTAACTACGATATCTCCGCAACAGATTTAATTTGGAACTTTTTTATTAGCCATCCTAAAAATAATTAGACACAATTTACAACACCTTCGCCAAATTTGAAAACTGGGCTACCCACTTAAAGTGGGATAGGCTTTTTAGATTCTTATCTCTTATTTTCGTGTTATTTTGGCAAGAGAATCAGAAAGCCTTTTGGGTTCTGGCTTGTCCAGGTTAGGATGCTTGGATTTTAGGGGTTGAAAGCTAAATATCCACATGGAAATCCTTACAAATATCCCGGCTTAAGCGGGTAGCCGAAAACAGTTGTAAATTAGCCGCATCAACACCATATAATGTGTCCTCAATGCATTAAGATTTCAACATATGGATTTAAATATGGACTGAAAGAAAATTGGCAAAGGTATTAATCTATGATGCGTTTAAATTGGGCAGGAAATACTTTTTTATGAAGCCTAAAAACAAATTGGGAATCAATCCCGGATTTTCTCAAAGGGATTTTGAAATGATAGCCCAAGGTGGTTTTGGTGACGGTCTAAATAATTATGCACATTCAATGGCATGGTTTAAAGATCGACTGTACGTGGCCACAACCCGTGGAAACTTTCCCTTGATGAAGGCGCGGTTACCCATCGGCATGAGTCCGTGGCCTGTTGAATGTCCTGAAAAACCTTTTGATCTTGATTTGCGTGCGGAGATATGGTGCTATAATCCCCATAATGAAACCTGGAAACGTGTACACAAGGCCGTAACGATCACAGGCAGTCACGGTAAACCCATTCCCAAGGAGTTGGGATACCGGGGCATGGTGGTTTATCATGATGATGATAAACCAGATGCGCCCATACTTTTTATCAGCACCTGGTCTCCGGCTAAAGGGCCGGGGCCTGTGCTGCTGATGTCTGAGGATGGAAGAAAATTTGAACCGTCCTGTGAGCCTGGTTTAATCGGGTTACCTGTTACCACCATTCGCGCCATGGCGAAGTTTAAAGGTGCCCTTTATACCACACCCGCAGGTTCCCGTGGTGGTAATCCCAATGTCTCTTCACATTCCATCGTTTATGAAAGCAAGTATCCGACCAAGGGTGAATGGAGACCGGTCAGTGAATTTGGATTTGGTGATGCTGGCAATAAAACGGTTTTTGAAATAGCAGGATTGGGTGATCATCTTTATGTGGGAACCTTTAATCTGGAAGGATATCAAGTATGGCGGACCAATGCCGAGGGTGAAGCGCCTTATCGTTGGGAAAAAATGATTGAATTCGGAGCTTATCGTGGCCCCTTGAATCAATGTGTGCTCAGCATGTTTCCTTTTAAGGGGGCTCTCTATGTGGGCAGTGCGATTCAGGGGGGAGGGATTGACAAGCAACACAAGATTGGGCCTGCTCCACCAGAGTTGATACGTATTTTCCCAGATGGACACTGGGACTTACTGGTTGGAGAGGAACGAGATACACCTGATGGGCATAAAGCGCCCCTATCGGGATATTTATCGGGGTTTGATAATTTTTTTAATGGTTATTTTTGGCGTATGTGTGAACACGATGGCTGGCTTTACCTTTCAACTTTTGATTGGAGTAGTACCCTTGGGTATGCACAAAGGGACAAATGGCCGGAATCATTTGTTCGTATTATTGATAAACTTGGTTCACAATTTCTCATGGAAAATCAATCCGGTTTTGATTTGTATCGAAGTTTTGACGGGGAGAATTGGGTGCGAGTCACCACAAATGGCATGCGTAACCCTTATAATATAGGCTTGCGTACCATGATTTCATCTCCTTACGGCTTGTTTCTTGGAACCGCCAATCCTTTTGGACCCAAAATTATTCCATTAAATGGGGAAAAATATATTGATAATCCCCGGGGTGGTTGTGAAGTGTTTTTTGCCCCCAATCATGAATTCTGAGCTTCCGGTAAACTGTCCTTATGATGATTTTTTATAACAAACTCCGTCCAATGGGCTGTAATGATTGGAGTTTTGATTTTCGTTGTGGTAGTTCTTTCTGCCATGTATGTTTTTTATATGAAAATGTAAATATAGCTAACATTCTTTCATAT
>CAKZLA010000573.1 GCA_937124525.1 uncultured Desulfobacterium sp.
CGCTATGACACGCTGAATTATTCCTTCCTCAGCTTCATCCGCCAAATCGTCGCCCGCTGTGACCGATTTGGGACGCCCGTGTCCTTTTGTGGTGAAGATGCCGGGCGTCCGCTTGAGGCCATCGCGCTGACCGCCATGGGCGTGCGCACACTCTCGATGCGCCCAGCCTCAATTGGTCCGGTGAAATCCGTGTTGCGTCGGCTTGATCTCAGTGAGGTGACCGCCGTGATCGACGAAGCTGCCGCACGCGGCGCGCAATCGGTGCGCGCCGATTTGATCGCCTATCTCGCCAACCAAGGCATGATTGCTTAAACTTATGAGTTAACGCTTCATTTCGGCCAGCAACAGCTCTTTGAGCTGATCAAAACTCTGATCGCTGTCCTCGGCCAAACGCAACATGCCAAAGCTGACATGGGCCATGTCCTGATAATAGGCGGTATAGGCGTAGTTGGTTGCCGCCCCGGCAACAGCGCCCAAAATCGGCACGGTTTGCGCCGCGAGTTTTTGTCCCAGCACCAAAGACAGGCGCGGCGCAACACGCGCGATGATCCCGTTCAATGTCGCGCCAGTCAAGGTCGTGCGCGTTGCCAAAAACCCAAGATCGGCACCATCATCGCTTTCCAAAGGTCCGGCAGCGGCAAACACTTGGATGCAGGCCTTACGGATGTCCTCTCGCTCGGGGTCAAACCCGTATTCTTCCGCCACATTTTGAATGGCGTGAAGAAGCACGGTCGTGGTCACCGGCAATTCGGCCAGGGCCGTTGGCAATCCGCCCGCCCCACCCGCCGCACCCAAACCGGAGGTCACAGCCCGCGACAACCACGCGCTGCCCTTTACCGTGCGCCGCCCGCGCGCCGCGCCATCAAAGGCCAGTTCAAGCGCCGAAAGGGTTGCCGTTTCAAGATGTGCGCGCACAGGTTTTGGCAATTTGCCAAACAGCCCGTCCGCCGTACCGCCTACGAGGTTCAAAAGCTGCATCCCCGGCGTGTTGGCACGTTTGAGCCGACGCGCAAGGGCGCGAATGGTCTCCGGGGTCGGAGCTTGCAACACGACGTTATCACCGTCGGTCAGGGCGGGTGTTTTTTGTTTCATGTATGATAATTGGGGGGACTCGCCAGCTTTGCCAAGTCCCAGATGGGCGCTCAATCGTCTTTATGCACCAGACCGGACACATGATCCCATGCGCCGGGCCGCAATGCCACGCCCAAAACCCGATCCGGGTTGGTCGGCGGCGGCATTTCGACATGATCCAGTTTTTCAAAACCAAAGCGGCCATAATAGGGTTCATCCCCGACCAAAAGCACCCGCTCCCAGCCCAGTTTGACCGCCTCGGCCATGGCTTCGGTGATCAACAATCCGCCCAAACCCTCGCCTTGCCGCGTCGGGTGAACCGCCACGGGCCCCAACAGCAAAGCGCGATCTTCGCCGGCGCCCACCCGGATCGGCCAAAACCGGATGACGGCGGCCAAAACCCCGTCGGGATCGCGCGCCACGAGGCAAAGATCGGATACTTTTTCAACGCCATCCCGCAATCGGTAGGAGGACAACAGTTCGCGCCCAGGCGCGAAACAGGTGTCATAGAGGTTCTCAACCTCCCAGTAATCATCCGCCGTTTCAACTTCGAGCTGATACACGCCTGCCCCTGCCCCTGTCCTTCTTTGGCCGAACCCGCAATGCGCCCGGATTTTGGCTCGAAATCCTGCGAAAGCGTTTTACGAAAATCGACCCCGGTGATTTTCGTAAAACGCCGTGCAACAGCCTGATGTCGCGGGTCTTTTCAAGGAACCCCTGCCTCAAGTGAATTGAAAAGGCTTTAACACGGCGCTAGATGAGGGGCAACGCGAAGAAGAGGACAGCGCCAAGATGTTTTATCGACCGACCGAGGGCCACGACCTGCCGCATAATCCGTTCAACGCCATCGTGTCGCCGCGCCCAATCGGCTGGATCTCGTCGCGTTCGGCCACGGGGGTTGAAAACCTTGCACCCTACTCGTTTTTCAATGCCGTCGCCTATGTCCCGCCGCAGGTGATGTTTGCCTCGGTCGGCAGCAAAGACAGCATCCGCAACATTCGCGAGACCGGAGAGTTTTGCGTCAATCTGGTGAGTGCGGCGCAAATCTCTGTGATGAATGCCTCCTCCGAAGCCTTGGCGTTTGATGAGGACGAATTCACCCATTCCGGGGCCCTGCGCGCGCCCTGTCGCGACATCGCCTGTTCGCGGGTCGAAGACGCGCCCGCCGCACTCGAATGCAAAATGACCCAGATTGTGCAACTCGACGGCAAGGACAACCATGTCGTCTTTGGCACGGTCGTCGCCATCCACATCCGCCCGGACTGTGTGGTGGACGGGCGGTTTGACGTGGTCAAAGCCCGGATGTTGTCGCGCCTTGGCTACCGCGATTATGCCGAGGTGACCAAGGTGTTTGAATTGACTCGACCGAATGATTGAATGCATGACTGGGAGGCGCGCCCATGCAAAACAGATGCGCCTGCCCGGACACACACCGCGTCAATAGCGCGTCAATAGAAGGACACGCCCAGCATGACGATCACCCAGCAAGACGAGTTGGACGGGGTAAAAGACATCGGCCGGATTGTCGCCAACACATTGCAAGCCATGTCGAAAGCGATGGAACCCGGTATGACAACGCGCGAACTCGATGACATCGGCAGCGCATGTCTTGAACGCGAAGGTGCGATGTCTGCGCCGCGCACCACATATGGGTTTCCGGGCACCACCTGCATCAGCGTGAACGAAGAAATCGCCCATGGCATCCCAGGAGACCGGGTGATCGCCCCCGGCGATCTGGTCAATATTGATGTGTCAGCCTCCAAGAATGGCTATTTTGCCGACACCGGCGCGACCCATCGGCTTGCCCCCCTGTCGTCCAAATCTGGATCGCCCAAACTGGATCGCCCAAACTGGACCGCCTGTGCCGCGATGGCAGACGCGCGATGCAGATCGGGATCGCACAGGTCGGCGCAGACAAACCCTTGGCGGGCATCGGCACTGCCATTGGCCGCTTCGCACAGGCGCGCGGATACACGATGATCCGCAATCTAGCCAGCCATGGCGTGGGCCGGTCACTGCACGAAGACCCTGAAGAAATTGCCACTTGGCCGACCCGAAACGACAAGCGCCGCATCCGCAAAGGGCTTGTGCTTACCGTCGAACCGTTTCTGTCCACAGGTGGGCTTTGGGCCGACCAAGGTGAGGATGGTTGGACCCTTTACAGCACCCCAAGCGCCCCCGTCGTCCAATACGAACACACGGTCGTGGCGACCAGCAAGGGCGCGATCATCGTGACGCTTCCGGGTTAGCCTATCAAACGGTCAAGCGGCATCCTCAACGCAACCGTTTTGTGAAAATGACGCGTCTTCCAATAGGCCGAGGCCGCGGACCTCTGACTCTCGTTGAAAGCCGATCCAAGACCAGATACGGCAGAGACACTGGGGGCCTTTCCCCTCTCATTTCGCCCTACCCCTGTCGCCCCGCTCATGTCGCCCCACCCCTGTCAGCTTTGTACTTATTCAGCCACACCCATAGGACACGGAATGCGCATTCAAATCGACGTCGCAATGACCTACCGCTTTCCAAACCCGAACACAGTGTTTTTGGCGCTTGAGGCGGCTCATGCGCCGGGCCAAGAGATCGCCTATGAAAGCCTGTTGATTGGCGATGCTGAGGTCAACCGGATCGTCGGAGATTCGAATGTGGGAGAGCGGGTGTTTGCGCGCATTCCGGGCTATGAGATGTTGCTCAATTACAGTGCGCTGTTGGACATCACCCGCCCGCGCGTCGCCCTTGATGGGCTTGTGGCCGCACCCTGGCATATGTTGCCGAGCGAGGTCGTGCCTTACCTGCGGCCCTCGCGCTATTGCCAGTCGGACAAATTCGTCAGCTTTGTAAGCAAACGCTTTGGCGGTCTTTCAGGTGGGCAAAAGGTGGCCGCGATCCGCGATTGGATCGAAACCAACCTGTCCTATGTCCCCGGCAGTTCCGATACCGACACCAATGTGTTGGAAACCTTCGCCGGACGCCAAGGGGTGTGCCGCGATTACGCCCATCTGATGTGTTCGATGGTCCGCGCCGCCCAAATTCCCGCCCGCATGGTCGCCACCTATAGCCCCTATGTCACGCCACAAGATTTCCACGCCGTCGCCGAAGTCTGGCTCAGTGGCGCGTGGCATTTGGTCGACGCCACGGGCATGTGCCACGCCGATGACATGGCGATCATCTCGGTCGGTCGTGACGCCTACGACATCGCCTTTATGGAATCGCAAGCGCCCGCGGAATTGTGGTATCAATCGGTCTGGGTACAGCGGGTTGAGACGCCCACTTGAAACGGTTCGCGGCGGGTCCCGCATCCGGCCGGCGTAATTGCCCCTTGCGCGCCCTTTTTCTGCGCCGCAAACTTGCATCAACTGGCCATGCAAGGAGACAGCAATGCAGCGAATGATTGGTGTGATGGGCGGCTCGGGGGTCTATGAGATCGACGGGTTGGAACAAGCCACATGGCAAGAGATCGACACCCCTTGGGGGGCACCCTCCGATGCGGTGACCAATAAATTTTTAAACCTCATTGATGGTGAAATCCCCTTGAATAAGGTATTCACCGTTCTCACCACCAACCGTCTGGATATCCTGGACCCGGCCCTCATCCGCTCCAAACGGCTCAAGGTGCTTGAGGTGTCAGGGCATCTGCGGCAAAAAGACATTGCAGATATTATCAAAAAACAATTTGCTGCCATCACCCATGGTCGGCAGATTTCCGTGGAACAGATCATTGAAACGGCCCAGGGCATCTGTAACAGCCCTGCGGATTTTTCATCCTTTACGGAAAAGGCCATTGCCCTTTGCTCCACCGAGTACAAGGTGTTGCTTAATTTAAGAGACCTTAAAGATTCTTCGGAAACAGAAAAGATCAATTTCATTAAATTTAATTTTAAAACCCTCACAGGAATACTGGATGCCATGAAGGCCCCCCCCCTGCTCAAAACGGAAATCCAGGGGGACCCCATCAATTTTGTCCGGCGCTATTCCACCATTCTTAAACTGGCCGAACGTATTAACAGCGAAAAAGAGTATCCCATTGGCCAGTCCCATCTGGAGTCTGCCCGCAAGGAAATTTCCAAAAGCCCTGTGCGTAAAGGCCATGTACAGCTCAACGAGTTTCTGGAGGCAGAATTAAGCCAGGAGGCCCAGGTGGGCTTTATCATCGGAGTGGGAGCCAATGAAATGACGGGTATTCTTCTCCCCATTGCCACCAGCCTCACCAGTCGTTTGAAACAGGAGCATATTTTGGTGACAGGGGCGGTTTCCTCTCCGGCGGACAGTGCGGCCCAGATGGATCTGGCCGTGCAGATGACCCGGCAGTCGGCAAGGGAGGCCCTGACCATGGTGAAAAATTATCTCCAGGAGCTTTCAGGGGATATCAACATTGCCGGGCTTTTTGAGGATTTTTTGAAACGGTATGCCATTCACCATCAACTGCTGTCTGCCTCTTATAATGTGGGGGGGCCGTCGGCGGGGTATGCCCTGGCCTTGAACACCCTGTCTGCCCTGTTGAGAATTCCCTTGTGCAACGATTTTGGCATCACCGGGGCACCCTGGACCAAGGGTATAAGAAAGGCTGAAGTTGGGGGATCTGTCATCATCGGCGGACATCGTAAAAAAACGGAGAAGGTCTTGCTTCATCTGCGGCGCATGTACATGCCCCTGCAAAATTACAAAGATCTGGAACCGGAGTTCTTGATGGGATACTGGGCCGCAGGAAAGGATATCATTGCTGTGACCCATTTTGCGGATCTCATCCCCGAGGTGGTGGCCCTGGGCGGGGAGCATGATGAAAAACGCAATGCATTGGTGGATATGCGCATTCGTATCAAATCCCAGGCCTACCATGGGGTGAAACGAAATCGTGAGACTTTAAAAGAGCAGATTCTCCAGGGGAAAAAAGAACTTCGACAGATACTGGAGGCAGAAATTTTAAACCGACTCAATGCCATCAAACGATATCTTCTGGATAAAGATCGCGATCGGTATCTGGCCCATGAACGGATTTTTGAAATTTATAATATACGGCAATGACCCTGTTTGCTATTACAACTACTATGGTTAGATTTTTATCTCTGCTTTTCGTGTTATTTGGGTAAGAAAATTAGAAAACCTTTTTGGTTCTGGCTTGTCCAGATTATGAATGCCTAAACTTTCTTGTAAGCCCACATGAAGGGCCAGCCTCGGAGGCTCTGCTGTCGGTGCTTTGCTGCTGGATTTTCTATAAAATCGCCCCCTTGGTATGTCCAGGGGCGATGATACAAAAACAGGATCAGTTGACCATGCGTGGGCGACCCTTCCACTCTTTTTCCCGAAGTTTAAACTTCTGGATTTTGCCGGTGGCGGTCTTTGGCAGTTCTCCAAACTCTACGGCTTTAGGGGCCTTAAAACGGGCGATGTTCTCTTTGCAAAAGGCGATGATATCTTCAGCCGTGGGATCGGCTCCTGGCATGGGGACCACAAAGGCTTTGGGTACTTCTCCCCATTTCTCATCCGGGATGGGAACCACTGCCACCTCCATGATATCAGGATGCTGGTACAGGACATTTTCCACTTCCACTGTGGAGATATTTTCCCCCCCACTGATGATGATATCTTTTTTACGGTCCATGATCTGTGCGTAGTTGTTGGGGTGCATGACGGCCAGATCACCACTGTGAAACCATCCTCCCTTGAATGCTTCTTCTGTGGCCTCGGAATCTTTGTAATAACCCAGCATGACATTATTGCCCCGCATGACGATTTCACCGATGGTCTGGCCGTCTTTGGGAACCGGTTCCATGGTTTCTGGATTTACAACGTCCATGTACATGGCCACAATGTAAGCAACACCTTGGCGGGCCTTGATTTTAGCTCTTTCTTCCAGGGGCAGATTGTCCCATTTTGTTTGCCATTGGCAGACGCTGTGGGGGCCGAACACCTCAGTTAATCCATAGGTCTGGGTGATATTGGCACCGATGTTTTCCATGTTCTGGATCACCGTGGGGGCCGGTGGGGCACCTGCGGTCATGATTTCCAGACGGTGGTCCAGGGTGATGTTCTGCTGGGTGGCATAGGTGGACATACCAATAAGAATAGTGGGGGCCGCACAAAGGTGGGTGACGTTTTTTTCTTTAATCAGACGATATATTTCTTCGGGAACCACCTTTCTAAGACAGAGATTGGTGCCGCCCATGGCTGTGATACCCCAGGTGAAACACCAGCCATTGCAATGGAACATGGGAAGGGTCCACAAATAGGTGGAATTGCTGTTGACACCAAACTCCAGTTGTTCTCCCAGGGCGTTCATGTAGGCACCGCGGTGATGATACATTACACCCTTGGGTCGTCCGGTGGTGCCGGAGGTATAGTTCATGCTGATGACTTGGTATTCGTCGTCGATGTCGGGAACCATGGCTTCGGGGGATCCTGAGGCCAGGAATTCCTCGTACTCCACACCCTTCAGGGGGCGTTCATCGCTGATATCGCAAATGTTAACGCAGGCTTTTATTTTGGGAATTTCCTCCATCAGGGGAGCTATGGCTTTTGAAAACTCGTTGTCTGCAAAAAGGGCTTTGGCATCGGAGTGATCAATAATATAGGTCAGTTCTCCGGGGGAAAGACGTATATTGATACTCACCAGAACAGCGCCGATCATGGGAACTGCAAAATGGGCTTCCAGCATGGGTGGGGTATTGGGGCAGATAAACGCCACCTTGTCGCCTTTGCCAATCCCTATGTTTTTCAGGGCGCTTGCCAGACGATTCACCCTTTGGTAAAATTGTGTATATGAGTATTGTTTGTCTTCATAGATCACCGCAATTTTATCATCGTACACAGCTGCGGATCTGCTGATGAAATGAACCGGTGTCAGGACATCAAAATAGGCATTATTCTCGGACATATGAACTTTCCTTATTCATGGGGTAAAAAAATGAGAGGCTAATTAAAAATTTACCTGAGTGGCCCATCTTATGATTAAACCCAGGATTTCAATGCATTATGAGAAGTTATGACTTGTGAGGTAAGGGCTCTTTATAAAAAATAGGCAAAAAATCCCTGAGTCTTTAGCACATGGCTCGTTTAAGGATGTTTTCCAGGGGTGAAAACCGCTGGCCGGGAAAATCCCAGCCAGCGGTCTTAATTATTTTTTACTCAATGCTCATGGACATAAAAGGGCCATTTGTGAAAGAACCATTCGTTCCACAGCAGTGGAATAATCCACCAGAAATTCCACACCAGAGATTCACCATGGGTGAACTTGTGTGCCCAGTGGGGATTGCCAAGGCCCCAATCGCCCCAGCCAACATAGTAGAAAACCACATAGTTAATGGCACAAAGAACCAGAACACCAAAGGTCCTGAAACCGAATGCGCCCCAGGAGTCCTTGTCTGCCATGGGAACCATGTCGTCAAAATAGTGGTGCCAGATGAGGAAAGGAACAAGAGTAAAACCTGCGATTTCTGCCGCGTGATACCAGAGAAACCGTAAAAGCTCTGCATTTTCAGGCTTTGCTTCCTGTAGGTGATGGATGACATCATGGGGCAGCCACAGGGGTGCGATGGCAACACAGATCAGTGCGATGATATAGGCCAGAACCACATTGATTACAAAAGAAACAAGACCTTTCCAGGGTTGGGGAAGTGCGATGAGGCTCCAGGGTTTCATACGCCATACATTGGCAGTCATGAAAAGAATGACGATCATCCATTCCCACCAACCAAACACCCAGTGAAGATGGGTGAAGTCGGCAATGCCGCCCCACCAGGGGGTGTTCAGGCCAAAGGAGGCGCCAAGTGCCTTGCCATATACCAGTCCCCAAAAGGGAACAATGAGAGTGGTGTAGAAAATCAGGGTCCAGAAAGAACACCAGGTGATTTCCAAAAGCCCTGCCTGGGGCTGGGAAAGATTACTGGGTTGGACAGGCCATTTGCCAAATAATATGGTGACAAATGGATAGCTGTAAAAGCCAATCAATACGAAACAGACCACCGCGCTTTCGGCAAAATGTTTCGCCTGCATGGTGGCAAGATCTAATTTTCCGGCCTGACCTGCGGCGGCCATTGCTTCCAGATTGTCCTGGCTTAAAAAGTTAAACCCTACTCCTAAAACTTTATAAAAGACAATGTGGATGATAAACCACACCAGGGCAAGGTTGACGATGGTCTCAACAATTCCCCGGGCGGGTTGGGGTAACTTTGCAAAGGGCCAGTCGCCCAGAAACATATGTTGATAAAGCCCCACCAAAATCATCATGGCCAGATACATTACAAAGGGATAGGGGAACGCTTTAATCGGTCCCCTTGGGTCACTTAAAAGGTACCATAACCCCCAGGCAATTAAGGTAAAGCAGACCAGCGAAATAATTCCGGTCAGCGGTTGTCCCCATCGGGCCGTCAGTTCCCCCGGGGCCACTGCTTTTTTTGCTTCTGCTTTTATTGAACTTCCGGGTTGAACAACACCTGCTTCTGTCATACTTTTCTTCCTCCGTTGAATGTTAATTGGAGTCCCCACTCTTACGAACCAGTGGAGAGCTCCCTTTCATCGACGAAAACCACAAACTAAAATTACATTTCTCCTGTTCTGAAAAGTTCATGAATAATTTGAATCTCTTTATCTCTATTATTTGTCGTGAGCTTAAGTTCTTGAATTTAATACAACAAAACATACGCCATGAAATTCTTAAATAACCAATGCACCATCAAGGCTAAGATCTGGCAAGCCATGATATTGTTCAATATACCAAAAATTTTTGTCTATTTTTCAGAAGATAGATATATTTTTTGAAAAAACATCAAAAGCGATTTTATCCACAGACTGAACTATATGGTCTATATCTAATGCGTACTGAACAAAATTTTATGTAAAAATAATTTAGTAGAATTCTTTAATCACAATGGCGATGCTAACAACGGAAATAAATATAGCATATCAAGTTTGTTACTTGGGTGCTCTGCTTAGGGTGTACAAATAAAATTATCTATTTTTGAAAAAACTTAACAAATGCAAATGGATAAATCCCGGTCAATCGCTGAACGAGCGCTCAATCTTATTTGGTGAATTTTACTTTAACCGCTTGAAACGGCCTTGTCAATAAAATTTTTATGATTTTGAAGAATTGTGTAAAATATTATTTAAGTCGCTGTAATTTAACTTAATTTTGTCATGCTTCATTTGCTGATTCAGGGTTATCAGTGTCCAGTGACCGGTGAAATAATTGCCATGGATAGCCCCAGAGTGGCAATGTTGGAGTCAATTCTGAAAAATGAGAATGGCATAATGGGGTATTATTTAATGCTATTTATGCCAAAGAATATACCAACCTGCTTGTCTTTTCATCCTTTGGAAATTCTGCATTATTTTTGTCTAACTTATTTTATTTGCGGCCCTTATTGCTTTTCCCGGGAGATATAATTATGAAAAAGGTCAGGATGAACCCGGGAGAATTGATCAAAATCCCCCATGATCTCCATGCCGGGCACAATGGCCCGGACCACAGGTATGTTCATATCCTTTCGGGTGAGATCAACATAGACAGGGGGCTTATTCTGGGATACGAGCAGTTCTTCCAGCAGGGCAAGGTCTGATTCCGGGTTGCCGGTGGTAAAATCGGGAAGATTTTCATACCCCACCAGGGTAAAATCTCCCTTGAACGGCTGTGAAGGGGGACCTTCTGGAAAAGGATAGGGGGTTTCCGTCAGAGCGGACACAATGGCTTTGCGGGCATTGAGGTGGGCTGCAGTGCCCTTGTGGATGACCCCGTCTATGTCCTTTACAAAGCATTTACAGCAGGGGATTCCCGAAGGGGGGGTGATATCCTGGAACAATACATCAATACCGAGGGACCGATGGGATTCTAAAAGGGCTGCCAGTCGCTCCTCCCGGGCCACCAGGCGAAAGCAGGTGGCAGGCTCAAAGGGAACGGTGCCTTCCTGATGTCTTTCCACCACCTCAAGAAGGGCAGCGACCTTGGCCTGGGCAAGGGTGTTCCCCGAGGCAAGCCCTGTGGAGCCCAGTCCGGAAAAGAGATCAATTTCATCAAGATTTAAAAAAAGAAACAGGGCCTGGGCTGGCAGCCATACTTTTTTCTGGCCCTGCTTGCCGGGCTGGTCACCTTCTATCCAATAAAGGGGCTCATCCCGGTAGGTTACTTCCTGGGCCAGTTCCTGGGGGTTGATAGCTTTTTTCCTCTGTTTGACCAGGGAGGACCAGGATCCATGAATCAAGGGATACTCCCTTTGGGTTCCCAAAACTCCTTTTTTTGACACAGAGGCAAAGGATGCACATCGTTCCACAATCTCCATGGAAAGAGATACCCTGGCATCCTCCAGCGTGAGTCCTTTGCCGTAGCTGGTCTGGGTGCCTGATAGGGTGAATTGATGACGCCCATTTTCCGTGGTGGTTTTAAACTGCCATTTTCTGAGCAGTGCAATGGGGCTCAGGCTTGATTGATGCCGCATTTCCTGCTCCAGGAAAACACCGGCAGATGCCAGTCTTTCCAAGGCGGTTGCAGTGGTTTCTTCGGCGCTGAATACGCTGGGGGGGGGTGGGGAAGAGAGGTGATGTTTATGGATATCGCTTATGGCGAGTCCAGCCGTGACAATGGGCTGGCACTCCCCGGAACAGATGGGGGGCAACCCCGATGCGTTAAGTGTTGGAAGTTCTCCATGGGAAATCATATTTTCCCGGAAAATCCGAATCCACTGGGAGTGCAGTCGTCGGTTGGGTTCAAGGGCACATCTGAGGTGGACCAGCGGTGAATGTGTTCCCAGTTCTTTTACCTCCTGATCGGAAAAATAATCCCTGATTTTTCCCCTGCCCCGGGAGAGCAGTAGGTGTTCGCAGATCAGGCTTAATAAAATAAAATCATGCTGTGTTTTTGCCTGCGGGATACGGGTTTCAAGTTCCTCCCGGGTGAAGAAGCCAGCCAAAAGGTCCAGGGCAGATTTGTGGAGATAACTGTCCATGGGGGTGTGTTGCAAAGCGGCCAGTATGTCGTCCAGGTGTGAAAGATTTTTTGGTACAGCCTGGAAATAACCGGCGGCGGCTTCAGTTTTTGTCAATGTCAGTGTATAGGATAATGGCTGGGCCATGGGCGTTCCTTTTTCATCATGGGGTAAAAGATCTGCCAGAGACAGGATTGCATAAATTTAAACCGCTTTATACCACTATGTCGTGCCACAATTCAAATTCTATATTTTTGTTTGAGATTTATTTTTAGCGCTGGATGTGCTATCTTACACTTTTACGCGATGCTCAGCGCTAAATAACTGTCATGGGCAAACCGGGTCAGAATATCGGTCCACCTGTGGCAATTTTTTTATAAGAAAATGTAGCATTGGAGTGCCAACAGCATAACCCCCGACGTTTCCGTTCCGGTCAGGCCAGTTGTCGGGGGAGGCATCTACTACTACTATTTTAATAGGCCAACATGTATGTTTTTTGTAAAGAAATTAAGAATCAGGAAATACCCCTATGGAAAATGATATAATATTGATATATATTGAGGACGACCCCGTCTCCTTTGCCCGCATAGAAGAAATCAGACCCGATGTGAAAAAAGATTGGTTTATCATTAAATTGCTGATTCTCAATATACCTCCAAAGCCGGTTAGCTGGATTTTGAAAGCTGACTATATTAATGGTGATCCCTTTTACATGAACGGCCAGATGATGCGGATGGAAAAAGTGATCTGTCCTCCAGATGATTACGAGTGGGAAGATGACCCCCCAGTGGAATCGCAAAGGAAAACAAAAGTGCCACAAGAGACGGACAATAAATCCACAGCCCCAGGCGGAGAGCTGATTTCTTTTGCCCAGCATCGGCGATCAAAAAAATAAAACCACGTCCCTGAATAATTTTTGATATGGATATATCTTTATGAAAATAGGTTCCCTACCCCTGGAGGGCCACACCATTCTTGCGCCTTTGGCCGGGGTGACCCATCTTCCCTTTCGTCGCATTGTAAAAGCGTGTGGCGTTTCCATGGTCTGTTCAGAAATGGTCAGCGCCAAGGGACTTTTGTATAATTCTGCCAAGACCGAAACCCTTCTTTGCTCCACACTGGATGAAAAACCCCTTTCTGTCCAAATCTTTGGTGCAGAAGCCCATGCAATGGCCTACGCAGCTGAAAGAATTGCCCACAGGGGGGAAGTGGATATCATTGATATAAATTTTGGATGCAGTGTGCGCAAAGTTGTGAAAACCGGTGCAGGCGTGGCATTAATGAAGGATCTGGAAAATGCCCGGCGTATCTTGAAAGCTGTGCGAAAAGTGCTTACTATTCCCTTGACTATAAAAATTCGTTCCGGTTGGGATACTTCCAGACAACAGGCCATTGATATTGCATCCATGGCCCAGGACTGTGGGGTGGACGCGATCACCCTTCACCCCCGGACGGCTGTCCAGGGGTTTCGTGGATGTGCAGACTGGGATCTGATTCGTATCTTGAAACAACAGCTCACCATTCCCGTTATTGGTAATGGAGATATCCTCACGGCAAATGACGGTGTCCGCATGATGGAAAAGACCGGTTGTGATGCAGTGATGGTGGGGCGTGCCGCCATGGGAAATCCATACATCTTCAGCCAGATTGATGCATTGCTGACCGGGAAAGAGATGATCTGTCCCACCAGGGCACAACAATTCAGCCTCATGCGTAATTTGGTGGATGCTTGTGTGGATGGGTTTGGCGAAGCACCCGCCTGTAGGATGATGCGAAGCCGGTTGGTGTGTTTTGTAAAAGGGTGGGATGGATGCAGCCATTTTCGAAGGGCCATCACCGGCATTCGTTCCCGCCGGGAGGCCCTGGATCTCATTGAGACCTATGAACAACAGCTTTGTGATTTTCCCCGAATTTAGAGTTGAAATTAGAATGGTGGGGGGTGAGAAAAATCTTGACAGAACACTTTAAATTATAGATAAAGAAAGACTTGAGTTTATTGGGCAATTTTTTTTGTAAATTTTGTTGCCACATTTCTTATAAATAAAAATCCTATGAATCTTGGATAATTAATTAACATACAAAAAGCAGCGTATTGCCTCGTGTAAAAAAAAGACGTAAGGAGAGTTTTTATATGAACGACTTTCTTCAGAGCCTCAGGGGAGGACAGAAAGAGAAACGGACACCCAAGACCCGAAGGGGTTTTGATAATAATTCCAACCCCCATTATAACCAACCCCCAAACTATTCCCCAGGTGGTTATCAGAATTCCCGGGGGAATGTAAAACGTGTCACCAGGAGTAATTCCCCTGCAAAATATCCAGGTCAGGACATTGAGATACCTGTTGCCACCGATGATTTTTTGGAAAGAACCCTGGATGTTTTGGATGGTTTTTTGAAAAATCAGGAACGGCTTGTGGATATCCAGCAGAGACGAATTCTCATTGAAGAGAGAAAAGCCGATGCTCTGGAAGAAATTGCAGCGCATTTTCAATTGAATATCCAGCCCGGCTCATTAATGGAAGGGGCTCCGGTTCCAAAAGATGAAATAATGCCCGGGGAAGGGGACTTGGCAGAAACCATGGAAAATGATTTCCATAACAGAGAAGCAATAGAAGACCACAATCTTCAGGAGGATAGTGCCCGGCAGGGGCGAATGGTGGACCCATTGTCATATGCCAATGACGCTTCAGGTCCAGAACCGTCTGGCCAGGTGGACGGGGATCTGTTTTCATCCAGAACCCATAGCCCCACCCCGGAAAGAAAAAAGGTATCACCTGCCAAAGAGTCCCGTAAAAAAGTGGCACCTTCCAGTGTAAAGGTTGAAAAACGTGTTTCCCGCTCCATTGAAAAAAATGAGATTAAAAAGGAAGTAAAGGTCATTAAGCGATCCCGGGCGGACAAGGCCAACGCTGCCCGGGTTCAGGTTAAAACGGATGAGACCAAGGTTGCCCCATCCCCGGTTGAGGGCATTTTGCCCCGGGAAGAGGTGATGCATATCATTGAGACCATGCGCGAAAAGGGCGCCACCTTTGATCAGGTTGCAACATACCTGGTGAGCATTAACCAGCCCACCTTTTCCGGTCGCGGAGAATGGCATGCCCAGCCGGTTCATCGCCTGTGCAATAGAAAAAAATAGCCCGTATGGATATAGAGAGCTACTCTATAGGGCGCTTAAGTATAGTGCTAGCGCATCTTTCCAGGGTGAGCAAGAGAGGATAGCGCGCTACTCGAA
>CAKZLA010000574.1 GCA_937124525.1 uncultured Desulfobacterium sp.
GCCTAGAGGCAATACTCATGAACCCCGACCATCAACATGCCCCGGGTCCATCCTCCCATCCCCACGGTGGCTCACCTCCCCATCGAGGACATCCCGGACGAGGTGCTACAAAAAATGCTATCCGCCTGGTTGCCTGGGAGACTACAAGGCGCTGCAATCTTGCCTGCATCCATTGCAGGGCAGCAGCAGAAGATCACGTCTATGAAAATGAGTTGGACACAAAGGCTGCCTTTAAACTCATGGACCAGATCCGGGAAACCGGCCAGCCAATTATCATTCTCACCGGTGGAGAACCTCTTCTCAGGGAGGATATCTTTGACATTGCGGCCTATGGCACAAAAATTGGCTTACGAATGGTCATGGCCCCCAACGGCACTTTGATCACTGCTGACAATGCAAGACAGATGAAAGAATCCGGCATTAAACGCATCAGCATCAGCCTTGATGGGTCCACGGAAGAAGGTCATGACAACTTCCGGGGGGTCAAAGGGGCTTTTAAAGGCGCACTCCAGGGCATTGAATGTGCCAAGTCTGTGGGCCTTGAATTCCAGATTAACACCACTATAACCAAAAGCAACCTGGATGAGATCCCAAAAATTCTCTCCCTTGCCGAATCCCTGGGGGCCGTGGCCCATCACATTTTCCTGTTAGTGCCAACGGGCCGGGGCAAGTACATTGTGGACCAGGAGATAGATGCCCTGGAGTATGAAAAAACCCTGAACTGGTTCTACGACCAGCGGGATAAAACCTCCTTGCAGTTAAAGGCCACCTGCGCCCCCCACTACTACCGGATTCTCCGCCAGCGGGCCAAAGAAGAGGGTAAAAAAGTCACCTTTGAGTCCCACGGACTGGATGCGGTCACCCGGGGATGTCTTGCAGGAACAGGTTTTTGTTTCATCAGCCACACAGGTGAAGTGCAGACCTGCGGTTTTCTGGATGTGCTTTGCGGAGACATCACCCAAAACACCTTTAAAGAGGTGTGGGAAAAATCTGAAGTATTTAACAAATTAAGGGAATTTGACAACCTGGACGGAAAATGCGGCATCTGCGAATACCGCAAGGTGTGTGGTGGCTGTAGGGCCAGGGCTTTTGAGGCCACAGGCAATTATCTTTCAGAAGAACCCCTTTGTACTTATCAGCCCCCAGCTAAAAAAGGATAGCCCCCCCTCAAAGACACAAGATTGAATTTAAAATGCCGGTAATGGACAATAGTTGTCCATTACCGGCATTTTTTTTATAAGAAACTACAGTATACCAGAGTGCCGACAGCAGAGCCTCCGAGGGCTGGCCTGACCGGAACATTGGAAACCAAAGGGCAAAAATACCCCCGACGTTTCCGTTCCGGTCAGTGCAGTCCTCGGGGGCGGTATAATTCCATTTTTCATTTTCTATTTTGTTGTGACAGATAGCTCTGTCCTGCAAGTTATACGTTTAAGTCTTTAGATTCTTATCTCTTATTTTCGTGTTATTTGGGCAAGAGAATAAAAAATCCTTTTTAGTTCTGGTTTGTCCAGTTTAGGTCACGGGACGTCAACGGCGTTCAATGTCAAAGTGATGGGACGATTATCATCCCCATCCTCACTAAAGGCAATGGGGCAGGGTTTTCGATAATGATCCCCCCCCGGTCCTGCGGCAAGCCACTTTTCCCGGAGTCCCTTGACCACCTGAAAGGCAGGTGAGTCCAATTCCACAATGCGTTTTTCCATGACCAGGGCCAATTTTCCCTTACGTTCTTCCAGATGCATGAGCCGGGCAATGGGAATACCAAGGGGTTCCCATTTTGACATCTCTTTTTCCAAGTTTCGAATAACGGCCATCTGTCCGGTGGCCCCATTGGCAATGAGCCCAAAGGCGGTGAGACCCAGGTTGTAGGTGTAGTTACAATCAAACCGGGTGGGATTACTTCCCCGGCCATCATACCCGTAAAAATGGTTCTGGGTTTTAAAATTCGGCACCGATTTTTTATAGATGGTTTTCAGGGCAGTGGGTATATCTCCATCCTGGGAAACCAAGCTGGCATCCTCCAGGGCAAGTCTCAATGTCTTCATGGAGATAATGGTGGGTTTCACCAACAGGTGGTCCGTGCCACCATAATTTTTAAACAGCACCCTGCCATACTCATCGGCATCCAGGGCCGCCTCTGCCATGAATTTGCGATAAAGGCGGGGCTCAATGCCCACCTTATAGGTTCCTTTTTCTTTGAGAATCCCCAGATAGTCCCTCACCATATCCATGATGATCTTTTCTGTTTTCACCTGGGAAAATTGGAAATTCCCGTGGGTATCCCGCTCCACCAACAAGCCATCCTGGAAAAAGGAAGGCAGGTCATTGAACAATTCATCATCCCTGGCATTCCAGATGGGGGAGGCTTCCTTTTCGCTGATCCCCCGGGACAGCCGTCTGAGATAGTCAATCTTTGCATCCAGGCTGGGAAAGGAAGCATGAAAATCCAAATCATGGATATGGTTGTAATCACCGATGATGGTGTTCAGCTTGATGATAAAAATCTGAATTTCATTGATAAATTCAAGGACTCCTTCGGGAATAATCATGACCCCATAATTCTTTCCATGGGCCGCCCGGCGCACAATCACATCACAGACAAGCCGGGAGAGATGTCGCAGAGTGATACCATAGGCCGTGTAGTCAACGACACCAGCCTTATCTGCTGCCCTGACCCTCTCCTGATCCACATAATCGGCCAGGTCCTCGCCAATTAGGGTGATGTTGGCATGGGTCTGCAATGCCGCTTCCAGGGCAAGATGGCTTGCCACCCTCCCCATGACCTTACAGATATGCCAATATTTAAGGTCTGAGCTGGCATCGGTGCAAAGGTTGCTGATGTTCTGGGAAAAGGCCCGGGCTGCTGTGTGAAAGCCAAAGGAGACGGCACACAGGGTTTCACCGGATTCCGCAGTCACTTGGATATCCCCATCAATGGTTTTGGGAATCCCCAGCACCTGGATGCCATCGGCTTTAAGTTCCTGGGCCATGAACGCCGCATTGGTGTTGGAATCATCCCCCCCAACAATGACCAGGGCATCAAGCCCCAGTTTTTTGCAGGCCTTTCTGGAGAGTTCCATTTTACCAGGGGTATCAATTTTGCTTCTACCGGTTTTAATCATGGTAAACCCGCCCATGTTCCGATGGGTTTCCACAAGATCTGCCGTGATTTCAACATATCGGTTTTCAAGGATACCATCGGGTCCCAAAATAAACCCAAAGACCTTGGAATCGGGGTTGGCCTTTTTTGCCGCATCAAAAATACCGGCAATGGCATTGTGTCCCCCCGGTGCAGGTCCCCCTGAAAACACAATGCCAATATGCCGTTTTCTCTTAAAAAAAGCATTATCCCCGGCATCAGCGCTCCCCCCATCCACCAGCTTCTGGACATGGTTGTCTATAATATCCGGCAGTGCTTTCAGGGCCTCTTTGTTCAAGGAGAATTCATATTGTTCCTGGGATTCCAGGACAATGGAGTCCGCATTGAATACCCCGCAAGGTCGAGGTTTATAGGAACGCCGATTTTCTGTTTCTCTGCTGACATCGGCAATGACGCGGGCAACAGCAGGGTGATTCAAAAGTATATCAAGATCATTTTTTTTCATATCGCTCATGGGGGCTCATCTCTTGTTGTATGAAAAAGCAGGTGTTGGGTTTGGGTATTTGATTACAGAATTTGTTTTAAGAACAGCTTGGTGCGGTCATGGCTGGGATTGGTAAAAAAGTGCTCCGGTGTCCCTTCTTCCACTATTTTACCGGCATCCATGAAGATAACCCGGTCCGCCACCTCCCTTGCAAATCCCATTTCATGGGTCACCACCACCATGGTCATTCCCTCCCGGGCAAGGGTCTTCATAACCTCTAATACCTCACCGATCATCTCCGGGTCCAGGGCCGAGGTGGGTTCATCAAAGAGCATCGCCTTGGGATTCATGGCAAGGGCTCTTGCAATGGCTACTCGCTGCTGCTGTCCACCGGACAACTGATCGGGGTACACATTTTTTTTATCGGCAATGCCCACCTTATCTAAAAGGGCCATGGTGATCTCTTCTGCCTCTCTTGAAGAGCGTTTCCTCACCACGTTCTGAGCCAGACTCACGTTATCCTTCACCGTTTTATGGGGAAACAGATTAAAGGACTGAAACACCATGCCAACTTCTGCCCGGACTTTATTGATATCGGTCTTGGGATGAAGGATATCCACCCCATCAATGAGGATATGCCCTTTATCTGCGGTTTCCAGACGATTCAGGCAGCGCAAAAAAGTACTCTTACCGGACCCGGACGGTCCAATAACCACCACCACTTCTCCCCGGGCAATGTTTTCAGAAACATCCACAAGGGCATCCACCCTGTGGGGAACCATAAATGTTTTTGATATATTATTAACGTTGATCATGAATGGATCATCCTCTTCTCAAGATATTGTAGCAGCATGGAAAGGGCAAAGGTGAGTACAAGGTAAAGTATGGCACAGACAAACCACAACTCAAAGGGCTGAAGGCTTGTGGTGACCACCTCTCTTGTTGCCTTTGTCAATTCCCGGATGGCAATGATACCCAACAGGGATGAATCCTTGATAAGGCTGATGAACTGGCCAGCCAGGGGGGGAATAATTCTGATGAACGCCTGGGGCAGAATCACATGGTACATACTTTGGGAATAGGTCATGCCAAGGCTTCGGGAGGCTTCTGTCTGGCCTTTATGGATGGATTGGATACCGGAACGCACAATTTCCGCCACATACGCCCCAGTGAAGGTGGCAAGGGATGCCACACCAAACCACAAAGGGGGAATCTGTGTGATACCATATTGGGCAAGCATGGTATTCACGAGGGTTCCCAGCACAAAATACCAGATGAAAATCTGCACCAGCAGTGGTGATCCCCTTACCAGTTCGATATAGGTGATGGAGAGCCATTTGAACGCTGGGTTGGAGGAGATTCTGGCAAGTCCGGCACACAGCCCCAATATAATACCAAAAATAATGGCAACAAAACTAACTTTAAGGGTGAGCCACAGCCCCTGGAGCAGAATACCCACCTGCCATTTATGGTAAGAGCCTAATACATCTCCTTCAAAGATACTATCCCCCTCATAAATTCTGACCTCTTTGGAAGGGTATGCGTAATCAACACTGTCACCATCGTCTCCGTTAATCCGGATAATGGTTCCATCCGTGGTATCCTCAATACTCTCAATGGTGCCTGAGACATCCGACCGAACGTCTATTTCTTCATTAAAAAAGAAATACTGGGGAACACGGTACCACCGCCAGGTATAATCAATTTTAAGCGTACAATAGTAGAGACTGCCAATACAGGTGGCAATAATTAAAAAAAAGACAACGACCCACATATAGTAGGTTCTTTTCTGCTGTTTCTGAAGTAGAGAGGAAGCGGATTCCATATGGCTTATAACTCCCGTTGTAAACTCAAATTTCGAAGGGGGGCCGTTGCATGGAATCGTGACTGGATTATTGTATTCCCTGGGGTGAACCCATAAATTTTAAAAAAAACACAATAAAAAAAGTCCGGTCTGGCCACCGGCGATGAAGTCCGAAAGTTGCGTTGTAGATAAGTTCAACTTTTCGCCAAGGAGTCCCCTTCTGAATCTCTGATTCAGAAGGGGCGGTTGACCTTTTTGAAAATACGCGTATTTTTCCGGAGAAATCTTATTGAACGTTCTTAATCCAATCCGTGGAGCGAATCCACTTGTTGTAAATTTTGTCGTATCTTCCATCGTTTTTCAACTGACGCAGAAAATTGTTAAGAAAATTCATGAAATCCGGGTCACCTTTGTTGATGGCCCAGGCAAGGGGCTCAAATGTAAAGGGTTCGTCAAGGAAAACAACTTTTCCTTCACCCTGACTTGCCATAAACACAACACAAAAGGGAAGATCATATACAAAGGCATCTGCCTTGCCGTTCATCACTTCCAGGGAAGCTTCCGTCTCTGTTTCAAAGGATTTGTAGGTACATTTGGGAATTTTTCTTTTCACTGCCATCTCTCCGGTGGTGCCCAGTTTTGAGGTGACAATATACTTGGGATTATTCAGGTCTTTATAGGATTTAACCACACCTTCATGTTTTTTGTTCAGCAGGATGGTCTGACCAACAATGATATAGGGATCGGCAAAACTGACCTTGAGATTTCTCTCCTGGGTCACTGTCATACCAGAAGCAATGATATCAAACTTATCTGTGATGAGAGAGGGAATAATACCGTCCCAGGCCGTATTAATGGGAACAAATTTAACGCCCATGGCCTTGGCCATTTCCTTTGTAATATCAATATCAAACCCCACAAAACGTCCCTTTTGATCAGTCATTTCAAAGGGCATGTAACCGGCTTCAAAACCCACCCGAAGCTCACCTTTTTTGATGATTTTTTCCAACGTGGATTTTTGAGCAAGTTCGATATCCGCTGCAAATGATGCGGTACCTGCAAAGAAAACCACTCCCACTATAAGTGAAAGTAAAACAAATAAACTCTTCTTCATGAAACATTCCTCCTTTAATTGGGGGTCAATATGACAGCCATTCCCTTGGGACAATACAAAAAAACAAAAAAAGAAGGTACCAGTATTCAGCACCCGCTTCAAAGACACTTCAAAGAGCATATTCCAATTTTTTAAAAGTGTTTTAAAAACTTTCAAAAGTAAACTAAAAACCGGGGTTTCTGTCAAGAAAAACATGATAGACGACGCTTATATTCCAAGCCCGAAAGCTGGAGTTCCAGACCTGGTTTTAGCGCATTATAAGTCTTGTAACATTTTAAAAGCTGAGAACTTTCGCCGGACATGACTGATCCCCCAGCCGGGTGGAGAGATAGCCGTCCATAATAAGGTGGAAAATATGATGAAGCACACACACCAGCAATGCTGTGCCGTATTCGGGGAAAAGGGATACCTGGAGAATGACAGAAAGGGCCAGGGTCTTTTGAGATCCCATAAAAATAACGCTTTCCCACCGCCCCCGGCCAATGGAAAAAAATTTTGAAACCAGAAAAGAAACGCCCAGAAGCAGGGCATGAAATCCAATCACCATGGGAATGATGGTCACCATAGCCCCTGTATTTTTCACAAAAACCATCCGGGCACCCGAGGCTGCAATGAACACAACACCAACAATGAGCCACTGGTTGATCAACTGCAGGAAGGCTTTTCTTTCGGAGGAAATTTCTACCCGTCTTCCCACAGCCATGCCAAGGATAAGGGGCAGCAATACCAAGACAATAAGGGTTATCAGAATGGCCTGACGATCCAGGGTGATGGACACCGCCGTTCCCATGGGAGCCAATAGAGCAGAAAGCGTCACGGGGATGGTGACAATGCACAAAAAATTGGCAAGCACGGTGATGAAAAGGGCATGGGCCATATTGCCCCCGGCCGTACCTGTCATGACAATACCGCTGCTCAACGTCGTGGGCATGACCGCCGTCAGGAACAGGCCGATAAGAATACCGGTTTCCATGGGCACAAGGCTTATGAAAAGGGCTCCCAGGGGGGCAAAAACAAATATCACCACAAGCGCTGCCAGGGTGGCTTTGATGTCCTTCATACCTTTCTCAACCTGTCCCATGTCAAGCATCATCCCGGAAATAAAAAAAATGATCCACATGGTGATCCGGGGCCCATGGTTCTCTTTTATAAAAATACCCAGTTGGGACAATGTGCCACTGCCATCGAGAATCACGCTGGCAAATGCAACGATGATGGCAAAAATAAACCACTGTTTTCGAATTATTCTAATCACTGACTTTGTATCCTTTCTCAGACTTGATTATAGTCTTGTCTCCGTCAATCGCTTGATGGTAGCACGGGACCAGTAAAATGGGAACAAAATGGATATTTGAATCTTTACGCCACTCATGATATGAAAATGACCTGACGTATTTAATTTTAAAAAATAACCTGTTTGGAGATATAAATATTGGGAATTTTTAACAGTCTGAAAAAAGGACTCAGCAAAACCCGGGAAATCCTTCTCACCGACGTAAATGATCTGTTTTCCCCGGAAAGGGCAATTGATGACGACCTCCTGGAAGAACTGGAGGAGATCCTGATCATGTCGGATCTTGGCATGGATGTCACTATGGAAATCATGGAAAAAATATCCAGAAAAGCCAAAAAATTGAAGACAGCGGATGAGCTTAAATCCATTCTCAAAGAGGAACTTAAATCTCTGTTTCCCCAGACCCCGTCCATTGAAACCCAACCACAAACCACCGGCCCCCGGGTGATCATGGTGGTGGGGGTCAATGGCACCGGCAAGACCACCACCCTTGGCAAACTGGCGGTAAAATTCACGGCCGAAGGCAAAAAAGTTCTCATTGCCGCCGCTGACACCTTCCGGGCAGCTGCCGTTGAGCAGTTGGAGATCTGGGCCAATCGGGCCCAGGTTAAAATGGTCAAACACAGAGAAGGATCTGACCCGGCTGCGGTGGCCTTTGATGCGGTGGAGGCCTCCATGGCCCGGGGAATTGATATCCTTCTCATTGACACCGCCGGTCGATTACACACCCAGAAAAACCTTATGGAAGAGCTGAAAAAAATCAAACGATCCGTGGGGAAACGGCTGGCCGGTGCCCCCCATGAAGTATTAATGGTGCTGGATGCCACCACCGGACAAAACGCCCTGTCCCAGGCCTCTTTGTTCAATGATGCCGTGGGAATCACAGCCCTTGCCCTGACCAAGCTTGATGGAACCGCCAAGGGCGGCGTAGTTGCCTCGGTGGCAAGAACCATGGATGTCCCATTGAAATACATTGGTGTGGGAGAAGGGGTGGAAGATCTACAGGATTTTGATGCCACCCTGTTTGTCAATGCACTTTTTGATTAGAGGAGTATGAAATGGCTGTCATCGTTAAATATGTCGTTGTCAGAGATGGAGACGAAAAAATGACATTTGCCACCAAAAAAGAAGCAGATGCCCATGATAAAATGCTGGATATCGCTGAGAATATTTATCATTTTTTAAAGACAAAAGAGATAGAGATCAACGAAGATCAGATGGATGAACTTTCCCTGTGTCTGGCAAAAAACAAAGATGTGTTACTCCAACTCCTGAAAGGGGGTAAACTACCCCAACAGAGTAAAGCCACTGCGACAAAAAAGGCGGCAAATCCCACCGCTTTGAAAAAAATGGAAAAAAAAGAAACCAAACCCACCGATCCTGCCGTTGAATCCGATGAAAAAAGCGGGGATAAAAAGAAAAAGACCGGCAAACAAAAAAAAACCGCCTGAAATAGTACCCCCCAAGCCACAATGGTGGGCTGGGGACTAAGCTCTGTATTCCTACAAGAGTGTACCTTTTTTGCAATATTCTCTCACTTTCAACTCTTAGAGATGGCTTGGAGACGAGGTGTTGAACAGGCTCTTTCCCCCGGGTTATATAAAAAGGGTACACTCTTCCTATAAAGTTATTATGGGGTCTTTTGTGTCTGGAGGATATCAACCACTTCCTGGGCAATCTGGAGTTCCTCATTAGTGGGAATCACCCATATTTGCACACGGCTTTCCAATGTGTGAAGGGCCTTGGGTTCTGAAATACTGCCCTGGTTTTTCTCCAGATCCAGTTCCATGCCAAGCCCGGACAGATTGGCACACACCTCGGCCCTGACAATGTCATCATTTTCCCCAATGCCAGCGGTGAAAATAATTCCATCCACCCGACCCAGGGCTGCGGTGTAGGCTCCGATGTACTTCTTCACCTGGTAGGTGAACATATCAAGGGCCAGGGTGGCACGCTGGTCCCCCTTTTCTCCGGCAGCGTGGATATCACGCATGTCATTCATGCCGCAAATGCCCTTGAGTCCACTTTTTTTATTAAATACCGTATCCATTTCATCTGCCGTCATCCCGTTGTTTTCCATGACATAGCGCTGGATGGCCGGATCAATGTCACCGGTGCGGGTTCCCATCATAACACCGGCAAGGGGGGTCATGCCCATGGAGGTATCAATGCAACGGCCTTTTTCCACAGCAGAAATGGAGCAGCCATTGCCCAGATGAACTGTGATAAGATTTAATTCATCAATGGCTCTGTCCATGTGGATGGCAGCAGCCCGGGCCACATATTTATGGGAGGTGCCATGGAACCCATAGCGACGCACCCGCATCTTTTCATAAAATTCATAGGGCAAGGCATAAAGGAAAGCTTTGGCTGGCATGGTCTGGTGAAATTCAGTGTCAAATACGGCAATATTGGGAATTCCGGGAAACAGGGCCTCTGCAACGTCAATGCCCATGAGGTTGGGCGGATTGTGCAGCGGTGCCAAGGGGTTATTTTTTTCAATACTTTTTTTAATA
This sequence comes from uncultured Desulfobacterium sp., assembly GCA_937124525.1. The sequence goes on from CAKZLA010000574.1 coordinate 10,316, forward strand.
TCAGCATCAATGATGGTGGCTCCACGAAAATCTTCCCCCCCCTGGACCACCCGGTGGCCAATGGCATTGATCTCATCCTTGTTCTTTATCACACCGGCATTGGCATCAATGATTAAATCCGCAACCAGGTGCATGGCATCCCGATGATCTGCTATTTTCTCTTCCCGGACAAATTTTTCCGGTGTGGGGCCGGTGAATTTTTTATGGGTGACCACCCCCAGGGAGTCCCCGATTCTCTCCACAACCCCTCCTGCCATGACCTTGTTTTCCACCATGTTCAAGAGTTGATATTTTAAGGAAGAGCTTCCGGCATTAATTACAAGTACAATCATTTTATTTTCCTGTTTTTACACGTTTTTTACATTGATAAATTACGATTCATTTTCCCGGTTGGCTTTCTGTTTTACAATATCCCGCGATCTCATGGCATGAAATTTAACAATGTAATCCTCCTGAACCGTGTAGGACCAGTGAACATCCTTCAGCACTGAGGCAGCACCGTTGCAATCGCCTTTTTTTAAGCACTCAATAAAATCAAAATGTTCTTTGCAGTTTCGTTTCTCCCAATCGCTGATATAAATTCTGCTGGGGAAATCGTACAGGTGCTGCTTCACCGGAAGAATGGTTTTTTTAATCAATACATTGTCCGAAAGATCCACATACACATTGTGAAATTCAAGATTGGACTGAAAAAAACATTTATTTAACTTCTGATATTTCAAGGTTTACAGGATATTATAAATATGATGTATCACCATATACACGTGAAGTAATAGATTGTTTAGATCCTACTTCACCTGTAGAAATGATTTCTGTAATGAAGTGCGCACAAAGTGGTTTTACACAGGGTGTAATTATACCTGGCATCTGTTATATTATTTCTGAAACGCCATCTAATATTTTATTTATGGCAGCCGATAAAGAATT
>CAKZLA010000575.1 GCA_937124525.1 uncultured Desulfobacterium sp.
CGGCGGCCCCGCCCTCTTTTGAAGGGTAGGTCCCGATACGATATAATTGATTTCTTTCAATGACAGAGGAAATAATTTTGCCATTACAGTGGATGCCGTTGATATGAGTATCCTCAATGATATTTTCCCGGATTTGAATATCACGGGCCTGCCCACTGATATAAATACCATGTTCTTTAAAGGAACGGGAAATATTATTGCCGACCATGCGGGACCCACTGCTTTTATAATTCATGATCCCGTAATTCCGGATATCGTGGATATGACAGTCGAGAACACTGATGTTTATGCCATTTCCAATGGTGACACCCCTTTCAGCCCCCTTTATTTCAATATCTTTTAAAATCACATGGGCTGAATTTTCAATGAGAACACCATGGTCTCCATACCCACCCCGATCTTGACGGTCAGGGTTCCAGGCATCAATGACAGTTTCCTTTGTCCCCACTACTATAACCGGATTTGTTGAAATTCCCTTTGCCCTGGAAATGCGTAATGTTCCGTGATAGATCCCGGGAGACAAGCGGATCTCGGTCCCCGGCAGCACCTTTGAAATGGTCTGGCCGATTTTTTCCAGACCGTCCGACGGAGAAAAATCAATGACATCCGCCTTTGCCGTCCCAGTGGATAGCATCAGCATGCTTATGCCCATCCAAAGTCCGATTATCCAGAACAAAAATCGGGGCATCATTGGGACCGTGTCTGCACAATCATTCCTTATTGAGTGTCGGTGTTCCAGCGGTATCAGACCTGCATTGCCGTTTGTTTGAAAAGAGCCCATGACTGAAAACAGATAAAGGTAAATTCGCTGATAACGATCACATGATCTAAAAAACTCAGCCATTGTGAGTCCTCTCCTTTTTTTGTTTTGGGTCTTTGCGGATACGAGTGATTGGGATAGATTATGGTGCTCAATTTTCAGTGTTTATGCATTGAAATCATGAATTTTCACACAAATCCGTGATGATCCTTATTTCTTACCACTGAAATTTTTGGTGATTCTGTTATAGATGTTTACATAGGCATCGGCAACGGCATCCCAGGTATACTTTTCGGCATATCGGCAGATCCTGTACCCATCCCAGGACCTACCCAATGCTTTTTCAAATGCCCGGGTCAGAAGTTCCGGCCGGTTATCTTCCGTTAAAACACCCAGGCTATCGTTTGTTATAATTTCTGGAACCCCGCCAACGGCTGGAGAAACAACCGGGGTTCCGCAGGCCATGGCTTCCAGAATAATGGTGGGCCATCCTTCTGAATGGCTTGCCAGGGCCAGAAGATCTGCTGCCTGAAAATAATCCACCAGGCAATGGTGTTCAATGGCACCACAGAACAACACCCGCCCTTCCATGCCAAGTTCCTGCACTTGATGGTTCAATTGTTTTTTAAGGGAACCATTCCCCGCAAGGACAAGCCCCACACTGGACTCTAATTCCGACACAGCCTGAATCAGTTTATCCAGCCCTTTAACCGGTTCCAGACGTCCGACAAACACAATGATTTTTTCCCAGTGTGACAACCCCAGTTTTTTTTTGGCCCGGGATTGACTGCCCGGATAAAACCGGTTGGGGTCCATTCCGTTGGGTATATGATAAATCCCCTTTTGTCTGCCTGTCAGAGCAATTACTTTTTTCTTTAATTTTTCAGATACCGTCACCACAGCATCTGCTTTTTTCAAGGTTTCTGCAATGAGATGTCTTCTTGCGGTATCACGGGCAATCATATTGATGTCCGACCCATGAACGGTGATCACTAATGGAATATTCCATTTTTCTGCAAACATGGCAGCGGCAAAGGCTTCGGGGTAGGCATAGTGGGCATGAATCAAAGAAATCCGGTTACGTTGGGATACCATTGCCTTTCGGGTCCAGTAATACACAAGCCGTCCATCCCATTGTTTAAACCATCGGGGAAAAGTCCAGAAAACAGGATTATCAATACTAAGCCCTTCATTAAGAGAGTGCCTTTGATATTGCCCCCTTGCAAGCCTTGCAAAATTTTGTCTGCCATCAAGGGGGGCCATAACCCGTACAGACCTCACCCGGGAAATAAGGTGTCGGGTCAGTTCTTTTACAAAAATTCCATGAAAGGGGTTTGCCCGGGTTGGATACAATGAGCTGTAGACCAGGATTTTATGCATTTTTAAAGCCTGTTGCTCAATGAGCAAGTTTTTTTGTTACAGATATGGAAGAGGGGGCCTGACTTGTGTTATGGCCATTGTTGGTGGCGTTTCAGGTTCGTATCTGCTTTGGTCGATAGCGCCAATAACACGAGCCTGACTCCGTTATTTCAAAAATCAGTGCTAAGAACTTGATCATCGCGTTATTCCATATTGCTTCAAAATAATGTGGGCATGATTCTTGGCGGAATAAATCGAGCTAACCTTTTGGGCAGCAGCTTTGCCCATGCGGTGCCGGAGCGGTTTATCTGACATCAGGTTTAATACCGCCCGGGCCATGGCGTTGGCATTTCCGGGGGGGACCAGAATACCGTCCTTTCCATGCTCAATCACCTCGGCAGGCCCCCCGGCAGCAGTTGCCACCACAGCTTTTCCAAGGGCCATGGCCTCCAGAATTACCCGGCCAAAGGGTTCGGGTGAGGTGGAGGCATGTACCATGATATCACAGACGTTCACCACAGGAGCCACATTGGGACAATGGCCAAGAAAATGAACATGATCTGAAATACCCAGTGCAAGGGCCTGGGCCAGAAGATCATTCTTATACCCCGGATCATCATCCGGGGTGTCTCCGGCAATGTAAATTTCTGCCCGGGTTTCCTTCAATATCCGGGAACAGGCCTCCAGAAATATCCCATGTCCCTTCCATGGGACAAGGCATCCCACCATGCCGATGACCAGCCCATGTTGTGACACCGGCATGCCATGGGGCAAATCCTGACGTCCGGCTGCGGCCAGTACAAAACCATCCACATCCAGACCTTCGGGAACAATGGATACGGCATCTTCTGCTATTGCCAAGGCACTAAGGCTGGATCGGACAAATTTTGAAACCGGCAAAAAGTGGTCCACCATCAGGGCCAGCCATTTGGCGATTTTACTGGGATATTCCGGTGCTCTGACTTGAACAAGCACCTTTTTTTGCGCCAGAAAGCCAGCAATAATGCCATAATCATTAATCAAAATACTGTTGTTCAGGTGTAGAATGTCAATGTGATGTCGCCGGATGTAAAAAAAAATTCTTAAGATATAAATCCAGCCGGAAAACATAAAGTCCAGCAAGAAAGCCACATGACCGGCCCCCTTTGAGAACAGACGTGTCAGCCCTTTTTCAACAGGAGATTGGGGCCCATACAGGCGATGCCGGGGAATAACCCCGGTGCAGACAACGTTGCCGCCTTTCTGGATAAGATCCTGATCGTAACCCGTGAGCAAGTGAATTTCTACCCCGGATGTCGGATCAATCTCATCCACAAAGGTTTTTAAACTGGTCAGGGCTCCGCCAAATCCTCCACCACATTCCAGAATCAATATTTTCTGACTCATTTTATCATCTCCGCCATGATCTGCCGATGTTTACTGGCGGCTGTTTTCCATTGGAACCGGGAGATATGCCGTCTGCCCTTGGCCATGAGATCCGTCCTTAGCTCTTTGTCCCGGAGCACCCGTAGCATGGCATTGCCCAGGGACTCTGGATCAGAGGCATCCGCAAGCAGGGCCGCCCGGCCCACCACCTCGGGGATGCTGGCCGCATGGGAGGCCACCACAGGTGCCCCCAGGGACATGGCCTCAAGGGGGGGCAATCCAAATCCCTCAAACAGGGATGGGTACACAAAAAGGGCAGCCCCGGCATAAAGGCTGTCCCTTGTCATGTCATCCACATATCCCAGGAGTATGACCGCGTCATCCCTGTTCAGACCCAGAGTTTGACACTCAGAGCGTACCCGAGCCATAAAATGTTCCTGAACACCGCTCAACACAAGGGAAATCTTGGGTATAGATGTGTGAACCCGGGCAAAGGCCTTTAAAATCCCCAGGGTGTTTTTCCACGGACTTTCCGCACCCAGGGCATATACATAAGAAAACGGGGTGATTCCTGATCGGGCAAGTACCCTGTCTGTTTTTTCCCGATTCACAGGTTCATGGAAAAAGCTGGCACCATTGGGGATGACATGGGTTTTTGTGCCGGGATAATGAAATATCTTTTTAATGCGATGGGCACTGAAACGGCTCACCGTGATTACTCCATGGGCATATAATTTTGTCATGGCTGGCACCCAGTACCGGTAATAGGCCTGCTCAATGAGATCTTTAAATTTTACTTTTTCCTGGAGCAGGGTGTCGTGGATGGTAACCACCTGGGGAAGACCTTTAAGGGGGAATGTCAAATTGGCCGGAGACCAGAACAGATCCACCATGGCGGAGTGCTGTTCCAGGAACCGGGGAAGTGCCCACCAGTCCCAGATGTGAATCCGGCTGCCCCTGGGGGAGGGTATTGCCTGCCATTGCACATGATTTTGTAATGTAAAATCCACATGGACTGGCACTGGCACCTTTTCCGTAAAAAGGACAAAGGAGTCCTTTTGCTCCGGCCATGCCTTCAGGATTTCCATGAGATAGGCCGCCATTCCCCTTAATTCGGGAAGGGTCAGTATCCTTGCATCAATGCCAATGTGCATTATCACCTGCTATTCGCTTATTTTGTCATAACGTGTTGAATTTATTAATACCAAAAAGTTGGGCATCAAAAAATCATGCTGATACTTTGTTTTGATTACAACATGTTATAAAAATGAGCGAAAAGGGGGTTATCAGTAAAATCGGGCTTGGTTCTAAGTTGGCCCACTTTGGCCAGCACCCATCAGATAATAGCCGTTAAGTAGCTGGATTTTAGCATAATATTTAATTGCTAACTGTTTGGTGCATATCCACTGGGCGAAGTTAGGACCAAGCCCGTAAAATCCATTATGGATCTTAATTTTGATGGTTTCGTAAGAAAATGTAATGTAACAGTGAAAAATTTTTGCATCCTTGTATAGTATAGCCCAAAAGTACGTTACAGTTTTTGGGAAAAAGATCCTTCCAATGGGGAATGCTTTAAAAAAATTGTCTTAGAATTTCCAGGGCTTGCTCCGCCCGCCGTTCCCAGACATGTTCCAGGGCGGCTTGACGCCGGGCAACAGATGTCCGGGCAGGTTCTTTAAGGGCGGTCTGAACCGCTTTTTCAAAATCGTCACAGGTGGCGGCAATGCGAATACAGGGTTTTAAATCCGGATGCATGGCCACAGGGGTACTCACCACAGGGTTGCCCACGGCCAGGTAATCATACAGTTTAATGGGGTCCAGGGTGCGGGTTAGTGCATCCACCTTATGGGGCAGGATGGAAACCTGTGACTGGGCAAGCACCCGGGCCGCTTCAATGTATGGCAGGCTGCCCGTGAAATGAATGTTTTTTAAAGAACGTAAGGGTACCAGAAGTGCCCGGGGACAGATCACCGGACCAATGAGGAGGATCTGCCATTCCGGTCGTCGCCGGGCCAGATCCGCCAGAAGGTTTACATCAAGCCGTTCGGTGATCTGGGACAGGTAGCTAAGGCAGGTAAACCCTATACCCGTGAATACCGGATGCAGGACAGCATCAACAGGTGCGGGCCTGAACACCTCGGGATCTGTGGCATTGGGCAGATGAAACACCGTTGGACAATGTTTTCGGGCCCGTCTGCACAACTCGGATGAAACCCCAAAGACAAGGTCACATCGTTTGAGCAGGGTCGATTGATCTTTTTCAAGGGCTGTCTTTTGTCCCTTTGCCAGGTGATCCGGGAGTGCAGCCACCCAGTCGTCTGTCCAGTCATAGACAATCAGGTCTGCCCTGTCCCCCAGATGTTCCAGTATCCATAATTGGGAGGGATGATAAAGCCAGAGAATGTACCTGGAAAAACCGGTTTTTTGGACCACTCGTTTGAACCGCCGTCCGGCCAAATACAGATTCAGCCTGTGAATTTTGGAAAAACTCCGAGCACCCGGCAAAAGTAACAACGGCGTATAAAGGGAAAAGTTGCCCCCCATGGCCACGGGATCACCGGATAATGCCCGGCGGTACTGCCGTCCCTTTAGGCTGTCTTGTGTCAATTCCACAGGATTTTCCACAATGGTGGTAAGGGATAATGGGGGTTCCGCGTATATCACGTTTGGACCGCCCGGACTTTTTGCCATGTCATGGAGCAGACGCTGTTTTCGTTTCCAGAGTTCCGACCAGGGGTCCCAGGTCATGCAGACAATGTTTGGGACACCATGGCCTGATCCTGTGGGTAGAGGCCTTAATCGAAAACCGCTCTTAAATCGACGCTGATTTTTACACAGGGTTTCCATGGCAAATATATCCACAACCCCGTCGGCGGTGTGAACGGTGCCCCGGTGGATGAGATCTGTGTTGTCTGCCCATGCATTCAACACAAGACCCGGCCTTCCCATGATCAGGCGGGAAGAGGTGCGGTCCGTCACAAGCCCCTGTTTCAGGGCTATATTAATGATTCTCACCGCATCCACCCGGAGAGGGAAGGTAGACAAATCCAGTGAATCCTTTATTTCCAGAAACCAGGGGGTCACAATAACATTCCGCTTCCAGATGATCCCATCCCGGCAATAGGTCATCCTGCATTCGTTACCGGCCAGGGATTCAATGGTACCCTGGCCGCCAAAGGGAGCTATCCACTGCCCTTTCACATGAATCAGGGGTGCCCAGATATTTTCCGTCTGGCGTTTTTCATGGGTGGCCGAGCCATATTTTCCAGGCCCCGGCCCCACGGGATACCGGAACAGGGGGGCCTTCTTAAAAAAAACAAAATGGGGAGAAATTCCTACATCTGCGGCATACCCGGCTCCAGGTGCACCGGCAGCGCACACCAGGGAAAAGGACGAAGAACGAATGGACACAATTTCAGACCGGGGTAAGAAAGTGGTACCGGACGGCGGGGGCAGAGCCTTAGTCAAAAATGCCTGGTGGGGTTGTTGGAAAGGTGATGAATCAATATGAATCTCTGTCCGGGCAAGTAAAAGCCACACCAGGGCAAAGGCATTGTATACGGTGAGATGATGATAATCATACCACCCACACCGTTCTTCAACCGGGCGATCATTGAGTACCAGGGGAAGAAAGCCCCGGGAATCCATTCGGGCGGTGAGGCGTGCCAGGTTTTTCTCTTCAGCCCACTGGTAATGGATAGCCCTTTCCGGGTCAAGGATTCTGGCTGCCCTGAACAAATAAATGGCGCATGCCACACCGAATATCTGTCCTTGGCCTCTGCCAAGGCCTGTAACATCTCCGTCCGGAGCACACACCGTTAGCAGCCATCGGGCCGCCCTGGTGCAGGCCCGGGTAATCCGGACAGGAGCCATTTTTTTCATTCGAAGCACCAGGCAGGCAGTGTAGGCATGATACTGGCCCGGACGACTGATGCCGGGCAGATCATCAAAACAGCCGTCCCGGGTCTGGGCGGTCAGCACCCGGTCCAGGTGTTTCTCTGCATCACGGATATCCCCAGGACGATTTAAAAGAGTTCCCCGACGAAACAGGGCCAGTGCCCGCATGGCCACCCAGTTTATGGCCCCATGGGTATTGGTTTTCCATTGCAGTAGAGCTTGCTGCCACACTTGACGTTCTTCAGGGTTAAGATAATCTGCCATCAGCCCATAGGTTTCCACAAAGGCCAGATTATTAAAATCCCAATGATAATCCCAGGAACCAGGGGGATACTCGCCGGGGCTGGTACGAATATGAAATAAAATGGCGTTCCTGGCAGATTCCAGCAATTGGGCATCCGGCCCGGCAGAGTGGGTGAGGGCACAGGTCCAGGCAAAATGGGTGGTGGCATAATGATCTCCGATCACCCGCTGATCCAGGGGATCAAAAATGCCCCCCTGATCATAGGAAGACTCCTGGACCTGGCAATGGGCAAGCCAGTCTCGTATCTGTTTACATGGATCTGCTTTCATACACCCTTAATATTTTTTCACTTAATATGGACCAGTCAAACCGGCTCAACACTTTTTCCCGGGCATTGTGGCCCCATTGACGAAAGGTCTCAGGATTACTGAGAAATTGTTCCAGTATCCTGGCAAGGGCATTGCTGTCTCCGGGGGGAATTAGACAACCATTGATACAATGATCAATGATTTCCGGAGTGCCACCGGTACGCGTTCCAACACAGGGGGTACCGCTGGCCATGGCTTCCAGGTACACCGTGGCAAAGGGTTCGTCCAGGGACGGCAGGACAAAAAGTCTGGCTCTGGCCATGATATTTGGCATCCGGATTCGGTCCATGCGGCCTTTAAAAATTACCGGAAAATTTTCCTGCAGGGCCATTCTTTTGGCTTTATCTCTATGGGGCCCATCTCCTACCACCACCACCGGCACACAGATGCCTTTTTCTTTAAGTTTGCCAAGGGCCTCCATCAAAGTAAATATCCCCTTTTGTTCCTGTATGGCACCGGCAAACAGAACAAACGCCCCAGGCAGATGATCATCCTCCGGGGAAATTTGCCCGGCTTCCGGCCTGAACCTGTGGCAATCCACCCCGTTGGGAATCCGGAAGACCCTGGCTGCCCCCAGGGCCTTGTGGACCCGGGTTTCAATGACATTCAATGCAATCATGGCTGTGGCATTCATAACCATGTACCGCCACAGAGTGTGATAATAGATCCGGTATTTTAGCTGCCGGGTCTTTTTTTCAAACCCCGGGGTATCGTACAAAAACTGCCAGGTTCCATGGGCTGTTATGAAAAATCCGGCATGCAATGCCCGGGCTACCAGAAAGGAGGGCCACACATGTTCCCAGATCCCATGGGCATGGACCACGTCGGGTTTTTCTTTCCGGATGACATCTGCCAGCAATGGTCTTGATCCGGGACGCACCCGGATAACCGTGTACATGGTTCTATCTTCCCGGAACACGTCCACTGAACCTGTGAAATTCCCTGTCAGGTCATAGGTTACCACGCACACCCTGTGACCTGACCATGCCATTTTCCGGGCCAGGCTGTCCACATGAACAGTTACACCGGTTATTCTGGGGTACCAGACTTTGCAGACGTGAATAATTTTCATATGGCCTTTTTCGGGCTTGATTACAAAATCAGCCACTTGGGGTAGAATTGCAGTACGACAGTTTGTCATCTTTCAAAATAGTTTACTCTTTTTTAGAGCATTCCCCCTTTACAGGGGCTTTTTCCAAAAAATTGTAAAGTACTTTTAGGGTCATATGAAGGATGCCGACAATTTTGTTCAATTGTCTCTATTTATATGAAAAGGTAGCCTTCAAGTTTACCTCAGCAGAGCCCCCGAGGGGCAATAGGATCCGGCCAATTGAGCCGTCTACGGTTCCGGGCCGGGCCCATTGCCCCTCGGGGGGGCGGCATGATAGTATTTTCAATATTCGTTGTGTCCGGCAGGATATGCCCGTTATATACAAAACGTCGTCTAAACCATAAACTTTTGAAAAAAATTAGTATCCAACAAAAAAGCCTGCTCCCGTTGCAGATCAACTGTCAAGAATGGCCGATGCTGTGATCAAACCCTCTCTTTGGAATTAGAGGCATGATGACGTCTTTTCATCAAGAGACCGGCAAGGATAAAAGCACCAGTGCCATAGGCCGTGTACATGGGGCGGTCCCGGAAATAAATGATGGCCCCTTCCCTACCGGTATCTCCCAGTGCGCCGGGCAGTGGGCCTGCCAGGTGTTGCTGTTGATTCACAAGAAGAGCCTGCCAGGCCCGATCAACGGCGCCAACCAGCCTTGACTTGTCCCCGCCTTCCCCCAGGAACGGTGCTTTTGCTTCTAGTAGTGCCCAGACAACAACGGCGGTTCCTTTGACATCCAGTCCCTGACCGGGCTGGCCGATATCGTGGTACCACATGCCGCTCTTATCCTGGCAGGAGAGAAGATATTCCACAATGGTTTTGATGGATCTGCCCAGATGTTTATCCCCTGTCAACTGCCAGACCCCCACGGCCCCCAGAAGATACCAGGCCTGCCCCCTGGCAAATATCTTGGCCGGGATTTGATCCGGATGTGTCTTCCATTCTGGAAAAAGCGGGGTGCCCGCAGGATATGTATCTTTACCGGGAAGCCATCGTGCCCGGCCCACATGCCGCAGGGGTTGAATAAAAGAGGCCATGGCCCGACTGTAACCCAGCACAGCTTCTGTTTTCACGAGTTCACCCGCCTTGTCCAGCAGACCCGCCAGCCGGGGGAAAATTCCAGAGTCATTGATCTGGCCGTGGTATCGCCATTGACCGTCCTTTACGTGATAATACCCTTTAAGAAATCCCTTATCGGTGATTCCCCTTTCCACCATCAGATCATAACCCATCCGAGCCGCTGCCCGGCATGAAGATGCCAATGGTTCATCCAGCACCGATGACGCAGCCAGCAGTCCGGCCCCGATGAATGCCCCGTTAAACGGTACGACCCATTGGGGCAGTACCGGGTCTTTTTTATCGGTCATGTGAAGGTCCGAGACTTCGGGAAATCCCCCCCGACAAAGAGGAGCTGTCTCCTGGACCGCCAAAAGGCGTTTGCTTATAAGGGATACTGCATGTTGATATTTTTTTTGTTCAGAAACCAGTGCCAACCGGGCCAGGGCTTCCAGGCAAATGCCCGAATCCCATCGCCAGGGAGGCATTCTGAAGGTCATGGACACTGGATCAAAAAAACTGAAACAATCGCCGGTATCCGGTCCCTGGTCCACCACAAAAGTCAGCAGGGCATCTCCGGCCGCTAAAATGGGATTTGAATCTGGTTTTTTCAGATGAATTGCCGGGGCTAACCGAGGAGAACTGGATTCAATCCAGGCACCAGATAAAATGCCATACAGCAGAATTTCGTTTTCCCAGGGCTTTTGAATCTCCAGGGGAATGGGAAATCCTTGGTGTGTTTTTTTTAAAATTTTTCCGTTGCACCAGGCCTTGAAGGCCAGGCCCTTTACACGAAGCGTGGCCCTGGATTCCCGGGACAATGGTGGCACAATGGGTAAAAAAATGCGTTCCCAGCGGGGCACCAGGCGTTTTAATCTGCCAGCATCGGTGTGCCAGGCCTGATCCGGCATCATATTTTTTGCCCCAACCGGGTAAATTGTTCCACAATTCGCCGAACGTTATCATTCCAGGTGTAGTGTGCCAGTACCCGTTGCCTTGCCCTGTTTCCCATGGATGATCTCATTTTTGGATTGTTCAATAAATTCTTCAGGCTATCCACCCAAAGTTCCGGCGCATCCGGCGGTAATACCACACCGGCCCCGTCTTTTAGCAGTTCTACGCACTGGCCCCTGTCCGTGGCCACCACTGGTCTTGCCATGGCCATGTATTCAAACACCTTTAAAGGTGAAAAATAGGTGGCTCCTCTTGATGGGTAGGGTGCCAGGGCAACGTCCATGGCGGCAATATAATGGGGAACCTTTTCCCGGGAAACGGCCCCGGTGAGGATGAGGTTTTTTTCCATGCCCAGCCGGGATATTTCTGTTTCAATCCAGGAGCGCAGGGGGCCATCTCCGACAATTATAAAACAAACTGTCGGCATTTTTTTTAAAACGGCTGCTGCAATGTGTAAAAGGGACTTTATTCCCCTTTCCGGACCGAAGCTGCCGATCCAGCCCACCACCTGTTTTCCTTGAATTCCATATTTTTTTTTGATATTTTTTAGGGGACGCTGGGGATCAAACAGCCGGGTATCCACCCCGTTTGGGTTGATGATGATGTTGGAATTTCCGGGTCCAATGTCCAACTTAAGCTGCTCAGACACCACAAACATTGTTCCCACATGGGAAAGGAAATCCTGTTCCCGCCCCATTATCCCCCGGGCCGTCCAGGGATGAAGCCGACTCTGCTGGTGGGCTTCCCGGGCCAAAAGTGCATTAACCTCAAGGATATGGGGAATTTTATGTTTTAAGCATAGCCGGTGCACCCCGTGATGGCCCAGGGCATACCGTTCGTACACCCCCTGGGGACGGTATTCCCGAATGCAGTTTTCCACGGCTTTGAGAAATCGTTTTTTGTAAAGAGTCTCCTCTTCCACACAGTTCAGATGATGACGGAAACCGCCATAAAAAAATGATACCAGACGGGATTTAAGATTTTGTTTTTTCGGTGCAGTCAGCGGTGCCGGTGGTGCAGCGACCGTCTTTAAATCAGGTATTTGTTCAGAGGCTTTTTCCTCTTTTTTATTTTTTGGCCTTGAATCAACGGCATCGACATTATGTCCAGATGGACAGCACAAGGCTTCGACCTTGTTTACAAGGCATGGGACGGCCCCCTTGCGTTTTCTTAAAAAAACCGGTGAATTTGTTTTCCATGATCCAGGTTTTAAGACGGATTTAAACCAGAGCAGGTGCTGAAACCATCTGTGTTTCACCACACGCAGGGCATGGGGGGCATCGGGCACGGATGTCGTCCCGGGTGCCACGAGAAGAACCGTATGACCCATTTGTTCCAGATGCCGGAGGGTTTCATGTATATGGGAACCGCCACCGGTGAGGTTATCCATATCAATACCGGGGTCTGCACTTATATAGAGAAGTTTCATTTTCTTTCTTTGTCCAGATCTTCAGCCCTCACATACTCTGTGGGCGAAAAGTTCTCATCCGTTAAACTTAATGGGTAAAAGTCAACAATGGAAAAAAGAATAAATATCAGTAAGTATAGATCTATAAATCGCTTCATAGCGTTTCAGCATGATTGCCTCACTGTAATGGGCGGCCACATGGGCCTGGGCCTTATCTGTAAAGACATGGACATCTGTTTTCAAAATTTTATCCATGGCCGCTGCCAAGGCCTGGGGAGCTTTGGGAGGAACCAGGACTCCTCTTTTATCATTGCCAAGAATATCGGGTATCTGCCCCACAGCAGTTGCCACCACCGGAAGCCCAGCGGCCATGGCCTCCAGCAAAACAAAGGGAAGCCCTTCCGATTCAGATGGAATTACCAGAAGGTCACTGGCAGCCATGAGGCCGGGAATATCATTTCTGACATCCATAAAATGAACGCTCTCACCAAGACCTGCCAAGCGAACCTGGGTTTCCAGTGCAGGTCTGTTGCCGCCGTCCCCCACCAGGATCAAATGAAGATTCTTCACTTTTTGCGAAAGTAATTCCATGGCCTTTACTATGTATTGCTGCCCCTTTATTTTTTCCAGACGTCCCACCGTCAAAATTAATTTTTGTTCATGGGAAAGGCCAAGTTCCTCATGAAGTTGAACCCGAGGGGCCGAGCGAAACAAATCCATATCCACCCCGTTTTCAATAACCGTTATCTTTTGCTCAGGAATCAGATCTTTTGAAATACTTGCCTGCTTTAATTCCGAACTCACCTCTATAAGGCGGGAAACACCTGTCATCAATACCCTTTTTTCCACACGCCGTTTTAATGCATTGTCAATGTAGTGGCGACTGTGTTCCGTCATGATCACCTTTATACCAGTCAGTTTTCCGGCAACCACGGCATAGGCAAGGCAGGACAAGTCATGGGCGTGAATGAGGTGAATGTTCTGCTGTTTAATCATTCGCACAAGGGGAATAACCAGTCGATGATCAAACAGGCATTGGCGACGTTTCATCAAGGTCAGGTCAACCCCGCAGGCGGCAAATTCATCTTGAAAAGCATCAATCCTGTCAAAACAGGTTACCTGATTGGTATATCCTGGGATGTCAATTTTCTGGGAAAGACTCCGGACCAGTTTTTCCCCTCCGCCAACACTCATGGATAGTATGAAATGGGCAATTTTCATTATCTTTTCGAAATATTCTGTGTTATTTCCTGCCTTGGATCAGATGGATTAATCTTTGGACCTGCCCTTGAATGGAAAACGATTGTTCAACCATTTGTCGCGCCTTTCGACCCGTTTCATGGGTTTTTTCCCGATTTTCTAAAACAGAGACTATGGCCCGGGCCAGCTTTTCCGGATCTTCCGGAGGAACCAGCAACCCGGTGCCCGGCTGAACAAGTTCTGGAATTCCGCTTAAGGATGTGGAAATCACCGGTTTTGCCGCAGCCATGGCCTCCATCAGCACCACGGGTATCCCGTCAATATCTCCATTTTCTGCCCTTCTGCAGGCAAGTACAAATAAATGGCAGTCCCTGACAGCCGCCATCACCGATTCGTGGGGCATGGCTCCTGGCAGATCAACCATTTGTTCCAGTCCTGATGCTTTTATTTGTGCCCTGAGTTCCGGCATTAAAGGGCCATCCCCGATGATCCTGGCCTTGAAGTCAACACCATTTTCCTTCAGGCGTTTTAAAGCCCCAAGAAACAGGTCAAATCCTTTTTTTTGCGTGAGTCGGCCAATGGATAGTATGAATGGGGGATTATTTCCTTGGTTTTCTGAAGGGTTGCCATGGGGGATGGGGCAGGCATCCGTATTTACCCCACAGTGCACCACATGAATTTTTTTTGAATCCATGCCCAGATTATTTACAAGATAATGTTTATTGTACTCACTTATGGTGATGAGAAATTTCGCATCCTCTGCCGCTTCGGTTATACCGCATATTTCAGAATAAATGTCTGCGGCATGCAGGGTAACACTGAAGGGAATCCCGGTAAGCCGTTTGATAAAGCTTAAATAGGCAACCTGTTCCCAGGCAAAGTGGGTGTGGATATGGGAAACCCCGGCGGCATGGAAATAATGGGCCAGGAACACCTTTTTTAAAAAATTGCCAGGGCATGAAATATGTTGTTTTAATAATCTCAGATAAGCCGATGGAAATCTCAGGGCCAGGACGGCATTGGCCTTTAAAATTTCAATCAGTCTGAATTTGTCAATGTCAAACCAGTATAAGGTCCGAGATGCCAGGGAGATAAGGCTTTTGGGAATTTTTTCCCCCGGTCGATACAAGGCCGCAATCACGACATCATGTCCCAGTTGTCCAAGCCCGGTGATCTCATTATTGACAAAGGTCTGGGAGAGTTGGGGAAAGGTCCTCAGTAGATATCCTGTTTTCATGTATTTTTTTTAAAAAATTGTGTTT
>CAKZLA010000576.1 GCA_937124525.1 uncultured Desulfobacterium sp.
TATAAGGTCCACACCACCCTGGGAGATCTTTGTAAATATGCCTGGGTGAATAATCTGCGGGTGTCTCCGGGATATCAGCTCAGCGACGGCGATATGGTAAAAATTGTTACAGATGAAAAATCCCTGGGGGTGGGACCGGGGTTTGAACTGATCTGCAAGACGCCCAAGGCCAGGAATGCCGTTAACAAATATCTCCAGAAAAGACGACGGGCCCATGCCATTAAAATTGGATGGGATTTTCTTTTGCAGGAAATGAATCGCCATGGGCTTTCCATAAATCTTCTGTATTCCCAGTCCATGTCGAATTTTTTGATTTATAAAAATTTTGAGACCCTGGATGATCTGTTTGAAAGTGTGGGGCAGGACATTGTGCAACCCCGTGAGATTTTATGGGAAATGGCCTCGGTCCTCTCCCAGACTGGGAAAAGGGTAACAGAAAAAAAAGGGATTCGTAATTTTATCAATATTTCCCGGGTGGAACCTGGGGTCCATAAGTTTTCCCGGTGCTGCAAACCCCTTCCCGGGCTTGAAAACACCGTTGCCACCTTGAGTAAAAGAGGTGTTTCCTTTCACAGGGATCACTGCCGTGAATACATGGCAAGCAGAAGTTATTCCGCCGATAAAATTCTGGATGTGTATTGGGATTTGACCTCGGTGTGGAAGGAACCCTTAAAGTTTAGACTTTTTCTCAAGGGAAAAACCGTGGGGCAATGCCTTAAAATTCTTGCCGACGTTCCCGATGGGGTCACACTGCATCAGATTGAACAGACCGGCAACCAGGGGAAAGGCGTCACAATGCTGGTGAGCCTCACCAGTTTCAATTCCTCAAAGATGTTTTTTGAACGTTTTGAAAAATCAGATTTTCACCCCGCCATAGAAGTATATGGCAGGGACAGCATTAATTTTTAGGCTCATGTTGGATTCCAGGGTCTTGTCAAGGAAAAACCCTAATGACTTTGAGGACTTGGTCACAACATGAGCCACTTTGTTTACAAAAATGGAGTTTGTTAATGTTTTACGCAGATTTGCACAATCATACCACTGCTTCCGATGGAGATTATACTCCGGAAGCGCTCATTACCACCATGAAACACCTGGGGGTTTCCGTGGTGGGGGTAACAGATCATGACACAGTGGGGGGCTTAAAGTCTGCTCTCAAGGAGGGGACACGCCTGGGTGTGGAAGTAATACCCGGAGTGGAGGTGTCCGTACGGTTTAAAGAAACTTTTTTCACCGGTACCCTGCACCTGTTGTGTTATTTTAAACCAGCTCTGCTACAGGATCATGATTTTATCAGCACCTTAACAGCTACCCTTGGAAAGGGCCGGGGGGAGGCCTTGATCCGGGCCAGGGTGGCCGAGATAAATCGCATATTTGGCCCGGGGGGGAAAGAACCCATGCTGTCAAGGAAGATGATCTATGATGAAATTGCAGACTACGCACCTTCTGTGTCCCGGCGGCATTTTGCCCTGGCCCTGGCTGAAAAGCATGGGATCAAAGACCCGGATAAAATCAACCACATTATTGGTAACAACAGCCCGGCTTATTTACCATCGGGGGTTGACATTGCCACTGTGGGAGCTTTCACATCGGCATTCCCTGTGATAACGGTGCTGGCCCACCCCGCAGCGGGCTCTTTTCCCGGTAAAGGACATTACAGTGAGGTACTTCCCCCGGTGGAGACGGTGGAAAAGTTGTTTCCCAGGTTTTTGAATATGGGTCTCCATGGCATTGAAATCAGTTACCCCGGTCATACTCCAGAACATCAGACACTGATGCAGAGCTGGGCTGAAAAATATAATCTTGTGGTCACCGGTGGATCCGACTGCCACGATGAAGTCCACCGGCCTGCCGGGGTATCAGGTATTTCAAAGACTCAATTTGATGTTTTTAAAGCGTTGTTTTGAGTGTGGCCTTATTTTCGATGATGGGGCTGCTTTCTGGGAAAACGGGGTCTCTTGTGTTATATTATCAAATATTAATGAAAATAGGAGGGATGCACGGCCATTGATGGTGTCATTGAGTTCCAGGTCTACCCCTTAAAATGTTGGCATTTCCGGCTTTGCCCTGGAAGGTACGCTTTATTGATTAAGGTGCAGCCCCTCAAAGGTTACTATTTTTTTTGATCCTCTATATAATTTAAAAGATTTTGTGCGTTGGGGGTTGGTCGTGATTTAATTGATTCTTCAAGTGCAACGCTCGCTTCGGTATATCTTCCAGTTTCAAAATAGATTCGCCCCAGATTATAAAGAATTGCATGATGTTGAGGAGCGATGCTCAAACATCGTTGGTATTGTTGTATTGCTTCATCATATTCACCGATTTTCCTTAGTTCTATGGCAAATTTATTATATGTCATGACAGATTCCGGCATCGGATCAAGAGTTTGGCGTAAAAGTGTTCCTGCCTCCTTTATTTTTCCCGAAGCAAGATAAACCTTTCCCATTTCCATCAGTTCAAGATCACTGGGATTAGACTGTTTGATTTCTTCAAATATTTCAGTCACTTCATCTGCCAATCCCAGTTTTGCATACACATTCCCCAATTCAATTTTTCTTTGCCTGTTTAAAGGATTTCGTTCACTGGATTGTTGTAAATATTGTAGTGCTTCTTCAAAATTATCCTCTTTCATACAGATTTTTCCAAGTAAATTAAGAGCTTTACTGTCGTTTTTTATCTCCAGAAGCTCATCTATATATTTTCTCGCTTTAGTAAAATCTCCTTGATTATAATAACATTCAATCAAAATAAGTAGTACAGATGGGTGTTGTTTTTTTTCAAGAAGCTGGTGGGCGTAATCTATAGCCCGTTCATTTTTCCCAAAAAGTTTAAGCTGGGATAATTTTTGTATTTCATAATGCATATCATCTGGATTCAAGCGATTTCTAAAAATAGCTTTTATTGCAGACATTATACGATTTTCATTAAACGGTTTTTGTTCATATCCGTCAACACCCTCTTCAATTGCATAAATAACCTTTTCTTCAGACATTTCTCCTGTAACCATTAAAACAGGTATTGTGTGATTCTTGGGATCATTTCTTATCTTTGTTACCAACTCAATACCATTCATAACAGGCATATACCAATCAATAATTGCAAAATCAATTTTGTGTCTTTCAATTATTTTCAGGGCGCTAACTCCATTGTTAGCCCCTCGAACATTTTTATATCCATTTCTCATTAAAATACTTGTTAACAAATTAATCGTTAAGTCGTGATCATCCACAAGTAGAAAAGCATAATTCATATTTTCCATAATATCTAATTTCATCCAAAGATAGCTAAAATTTTAGTTATTAATATAGAACTTAAACAGCAGTAAAGGATTTCCCGAAATTAACCTATTCCTTGAATCCACAACATTAACGGGCCAGGGCTAATTAATATTTGCTTAGGCTTGACTATCCAAAAATATGGTTTTAAGGCTATTTTCATTCAAACACCTCCAATATTTGGCATCCTTCGTTTTTCAGCTCACACTTTTTGGAGGAATAACCTCATTTTTCGGGAAAATTTTCCCCAAAAGTGTAAAGTATTTTTAAGGTGATATAAAGCCCTCTATTCGCTTATTTATTAATACCAAAAAGTTGGCCTTTAAAAAAACAAGGTGATATTATGTAGTAATTACATAACCTTATAAAAATGAGCGAAATGTGGGATAAAGGCTATCCAATATTTTTATTTCAATTAGGAAGACAGTATAACAAAATGGCCTTAACGAGACAAGAATAATGCTCATTGAAAATATATATAGATTGTATATTCAGTGTTTTAAATCATAGTATAGGCGTTGTAATTAATGGTTAATTTTTGGAACGGTGGCAGACGTAAGTGCTTAATAAACGTCATCTTCCCAAGGGAGCATTCCCATTTTCCCGGTTGGGCTTCTAACTTTTTGATTTGTAAGGATATAAACTTTGAGTCAATTTGGTATCAATTTAACAAAATCAATGTATTATACTATGATGCCGGGAAAATGGGAACGAGCCCTCCTCTCAAAGAAGCCACAATCCAAGATAATAAATCAACCTTAGGATTTTCTTTGAAGGGTTCTTTTTTCTGGAAAAATGGGATAATTGAGGGATCAATCATCAACCCCAGAAATACTTTTACAAATTTCCCGAATAGATTTATATATAGCCCACAGAATTTTGAAAAATTCAACAGACTGTAATTCTTTTTTTTGGCTCTGTTCATCCTGAAGCGAACAGGGTTTAATCATTTCTTTGGGCTTGGTTCTAACGTCGGCCACTTGGAGTCAGTGCTAAAACTCACTTGAAAATATTTATTATATTATCAGATGATTACAGCTCAGTAAATTTTAAAAAATTAGAAGTGTCCGGTCTCAGAACCAACCCCATTTTTTTATGCAGGAGGATATTTCCATGCCCCATCTGAACCATTTGTTTTCTCCCATTGAAATCGGTTCCATGACGGTGAAAAACCGCCTTCTCATGCCATCCATGAGTATTAATTTCGGCGTGGATGACAATTGCTATGTTACCGATCAATTGACAGAATATTTTCTGGAGCGGGCCAGGGGAGGGGTGGGGATGATGATGGTGGGTGGGGGTAATGTGCATCCCGGCGGACAGGAACAGCCGGACCTACCTTTGATCTATGAAGACGGATGTATTCCGGCCTTGAAACACATGGTGGAAAAGGTCAAGGGCTATGGTACCCGGTTTGGTGTCCAGCTCATGCACGGTGGACGTCAATGTTATCTCCCCCAAAAGGTTGCCCCTTCTGCCATTCCAGCCCCTGCTGTGGTTAAAGGAGAGGTGCGGGCCCTTGAAATCCCTGAAATAAAAGAGATAGTGGGGTGTTTTGGAGATGCCACCCGGCGGTGCAAAGATGCGGGGTTTGATTTTGTGGAGATCCATGCCGCCCACGGCTATCTCATTAACCAGTTCATGTCCCCCAATGCCAATGTGCGCACCGATGAATATGGGGGCAGCTTTGAAAACAGAACCCGATTTTTCTTTGAAGTCATGGCCGATATTCGGGAAAAAACCGGACCTGACTTTCCCGTGGGTATCCGTATTAATGGCAATGATTACATGGAAAACGGCTGGACCCTGGACGATACCGTACGTCTGGTCCCTTTCATTGAAAAGGCAGGAGCCGCTTACATCCATGTGTCTGCAGGAGTATATGGATCCACGGAATTGACCATCCCTTCCATGTATTCCCCCCATGGGTGTTTTACACACCTGGCAAAGGCCGTGAAAGCTGTAGCGTCCGTGCCCGTGATCACCGTGGGCAGGATCAAAGATCCAAAATTTGCCGATGAAATTTTGGCCAGGGGTGATGCGGATATGGTGGCCATGGGCCGGGCACTCCTTGCCGATCCTCACATGCCTGCCAAGGCCCTGGGGGGGAATTTTTCCGCCATCAGACCCTGTGTGGGATGTTGCCTGGGCTGCATTCATGCTGTGCTTGCCGGAGAACCCGGTTCCTGTGTGGTAAATCCTGATGTGGGGCGTGAAGGCCAGGTGAGAGAAGAACAGTCGACGTTGGATCCACAGAAAATCCTGGTGGTTGGGGCTGGACCGTCGGGCATGGCTGCGGCACGGCTTTTTGCCCTAAAGGGACACCAGGTTCGGGTGGTGGAAAAGAAACCAGATACCGGGGGACTTATGGCACTTGCTGCCCGGTCACCCGGGCGGGGGGAGATCAATGATATTCTTGAATTTTTCAGACATGAGCTCACCCGCCTTGGTATTGAGATCCAGCATAACACCGTGTTGGAGGAAGAAGTTCTAAATGAATTTCAACCGGACAGGGTTATTCTGGCCACGGGCTCCATGCCGGATATGCCCGTGATCAAGGGTCTTTTCCAGACCGACATGCGCCTTGTGACCAATGTGGATATACTTTCCGGTGAAGAAGCCCCTGGAAAAAAAGTAATCGTGCTGGGGGGAGGCATGACCGGCTTGATTACCGCTGATTTCCTGGGGGAACAGGGGTGTGAGGTACATGCATTGAACCGCAAAAATCGTTTTGCCGAAGAGATGTCTGCCAATGATCGGTATTATCTGCGGGAAAGCATTAAGGAAAAAAATATCACCCTGTATAAAAAAGTGGCCATAAAAGGATTTACCCGGGATGGGGTCACCTTTAAAACCCGGGGGGAAACCGTTTCCCTGGAAGGCTGTGACATGGTGGTGATTTCTGAAAAACAGGTTTCTGTGAGGGAAATCAAGGCATTGGAAGATAAGACCACTGCCACATTTCATGTCATCGGAGATGCCAAGCTACCCCGTAATTTGATGTTTTGCATAAGTGAAGCCGAGGAGATTGCAAGGTCCATATGAAAATACTGACAGTATCGGATGTGGTGGTTCCCGAACTTTACAAAAAATTTGATAAAAAGGCATTTCCAGACATTGATCTTGTCATGGCCTGTGGGGATCTGCCCCCGGAATACCTCTCCTTTTTATGCCACACCTTTGGGGGTCCCCTTTTTTATGTCCGGGGCAACCACGATATTCGATATGATGAAAAACCGCCCCAGGGCTGCACAAATATCCATGGTCGTATTGTGAAGTACCAGGGGCTGAAGATCCTGGGACTGGGGGGCTCCAGGTGGTACAATGGCGGTGCCAACCAATACACGGAACAAGAGATGAAAAAAAATATCCGTGGCCTGAAATTTCCCCTCTGGTGGGGCCAGGGAGTGGATATTGTCATTACCCACGCCTCACCACGGTATATCCATGACGCCGAAGATCCCTGCCACAGGGGATTCAGGTGTTTTGGGACCTTTATTAATAAGTATCGTCCCGACTATTTCATCCATGGCCATATCCATCGGGATTTTGATTCCCCGGAGGAACGCATAACCAGGGTTAATAAAACAAAGGTGATCAATACCTATGGTTACAACATCATCCACATCAATCCTCACACGGTTGTTTCGTAAATTAACAGGTAAAAGGGACCCGGATGACAGGCTCCGGGATGCGGATTACTTTAAAAGCCGTCAGCAAAAGGAGGGTGCTTTTGACACAAAAGACCGGGGAGTTCAGACGGTCAACGTGGCCCAGATCACGGGAAGTGTGGGTCGGTATCAAGATTTTGATGATCAGTTTCGATTCCGGGGCAATAAAACCTCTGAACGCTTTACCAGTGTGCTGGAGGCCATGCGCACCGGTAAGGTGTTGCCCCCCATCAAGCTGTACCAGATCAAGGATGAATACTATGTGATGGATGGCAACCACCGGGTGGCGGCGGCAAAGCAGTTGAAACACGATGAAATTCTGGCCACCATTCTGGAGTTTATCCCCAGCATTGAAACCCTTGAAAATCTCCTTTACAAGGAGATGGTGCTCTTTTGTGAGGAGACGGGCCTGCCCCGGGTGATCAAGCTCACCGAACCGGGAAAATACCTTCAGCTCCTGGGACAGATTCAACAACACCATCAATATCTTCAAGGGGGAAGGGGGGATGTCTGTTTTTTCAAATCGGCCCGGGACTGGTACAAAACCATCTATACCCCCTTTTGCACCATCATCAAGCGGGGAGGACTTCTGGAACGATTTCCCAATCGCACCCTGGCGGATCTTTATTCCTATATCTCTTCGGGGTATTGGGAAAAGAAAAAAAATGTCTCCTATGGCATCGGCCTGGCGCGTATGATTCCCAACAATATGGAGGATTTCAGGTCAAAAATGTCAAAACTCAAAGAGTTGGAATATCCAGAGATGAAACAGGGAATCACGGCTTTTGTCCTAATGAATGTTAAAGGAAAGCAAGAGAACCGGATCATGGAGCATTTATACAAACTGGATGAGGTGGTGGAAGTTCATGCGGTGCATGGGGATGTGGATTTATTGGTAAAAACCGTGTTAACAAGGGATTTGCTCAGTTCAGATGCAGAGGTTATTTCTAATTTTGTCCATGATAAAGTCAGACAGTTCAATGGTGTGATCAGCACTAAGACCCTGATACCTGGAGTGTCCAAAATCAAACCCCAGGAAACAATGTTATAGCAAAGGCAATGTAAGGCGGATGAAGCAATGAGTGAAATCGGAGCAGATCAATCAAAGCGTCAATTAATTTTGGATGCGGTGAAGGATAAAGCCGTGGAAAATAAGGAGCCGGACAGCCCGGATGAAAAAATAGAGATTGTCGTATTCTCCATGGCCCAGCGCTATTTTGCATTTAAAGGGGCTGGGATCAGGGAAATTTTGCCATACACTCCCATCACCGAGGTACCGGGGTGCCCCCGGACAATACGGGGAATAATTAATGTGCGTGGAATCATTGAATCTGTGGTGGATTTGCACACGCTGCTTGAAATTGAGGATGCTCCCACGTCTAACAGGACCCGGTTTATCCTGGCACAGTCAGAAGGGATTTTGTCCGGTATCCAGGTGGAGAGCGTTGAAGATGTGCTTTCTGTTGAACCCCATGGGATAAAATCAGTGATCTCCACATTGCCCGCTGCCACCAGAAAATATGCCCTGGGCGGAGGGGAACTGTATAAAGAGCACTACGTGGTCCTGTTAAGTGTAAAAAAGATATTCACAGAGCTATTACAATAAAGGGTAAATATTCGACCAGCACCCCCATCTTCACTTAGGTTTGTCCTGCTATCATTAGATGCTACACAGTCCCAAATAAGCGAATATGGGGCACTGCCCAAACATTTACATTACCAACCCAACTATTTACAATAAAGGAAATCAATTGTGGAAAATGAGGTGACCCTGCTTTTCTTTAATATCATGGGCATTGATTTTGCCATGGATGTGGAACCGGTCACGGCCATGGTGTCTGTGGAATCACTGACAAATCAAAAATCAGGCATTGTGTGGTTCCATGAAAAAATTGATTTTCCCCAAACCCCTGTGGTTTATGACTGCCCAAAGGCTCTACGTATTACGACTGGAAAAAAACAGTTCCATCTGATCATTGATAATCCCCGGGACATGCCTGTTGCGATTCCCATTGACACTATAAAACCGTTTCCTGTTTTGGTGGATCAATTCTTCGCCAACACCCCCTTATGGGGGATATATCCCCTTAAGAATCGCATGGTGTTGCTGGTGGACACACTTACGATGTTCCCATAATTTTAGGAACTGGATTATTGACTATAAATTTTTCTTGAAGTAGATTCCTCCTTACACTACACTCCCTTACATTACATAATAAATTGAATTGAAAATTGTAAATATTCGGGTTGGTAATGTAAATATTTACTGAAAACTGATGACGGTGTAACCCATGAAGGCCTGCCTCCCTTCACAATTTGAGTTTAGGTGAAACTATGAATTTAAGACAGAAAAATACCATCCTTCCGTTTATTATAATGATTGTCATGTTCACTTTGGGCTCGCTGGTGACCGTGAATCAATTAAACAAGCTCAAAATAAAGATGATTTCCCAGCCCATGGAAAATTCCATGGAGGTCCTTTTAAGAAGCGTGGAGTTCACAGCCCAGCAGACATTGGAAAAATCATCACTTTTTTCCCGGTTGCCCGAGGTGATACAGGCCTTTGAGCTGGCCCATTCAGGGGATATTAATGATCCCCTGGACTCCCAGGTCCAGGCGGCACGGCAACTGTTGAGACAGGAGTTGAAAAGTTCCATGGACGGATACGAAGCCCTCACCGGCAGTGATAAAATGAAACTTCATTTTCACCTGCCCAATGGGCGCAGCCTGGTTCGCATGTGGCGAAAGCAGCAGATTAAGCTCAATGGAAAGTGGGAAGACCGATCCGACGATATTTCTGATTTCAGGAATACGGTTCTGGACGTCAACGCCACGGGTAAACCGGTGAAGGGGATTGAGCTGGGCCGGGGAGGATTTGTAATCAGAGGGCTTTCTCCCATTGTGGATGCAAAGGGAAAAGCCCTTGGATCGGTGGAGGTTCTGTTTGATTTTGCCCCCCTGGTAAAAACATTGTTTTCCGATGGTCACTATCTGGTTCGGCTTTACATGAACAAGGCGTTTCTCTCCATTACCCATCGCCTCCAGGATGTGGAAAAATATCCCATTGTGGGCGATGGGTATGTCCAGGTTCTGGGGCAAAAGACAGACAGCTCCCCCAAAGGGGCGCCTCTGTCTCTCCTGGACCAAGGCCGGGCCGCTTTCATTGCCCATCTGGATGGGAAGAAAGCCATGGCTGCATTTCCCATAAAAGACTACAAATCAAACCAGATCGGCGTGATGATGCTGGAAACAGATATCTCCCATGAATATGGCCTGGTTCGTAATATCATTGTCTTCCAGGTGGTGATGCTCTTTTTTATTTTGATTGTCATGGCGGGAATCAGTATACTGCTTTTGTCCCGAACCGTATTACAACCTGTGGCCAGGGTCATGAATATTTCCAAAAAACTCTCCACAGGGGATTTAAGGGATGAGATTGAGGTGACCACAACGGATGAAATGGGTCATCTGTCGGAAACTATGAATTTCATGATCCAGGCGGTTAAGGGGATGGTGGGTAAAATCATTGAGGTGGTGACCCGTCTCACGCACAACAGCCAGGAGATAAATACAGCGCTTCAAAATCAGGTGGCAAGTGCCTCTGAACAGTCGGCATCGGTGACGGAAATCACCTCCACCATGGCTGAATTCTCGGCCTCCTCCCGGCAGATAGCAGAGCACGCAAACCGGGTTCTTACCATTGCAGAAGAGGCCCTTGAGCATGCCAATGAAGGGGAAAAATCCGTTTCTCTGGTCACCGATAAAATGGATGAAATTTACGCCGATAACACCCAGACCGTGAAGGGTGTCCATGAGTTGGGTAATAAGACCCGTGAAATTTCAAAGATCATGGGAATTATAAATAACATTGCCGACCAGACAAAGCTCATTGCCTTTAATGCGGCCCTGGAAGCATCCAGCGCCGGTGAGGCAGGGAAACGGTTTGGGGTTGTGGCCGTGGAGATCAGGCGGTTGGCCGAAAATGTGGAAGCATCCACAAGAGAGACGGAAAAACGGATCACCGAAATTCAAGATGCCGTGGATCATATGATGCTGGCCTCGGAAAAAAACACCAGTTGCATCAATGAGGGCTTAAGTTTTACCTCCCACACCATGGATACCCTTGTCAATATTGTGGGAAAATCCCAAAATACCCGGGATGCGGCCCAGCAGATTACCCTTTCCACCCAGCAGCAGAAAACAGCCAGTGATCAGGTGGTACAGGCCCTTAAAGAGATTGATGACAGTGGCAGACAGACCACCCGGGCTATCACCCAGATTGGTGAAAACGGTGAGATATTAAATCAATTGGCAGCTCAGTTGCAATCCCTTGTCAAAGGGTTTAAACTTTGAGGAGTTGGCTTTAATTGTGATCCATTGAAAGGAACAAAAATTATCATGGCACCTGTACGGGTAGTAATAGTGGACGACAGCACCTTTGTCCGGGAGGTCCTTAAGGATCTTTTAGAAGCAGATCCAGACATTGATGTGGTGGGAGAGGCAGTTAACGGGGTGGATGCCCTGGAAAAAATTTCTGCGCTTAAGCCTGATCTTGTCACCATGGATATTGAAATGCCTGAAATGAACGGTCTTGAGGCCATTGAGCAAATCATGGGGGGAGAGGATGCACTGCCCATTCTGGTGTTCACCTCCCTTGACGATGCCGGGACCGCATATGACGCCATCTCCCGGGGGGCACTGGAACTGCTGCCCAAACCCAGTATGGACAGCTTTGACAGTGATTATTTTGCCAGGAGAATAAAACTGCTCTCCAAGGTAAAGGTGGTCCGTCATATTCGAAGCGGTATGGCTGTAAAGGAAGCCAAGCTTAAGAAAACCGATTTTCCATCGGTGGAAACCTTTCCAGACATCATTGCCATTGCCAGCTCCACAGGGGGCCCCAGTGCCTTGATCGGGCTTTTTACCGGGCTTACCCATCCCCTGGATATGCCGGTGGTGATATCCCAGCACATTGCCGAAGGGTTTGATGATGGCCTGATGAAATGGTTGAACCGGGAGATCTCCCATGCCCAAGTGAAAATAGGAGGGTCCGGGGAGATGGTTAAACCAGGAACCATCTACCTTTCCCCTGCCAATGGAAACATGGAAATTACATCCAGCGGTATGATTGAGATTTCTCCCTTTGGGCTGGGGGATATTTATACTCCCTCCTGTGATAAATTGTTTGAATCCGTTGCCAAAACCTATGGCGCTTCCTGTGTGGCCATCGTGTTGACAGGCATGGGCAATGACGGCACAAGGGGTGTCCAAGCTGTCAAACGGGCAGGGGGGAGAACCATGGGACAGGATGAAGCCTCCTGTGTGGTGTATGGAATGCCAAAAGCAGCTCTGGAAAGTGGTTGCATTGATGAGGAGATGTCCTTAAATGACATTGCCAGATACCTCAACGGGTTGATTCGGGAATAATAATGCCCTTTTTTGCCATTGAAAACATGATTTACCAGCGAACCGGTCTCACCTTTGATGCCCATCGGACCATGGTTTTAAAGGATAAAATTTCCCAGCACATGGCCTCTCTGGGCGTGGATGACATGACGCGCTATTACAACGATATCCGTGCCACCCAAGCCCTTTTTGATGCCCTTGTGGATCAGCTAACCATCAATGAGAGTTATTTTTTCCGGGAACCGGCGTATCTGGATCTTTTATGCCATCGCCTGATTCCGGAGCTGGCAGGTAAAAATAAGACAGAGGGGCTTTCCATTCTCAGCGCTGGCTGTTCCACAGGGGAAGAGCCCTGTTCCATCGCCATGGCAGTGGAACAGGCCCATGGTCCAGCATTTTTGTCCAAGATTCGAATTTTAGGTGTGGACATTGATAACATCGCCCTTTCCCTGGCCCGCACCGGTGTTTATGGGAAATGGAAACTTCGACAATTGACCCCGTTATTGCGGTCACAGTATTTTAAGGCCATCTCCAAGGGGCAATATGCCATAAAGCCTGATATCCTTAAAAAAATAGATTATTATCCTGTGAACCTGGTGGAGGGGCCGCTGCCTGAAGTGGTCCACACCGTGGATGTTATTTTTTATCGCAATGTGTCCATCTATTTTGATAAGGCCACCCGGATGAAGGTGCTTTCGCATCTGGAACGGGTCTTGACACCCGGGGGATACCTTGTGGTGGGGGCTGCTGAAACCCTTTCCCATGATACTGGAGCGCTTTGTCTGGTGGAGATGGATGGCCGCTTTGTTTATCAGAAAAAATCAGATAAATCTGATCCCCATGGGATGTTTGGGATGACCACCGGGATACCCGGTGAAGCGAGGGCTATTTCGCCCCTGCCATCCAGGAAAAAGGGGGGGATAAAAAGCAGATTTCATATTTATGATCCCAATGGACACCCTCCCGGAGGGGCTTTATCACCCAAAGCCCGGTACAATGAGCCTTTCCCCGGACGTCGCGTACATGAAACAGTGAGGGACACGCATAAGCAACCTCATCGCCTACCCCCCCAAAAAGTGGTCGGGATATCCTTGGAAAGCCCCCAGACTGTCTACGAAAAAGCCCTGGATTTAGCACGGCAAAAAAAATTTGATGCTGCCCAGGCTCTGCTTGAACCGATTTTGGAAACCAAGGCTGAGATCATGGAAAAGGTTTTCATTTTACGGGCAGGGATGTTCATACAACAGGGCGACATTGAAGGGTCCAAAGTTCTGTGCCACCATATCATCAAAAAGAATGTGATCTGCTCCCCGGCGTACCTGCTTTTGGGTATGGTTGCCAGCATGGAGAATCAACCCATGGAAAGCCTGAATAGATTCCGTGAAAACACCTATATTCAGCCTGATAACTGGCTGGCTCATTTTTTAATGTTCCAGGCCTTTCAGACCCTGGGGAGAAAAAAAGATGCCTCCCGCCAGGCAACCGTGGTGGTCAGGCTTTTGGAAAAGGACAGCAATGCCCACCATGGCCTTGATTATTTTCCCTTTTCCTTTTCCAGAGAACAGATTCTTCACCTGTGCCGACAGCATGCATTGTTAACCACTTAATAACTGGAATCCACCATGGCGTTTGACAGATCCAAGTTTATTCCCCGTTTTATAGAAGATGCCAATGACCATCTGCTTGCAATGAACCAGGGCCTGGTTTCCCTGGTTGAGACGCCATCGGATTCCTCCCTGGTGGATTCGGTGTTCCGGGCGGCCCACACCATAAAGGGGTCATCCAGAATGATGAAATTAATTCATATCAGTGACATGGCCCATGTGCTGGAGGATGTTCTGGATGGTTTGAGAAAGGAAAAGATCGCCTATTCCAGTGCTATTTCCACTGTTTTGTTTGAGGGGATGGATACTCTATCCAAAATGATGGAATCTCTTTCCCAGGGGGAAGAAAAAGAAGCTCCCAAAGGAATCATCACTCTGCTTAAACAGGCGGCACAGGGTGAACTGGAAGACCAGGATGTGGGGAAAAAACAGATCCCCCCTGGACAAAAACAGGATTTAATGGATGCTGACAAGTCCAGGGAACCGGATAAAATAGAAACAGAGG
>CAKZLA010000577.1 GCA_937124525.1 uncultured Desulfobacterium sp.
CGGAGCCTGTACCTGAAGGCGGGATTGCCCCTCACGCGGGCTGGCATGGCGGGTGACCAATGGCGAATCGATCTGCTACTACAGCTGGTGCAGCAGTGGGAATGGGGCGAAGACCGCCTCAGTGCCCTGGATAATCGCCAGCGCTGGCGGGCTGAAGAGGTGACCGGTCTCAGGCGGAACATAGTGGCGGAGCTTACCCACAGTTACCGCCTGTTGTCTCGCATGGCCCGGGAGCAGCAGACCCGGGCGGCCATCAGCGCCAATGACATCAACCTGCTGGGTCGCAAACTCTACGCCGCCTTTCAGCGCAAGGCAGGCAAGATCGAACTGATTAACCCGGGCCTGGTGCCGTCGCTGGCCGAGGAAAACCTGTCGTTTCATCACCAGTCCGAGCAGGGCGGGGAAGGCGACGGTTGGTTGCTGTACCGGGATCTTGAAGATCCCTCCGATGCCTTCTGGCAACCGGTGATACGCCGTGCAGGCAATCTGGCGGAACTGCTGGTGTGGTGTTATTGCAATGGCCTGCTGCACAGCTCTACCCGTCTCAACGTGCGTGCGGGCAAGAGTGTTGCCTCAGTGGCCGAGCTGAAAGACATTGTGGAGGTGTTGTCTGGCTTTCTGCCCATGCCCATGGCTCCGGCGCCCAGAGAAGCGCTGTCCCGAGGCGTGCGCCCGCTGAAAACCCTGCTGCTGATTAACGTGGCTGTGGACCCACAAGCCCACCTGACCGAACGTGGGCTGCACAAGCTCAGTGCCCGCTCCGACTCACTGGGGTTCAGCGGCGGTCGCGATAACCTGGTGCTGACCATTGATCGGAATATTCAATATATTGCGGAAAACGCGCTGCAGGCATCCATTACCCAGTTTTCCGCCCGTTCGGGTATGGCCATTGTCATGAGACCCGACACAGGAGAAATTCTTGCCATGGCTCATTTCCCCTTGTTCAATCCCAATGCCTTTGGTGAATTTGATCAAAACAACTGGCGGAATCGTGCGGTGACAGATGCCTTTGAACCAGGCTCCACATTGAAAATTTTTCTGGCAGCCGGGGCACTGGATCAGGGAATCAGCTCCCCGGACTCCCTTTTCTTTTGTGGAAATGGTTCCTATGCCCTGGGAAATAAAATCATCCGGGACACCCATCCCTATGGCTGGCTCACCCTGGCCCAGGTTATTAAGCTTTCCAGTAATATTGGCGTGGCAAAGGTGGCCCGGCTCATGGGCAAAAATAAACTCCACTCCACCCTCACCCGGTTCGGGTTCGGCAGTAAAACAGATATTCCCTGTCCCATTGAAACCCAGGGTGCCCTCATGCCCCCGGCCCAATGGTCCACCATGGACACAGCAGCCATTGCCTTTGGTCAAGCCATTGCCGTGTCTGCCATCCAGCTTGCCTGTGCCGTGTCCAGCATTGCCAACAAGGGGATTCTAATGCGCCCAAGACTTATCAGTGCCATCATTGCCGGGGATGGGTCTGGCAAAAACTATTATCCCCCCAAAGTGGTGGGACGGGCCGTTTCAAAAAAGACGGCATTGGCCGTCACCCAGATGATGGCTTCCGTGGTAAAAAAGGGGGGGACAGGAACCCGGGCCCATCTTCCCGGCTATGGGGTGTGCGGTAAAACCGGCACGGCCCAGAAGGCAAAACCCCATGCAAAGGGATATTCAGACACCGCATATACGGCCCTTTTTGTGGGATTTGCCCCCCAAAAAAATCCAAAACTTACGGCCCTTGTCATTGTGGATGAGCCCCAGAAAAGCCACTATGGCGGAATCGTGGCAGCCCCGGCCTTTAAAACCATTTTACTAAAAACCTTTAATTACCTGAACATTCCCCCTGACATGAGCCAGGGACAACCCATTGCCCACAGGGCCAGCGGAGTATAAGCTGTGAGACTTTCTTATCTGACAAAAACCTGTACCCCTCTATGGGAGAGAAGCCTTGAATCCCACCTGGAGCCAGGCATTGACCCTGAAATTTTATCCATCCACTACCGGGCCCAGGATGTAACCCCCGGTGGGCTTTTCATTGCCATCAAGGGACTTAGGGCCGACGGCCATGACTACATTAATCAGGCCATTGAAAACGGTGCAGTGGCCGTTGTGGTGGACCACCACATAAAAACGACGGTACGCACCATTGCTGTGAAAAACACCCGAAGGGCCATGTCAGCCATTAGTGCACGTTTTTATGGTGATCCCTCCAAGAAACTGATTCTGGTGGGTATTTCCGGCACCAATGGCAAAACCACCACGGCATGGATTGTGGAACATATTTTAAAGACTGCGGGATTTGAAACCGGTGTCATTGGCACCATCAACTGGAGATACCAGGACAAGGTGGCAGACACCCCGGTGACCACCCCGGAATCCATGGATCTTCAAAAAATGCTTGCCACCATGGGTAAGGCAGGGGTCACCCATGTGGTCATGGAGGTCTCCTCCCATGGGCTGGACCTTTACCGGGTCCGGGATTGCTTTTTTGACACAGCTATTTTCACCAATCTCACCCAGGACCATCTGGATTATCATAAAACAATGTCCGCATACTGGGCATGCAAAAAAAAGCTCTACACCCGGCAGTTGGCCCGGGGGGATAAAAACGGCAAGGCTGTCATCAACATTGATGATGCAAGGGGGGCCAAACTTGCCACAACCCTGTCTGTTTCCCCCATCACCACCGGTATCCATGACACAGCAGGGGTTCGTGCCCTGGACGTCACTGAAAATATCTCAGGTATCAAGGGAACCCTGGACATTGGCGGCACAAAAAGGACGTTTACATCCAGCCTCACCGGGACATTTAACCTGGAAAATATCCTGTCCGCCGCCGGTGCTGCCCATGCCCTGGGCATTACCCCTGACATGATCTGCCAGGGCATTGAAGCGTGCAAAGGGGTTCCGGGCCGTCTGGAACGGGTTCTCAACCATGGGAATCGATTCATCTTTGTGGATTATGCCCACACCCCGGATGCCCTGGAGTCCATATTAAAAACCTTAAAACTGCGGGCACCTGCCCGGGTCATCACCGTGTTTGGATGCGGAGGTGACAGGGACAAATCCAAACGTCCCCTCATGGGACAAATTGCAGCCACATATTCTGACATTGCCATGGTCACCTCGGACAATCCCCGCACAGAACTCCCCGAAGCCATCATCCAGGATATCCTGGCCGGAATGACATCGGCCCCGGAATCCAACCAGGGAGTAACATGGCTTTCCCAGATGGACTTAAACCAGCCCCCCAGCCCCATTCTGGTGGAGCCAGACCGGAAAAAGGCCCTTTTGGCCGCCATTGCTCTGTCCTGCCCCGGGGACATTGTCGTTGCCGCAGGAAAGGGGCATGAAACCTACCAGGTAACGGCCAGAGGAACCATTGATTTTGATGATCGTCAGGTGCTAAGACAGGCCATTGAACAGGCCAACTGGGATAAAGGAGAAAAACCATGATCTCCTGCCCCCCCCTCCCCTGGCACACAAACCAGATAATTGAAGCCCTTGAAACAGCAGACATACCCCAGGTGGATACCTGTGTGTTTCCCGGCATTTCCACGGATTCAAGAACCATGGCCACAGAAGATCTATTTTTGGCGTTAAAGGGGGAAACCTTTGACGGCCACCGTTTTGTCATGCCCCTCATGGACAAGGGGGTCAAGGGATTTGTGGTGGAGAAATCTTTTTTCCAGGGGCTTTCTTCGGCTGAAAAGGCTGCCTTTAACAGCCAGCATGCCACCCTTTTTTGTGTGGACAATACCCTTGCCGCCCTGGGAAAACTTGCGGCCTTCCAGCGGAACCGGGCTAATGTAAAGGTGATCGGCATCACCGGGTCCTGTGGAAAGACCTCCACCCGGGAGATGATTACAGCCATTTTCAAACAAAAATACAAGGTGCTCTCCACCCAAGAAAATTTTAACAATGAAATCGGCCTGCCTCTGACTCTGCTCAGGCTGTCCCATGAGCACCAGTGGGCCGTTGTGGAGATGGGCATGAACCATGCCGGAGAACTCATCCGACTGGGAAAAATAGCCCGGCCGGACATGGGTATTATCACCAATACCTTCCGGGCCCACCTGGAGGGTCTGGGGTCTGTGGAGGCCGTGGCCCGGGCAAAGTCAGAGCTGCTGCCCTGCATCAAAGACAGGGGGCTGGCCATTCTTAATAAAGACGATAAACGATGCTACATCATGGAAGATGTCGTTAGAACCCTTGACATCAACTGCTGTTTTTTCAGCACCACAAAAGAGACACAGGTCAGGGCTGACAGGATCTCCCTGGAGGGGGACAGACTCAAGTTCACCCTGGTCTCCTCCGGGGGAAAAAGTTCAGATACCATAGAAATCACCCTTGCCACCCCGGCACCGGCCATGGTGGAAAATGCCCTGGCAGCGGCCGCCGCAGCGCTGGAGGCAGGTTTTAGCCTGTCTGACATTTGCCAGGGACTTGGTGATTTCAGGCCGGTAAAAGGCCGCATGGAAATCCTGAAGCCAGGCCGGGATATTAAACTAATCAACGATACCTACAATGCCAACCCCGGTTCCATGGCAGCCGCACTTGATATGTTAAAACAACAGTCCTACCACACCTCCACCATTGCTGTGCTGGGGGATATGCTGGAATTGGGAGAAAATGCCCCGGCTCTTCACCAAGAGGTGGGTAAAAAAGCCGCCATGTCCGGGATCTCCCATCTATTTATCCACGGCGACATGGCGTCCCATGTCATGGAAGGTGCCCTGGCCAAGGGATTTCATGAAGATAAAATCTTCATTGGAACCCACCCGGAACTGATCAAGAAAATCGAAAAAAAAATAACACCCAGGATGTGGATCCTTGTGAAAGGGTCCCGGGGAATGCACATGGAACATATTGTTACGGCATTACAACATCACCTTGGAGAAAGAGATTAATCATGCTCTACGACCTTTTATATCCACTTCATACGGATATTTCTTTTTTTAATATATTCAGGTACATCACCTTCAGGACCATTTATGGAGGGCTCACTGCCTTCACCCTTTGTTTTCTGCTGGGTCCCTGGGCCATCAAACGATTATCCCGGCTTCAAATTGGACAAATCATTCAAAAGGATGGTCCCCAAACCCATCTGGAAAAGGAAGGCACCCCCACCATGGGAGGACTGCTCATCCTCTTTTCCATTGGGATATCCACCCTGTTGTGGGCCAGATTGTCCAACCACTACATTTCCATATCCATACTGAGCCTTGTGCTGTTTGGCTTAATTGGGTTCATTGATGACTATCTCATGCAGGTGAAAAAACGAAACATGGGATTCACGGCCCGGGGGAAATTTATCTTACAGGTGCTGGCAGGCCTGGGGATCTCCTGGCTGATTTACCACTGCCCGGACTTTACCAGCGAATTGACCATTCCCTTTTTCAAAGGGCTGTCTCCGGATCTTGGCATCTGGTATATTCCCTTTGCCACCTTGATCATTGTGGGCACCTCCAATGCGGTGAATCTCACCGATGGTCTGGATGGTCTGGCCATTGGCCCCATCATCATTGCAGCGGTGGCCTACATGTTCTTTGCCTATGTGGCAGGACATGTAAAAATTGCCCAATACCTCCAGGTACAATCCATTGCCTCCTGTGGAGAGCTTTCCATTGTGTGCGGTATTCTTGCCGGGGCAGGTCTTGGTTTTTTGTGGTTCAATGCCCATCCGGCCCAGGTTTTCATGGGGGATTCGGGATCCATTCCATTGGGGGCCATTCTTGGGACCCTTGCCGTGATGACCAAACAGGAAATTCTTCTCTTACTGGTGGGGGGCTTGTTTGTCATTGAGGCCCTGTCAGTGATCATACAGGTGGGTTATTTCAAGATGAGCAAAGGCAAACGGGTGTTCCGCATGGCCCCCCTGCACCACCATTTTGAATTAAAGGGATGGCCGGAATCCAAGGTCATTGTCCGATTCTGGATCATTTCCATCACCCTGGCCCTTGTTTCCCTTAGCAGTCTTAAAATACGGTAAATATTCGGTCAGCACCCCATCTTCACCTAAGGTTGGCCTGCTCACATAGCATTAAGCATTAGTATGCTAGGCAGTCCCAAATATGCGAATATGAGGCACTGGCCAAACATTTACATTACCAACCCGAATATTTAAAAAATACGATAGGAACTGTCCATGACACACATTATTTCTCCATATATCCTGATCGTCGGTCTGGGAAGATCAGGCCTTGCCATGGCCCGTTTTTTGAAAAAAATGGGAAACAATATTGTGGTCACGGACAGCGATGCCAGCCTCATGGAAAAGGGTCGGGAACTTGAAAAGCTTGGCATCATCACGGAAATTGGATATCACAATGACGTCACCTTTGACCGGGCACAGATGATCATTGCAAGCCCGGGAATCCCCCTTGACATGCCCCATCTTAAAAGGGCGACCCAGAAAGGAATTCCCATAAGGGGCGAACTGGATGTGGCAGCAGAGCACATTAAAGTACCCGTGGTGGCCGTGACAGGCACCAATGGCAAAACCACGGTGACCACCCTGATTGATCTTTTACTTAAATGCAGCCATGCCCCTGTGTTCACCGGTGGCAATATCGGGGTCCCCCTGGCCCACTATTTTGAAGGAGAACAACAGGCAAAGGTGGTGGTGGCCGAGGTGAGCAGTTTTCAGCTGGACACAGCCAAGGCATTTACCCCCCATGTGGCCATTCTTTTGAACATCACTCCAGATCACATGGATCGCTACAATAGCCCGGCAGCCTATGCCGCTTCCAAATGGAGTATTTTTGCCCACCAGGACAAAAACGACGTGGCCATCCTGGGAAGCAGCCTATCCTCTTTTAAAAAAGAGATTGAAGCCCTTAAGGCAAAGCGCTTTTTTATCCGCCTGGCCCATGAAATGCCCCCGGACAACGGTGCCCACATCCAGGAAGAGACCATCTGCTTTTACAGACAGGGAAAAAAAATTACCGGGGAACTTACCATTTCAAACATTCGACTCAAGGGAGCACACAACCTGGAAAACATTGCCGCATGCGCTTTGGCGGCTTTTTGCATGGGAACCTCCATGGCGGATATTGAACGGACAGTGTATCAATTTCCAGGGTTGGCACACCGCATGGAGTTTTCAGGAAATGTGGACGGAATACCCTATTACAACGACTCCAAGGCCACCAACCCAGATGCCGTGATCAAAGCAGTATCCTGCTTTAAAAACCTCATCCTCATCATGGGGGGCAAAGAAAAAAACACCGATTTTTCTCCCTTGCAAGCCCCCATCACATCCCGGGTGAAACATCTGATTCTAACGGGAGAGGCCTCAACCAACATTAAAAAAGCCCTGGAGGGGTCATGTGGTATCACTATGGTCACCACCATGGCATCCGCCGTGGCCCTGGCCCGTACCCTGGCCCAGCAAGGGGACACCGTGATGCTCTCTCCTGCCTGTGCAAGTTTTGATATGTATTCAAGCTATGGACACCGGGGAGATGATTTTAAACATCAAATCAAACAACTGACAATGCCATGACAAAAAAAGACCACATCACTGCACCGTTTTCCCGGGAACCTGCCATTTTGATCCCCCTTATAATCATCACAGGTCTTGGTATTGCCATGGTTTACAGTGCCAGCGCCGACATCAGTGTGGTGAAACACGGCACATCGGTGTACTATGCCCGACGTCAGGCCATATTTTTTGCCCTGGGGCTTATGGCCATGTACCTGGGGGCCTGGTTTCCCCATCAATACTTACGAAAACTTACCTATCCCCTCCTGTTGCTGGCCCTGGTGCTCATGGTGGGAGTGTTGACGCCTCTGGGTGCCGATGCCGGTGGGGCCTGTCGCTGGATCACCATAAAGGGAATCACCTTTCAGCCTTCGGAGCTGGTCAAGCTAAGTCTGGTGATCTATCTTGCCTATTCCCTTTCCGAAAAGCAGGAACAGATCCGCTCATTTTTTATCGGTTTTTCCCCCCATGCCCTGGTCCTGGGTGTGTTAACGGTCCTTCTGATATTTCAAAAAGATTTGGGGTCCATAATTATCATCGGTTTTATCACATGGGCCATGATGTTCATTGCCGGTGTGCCCATACTGAAACTTTTAAGCATTGTCCCCCTTGGGGTCCCTCTTTTCTATTTTCTTGTGTACAATGAGCCCTATCGATGGGACCGGGTACGGTTCTTTATGGATCCATGGCAGGACCCCCTCAACGCCGGTTACCAATTGACCCATTCCCTCAAGGCCTTTGGGTCCGGGGGGATTTTTGGCAAGGGCTTGGGCTTGGGCTTCCAGACAACCCACTACCTGCCCAAGCCCCACACCGACTTTATTTTTTCCGTCATCGGAGAAGAATTGGGCCTTGTGGGGGTGTTGACCACCCTTGTACTCTACACCTTGATTTTAAGACGGGGGGCCGCCATTGCCCGATCGGCAGACACCCTTTTTGGCAGTTTTCTGGCTGTGGGGATTACCATTCACCTGGGACTCCAGGTGGTGATCAACACCGGAGTCACATTGGGTGTGCTCCCCACCAAGGGCCTGACCCTGCCCTTTATCAGCTATGGTGGCACCTCCCTTGTGGTGAGCATGACCGCCATGGGTATTCTTATGAACATTGGCAGAACCGGCACCGGGAAGCAGCAGGCAAAACAGCCGACACCACAAAAACAAGACCCAATATCACCCGCTCCACTTAAAAGGAAAGCCATTGTCCAGACCTATTAAAATCATCATTGCCGGTGGTAAAACCGGGGGCCATCTTTTTCCGGGTATTGCCACGGCCCAGGCCCTTGGGGACAGATTTGAAATCTGTCCCCTAAGCACGGTTGAAATTCTCTTTGTGGGCACCAACACCCCCTTTGAGAAACAGACCCTTGCCACCTATGGCTTTAACCATGTGGCCATCTCCTCCAGGGGGATTAAAGGAAAAGGGCCATGGGAAAAACTCTCTGCCCTGGCCCGGATTCCTTTTTCTATTTTCCAGGCGGCCCGGATCATTGCCTCCTTTAAACCGGATCTGGTATTGGGGGTGGGGGGATATTCATCGGGCCCGGTACTCATGGCTGCCAGGCTTCTTGGAAAAATCACAGCCATCCAGGAACAAAATGCCATCCCCGGCATCACCAACCGCATATTGTCACTGATTGTTCATAAAATTTTCATCTCTTTTAAAGAGACAAAGGGATTCCCCCCCGGGGCTAATACCATCCACACGGGCAACCCCATCCGAAGGGCAGGTCACCCCCTTAAAGCCCCCCAGCCCCATGAAATGCAGGGAGCCTCTTTTGCCAAAAACAGTTTTATCCTTCTTATCACCGGGGGAAGCCAGGGTGCCACCAGTATTAACAAAGCGGTTGTGGCGGCCATGGAAATGCTCGGCAACCCATCTGCGTACACAGTTATTCACCAAACCGGCAGGGGTGACCAGGAGTGGGTGGCCCATCGGTACAAAAAGATGCATCTCAACGCAACGGCCCGGACATTTTTCCATGATATGCCAGGACTGCAGAAAATGGCGGATCTCATCATCTGTAGAGCCGGGGCTGGTACCTTGTCGGAAATCACCGCCCTTGGCAAACCTGCCATTCTGGTGCCCTACCCCCATGCCGCCGATGATCACCAGCGTTACAATGCCATGGCCTTGGCACAACGGGGCGCTGCAATGATGATCCTGGACCATGAACTCAACGGGAAATTGCTTGGGGAGTGCATTGAACAACTGAGAAAACATCCTGAAGAACTGAAAAAAATGGCCCAAAAAGCAAAAAATTTTGGCATGCCCCTTGCCCGGGACACCGTGGCCCGGGAAATTATCCACCTTATTTCAAAGAACAGGTAAGATTCATGTACCAGAAAAACTATCATATTCATTTTGTGGGCATTGGCGGCATCGGCATGAGTGGCATTGCAGAGCTTCTCCTGGGCCTTGGGTACCGGGTGTCCGGCTCCGACCTGAGTACCTCTGGAATTACCCGCCGTTTACAGGAGCTGGGGGCCACCATCCACACCGGGCACCACCAGGATCAAATCCAGGGGGCCAGCGTCATTGTCACCTCCACGGCCATTTCTTTGGATAACCCCGAAGTAGCAGCAGCCCGGGAACAGGGAATCCCCATTATTCCCCGGGCTGAAATGCTGGCAGAACTCATGCGCATCAAATATGCCATTGCCATCTCCGGGGCCCACGGCAAGACCTCCACCACCTCCATGGTAGCCCATATTCTGGACCGGGCAGGTCTCGATCCCACGGTGGTCATTGGGGGACTGTTAAAACATCTCAATACCAATGCCCTGCAAGGTAAAGGCGACTATATTGTTGCCGAGGCAGATGAGAGTGACGGGTCATTCCTTAAATACACCCCGGCCATTGCGGCTGTCACCAACATTGACCTTGAACATCTGGATTATTACACCGGCATTGAAGATATCAAATCAAAATTTAAACAGTTCATCAATTCAGTGCCCTTTTACGGGCTGGCCGTTGTCTGCCTGGACAACGAGCACATCCAGGACATGCTGCCGGACATCAGGGTGAGATACACCACCTTCGGGCTGACAGCCCAAGCCGACCTCAGAGCCCAGGACATTGAATTTGACGGAATAAAATCCCTTTTTATGGTGGTGCACCAGGGCACCTTTCTTGGCCGCATCCGGCTGAATCTTTCCGGCAGACACAATATTTCCAATGCCCTGGCCGCCATTGCCATTGCCCTGGAGCTGAACATCTCATTTTCCACCATAAAAGCCGCATTGGAAGACATTGACGGGGTCAAGCGACGTCTGGAAATCAAGGGAGATACAAAGGGTATTCTGGTGATGGACGATTATGGCCACCATCCCACGGAGATCAAAGCCACCCTAAAAGCTATCCGGGAAAGCCGACCGGGCAGACGGGTGGTGGTAATTTTTCAACCCCACCGCTATTCCAGGACCCATGCCCTGCTTGATGCATTCACCAGAGCCTTTTACCAGTCCGATATCTTAATCGTCCTGCCCATTTATGCGGCCAGTGAAACACCCATAAAAGGGGTCAGCTCCCAGACCCTGTGCCAAGGCATTAAGTCCCACGGCCATAAAAAGGTCCATTACGTGGAAAGCGTTGATAAGTGTCTGACCATGCTCGTAGACACCGTGGCACCCAATGATCTGGTTCTCACCCTGGGGGCAGGAGATGTGTATCGTCTGGGGGAAACCTTTGTACAAAACTTGGGGGAGCAATAAAAATGATTCCCTCCCCTTTTACCGGGCTGTCCCGGGAATCCACCCCCTGCGAGGGGACAAATTTCAAATCTGTCCCCCCCAGGAGCATCCCCGGACCATCCACCCATGGAGAGTCCATGACCCTGACCGCGGATACATTGGCAGAACTGGGCATCAAACAGAATGAATCCATGAAAAAGCACACCTCCTTTAAGGTGGGGGGACCGGCAGATCTGTTTGCCAGGCCCGGGTCCATTGACACCCTTAAAAAAATACTGGGCATGGCAAAGGCCCATGAACTACCCCTGACCATCATGGGCAGTGGCACCAACCTGCTGGTAAAGGACAAGGGCATCCGCGGCATTGTCATCTCCATGACCCACCTGAAATACCCCACAATCATAACCCCATTACAACAAGGGAAATACCGGGTCCAGGCCTCTGCCGGCACCATCCTTGCCAGCCTGTATCGGGAAACCATGATCCAGGGTATCGGAGGCATTGGCTTTGCCGCCGGAATTCCCGGAACCGTGGGGGGGGCCGTGATGATGAACGCAGGAACCAGTGGGGGGACCATGTCCGATGTGATGGAATCCATTGACATCCTGGACAGCCATAAAGGCATCATCACCCTGCCCAGATCCGCTTTACAATTCACCCACAGGAGTCTGGCTTTCAACCCGTCATTCCCACAAAGACAGCGATCTGTTCTTGTGGGTGCCACCTTGATTATGTCACATCAGGATAAAAAAGAGATCAAGGCCCAATGGCAGACCCTTATAGAACAAAGAAAAAAGAATCAACCCACCAAGGGTGCCGGTGCTGGCTGCTTTTTTAAAAATCCCCTCCAGGGGAAATCCGCAGGGGAGCTCATTGACCGGGCCGGATTAAAAGGATTCAAAATCGGCAATGCCATGGTTTCCTCAAAACATGCCAATTTCATTCTGAATGCAGGACAGGCAACAGCCCAGGAGATTATGGATCTAAAACATCTCATTGAAAAAGAGGTATACAACCGTTTTGGCATCCGCCTGGAAAATGAGGTGAAAATTGAAGGCGAATAAAAAAATAAAAAAATACCCCCCTTCCACCACGTCAATGTTACTGGGTTTTGACTTCATGGAAACACTTGATCTGGCGCTTAAATTTATATTCACCATTGTATTGATAATGCTCACCGGCCTGTTTTTTATTTTTATCCATGATTATGTAACCCAGAGCACCTATTTTTCCATCAACGAAATTTCCATCCATGGATTAACCCAATTAACAAAAAGCCAAACGCTGACCCAGGCAGGCCTGAAACCCGGAGACACTCTTTTAAACATCAATGCATTTAAGATTAAAAAAAAATTAATGGCCCACCCCTGGATAAAAGCAGCCAAAATCAAACGGAAACCACCCCATACCCTTGAAATTTTCATCCAGGAGGAGGTGCCCCTGGCCCGGGTGGAAATAAAAAACAAGCCACCACTGCTCATCAACACCCAGGGGGTTCCCTTTGCTCCCTATCCCCTGGAAACTATTGATCTTAAGATGAAGTTGCCCCTTATCAAGGGATTTGTCCTTGAAAAAAAAAAAGACCGATGGGGGTTCCATGGAACCCTTTATCAAAAGGTGCTGGGATTGCTAAAAGATGATCCCGCTCTTCCCATTACATCTATAACCTCCGACATTGCCACTGGCATCGCCGTTGACATCTATTTTTTTCCCAAGGATCACTCCGGGCAATCCGTTGAAACACCCATCACCCTGAAGTTGGGTTTTTCACAATTTAAGTCTAAATTTGAAACTGCCGGAAAAATATTTCAATATCTCCAGCAACAGGCCATGGGGAAAAACATTGCTGCCATGGATCTGTTCAACCCGGAGCGGGTCATTGTCACCCCTGGCAGCCACACCCCCGGTGCAGATACACAACAAGGAGCTTAAATTGCAGGAAAAAGAGAGAATCATCGTAGGGCTGGACATTGGTACCACCAAAGTATGTGCCGTTGTGGGAGAAGTGGTGGGCCGGGAAATCAACATCATCGGCATGGGTAAAAGCCCCTCCAGCGGCATGCGTAAAGGCGCTGTTGTGAATATTGAATCCACGGTGGAATCCATCCGCCATGCCGTGGATGAAGCGTCCATCATGGCAGAATGTGAAATCAGCTCGGTGTATGTGGGCATTGCCGGGGGCCACATTAAAGGCTTTAACAGCCATGGCATCACCGCTATAAAAGGTGAAGAAATCACTCCGGGTGATGAGGCCCGGGTGATTGAGGCTGCCAGTGCCATTGCCGCAAAACCGGGCAGGAAAACCATCCACATCATTCCCCAGGAATTTATTGTGGATGAGCAAGAAGCCATTCAAAACCCCCGGGGCATGACCGGAGTCCGCCTGGA
The DNA here is from genome assembly GCA_937124525.1 of uncultured Desulfobacterium sp. Next base: position 13,561 of record CAKZLA010000577.1, read on the forward strand.
GGCAAAAATTCACATTGTCACCGGAGCTGTTTCCTCGGTGGGAAACATTGTAAAATGCTGCAACAAGGCCGGGCTTGTCGTCAGTGATATTGTGCTGGAATCCATGGCCTCGGGGGAAGCTGTTCTCTCCCCGGAAGAAAAAGAGCTGGGATGCACCTTGGTGGACATGGGTGGAGGCACCACCAACCTTGCCATATTCAAAGGAAATAACATCAAATACACCTTTGAATTGCCCCTGGGAGGACAGACCTTAACCAATGATATCTCCATTGGCCTACGAACGCCTTCCAATGAGGCAGAGCACATTAAAATCAACCATGGTACCTGTCTCCGGGAAAAAATCAAAAAAGGCGAAAATATTAATGTTTCCGGTATGGGGGGACGGGAACCGAAAAAACTTTCCAGGGATATTGTGGTGGATATCATCGAGCCCCGCATGGATGAGATGGCCACCATTCTCAAAAACGCAATCCACAGCAACGGCCTTGAAAATGCCTTTCCGTCGGGTATTGTGCTCACCGGGGGAACGGCCCTTCTCAACGGTATTGAAGAGATCATTGAATCGGTATTCAATGTGCCGGTGCGCATGGGTACCCCTTCAAACATAGGTGGACTCAAAGAGGTGGTGAACAGCCCCGTATTTGCCACAGGGGTGGGGCTGGTTATTTACGGTAGCAAAAACAGCAGTAATAAAGATATGGGCAAACTCAAAAAAACAGGAATCTCAAACTTCATGGCAAGGATAATACAATGGTTCAAAGGCATTGTTTAAATAGAATGAGGCTTGGTTCTTGTATTGGTCAATTCACCGGTATAATCAAGTGTGCGGGATTTTGCTATAATCGTAGGGGGCTAACTTCCCATGGGCTTACTAAGCAATATCCTGACACAGTCGTAATATCAACCTATGCAGGATAAACACAATCAAAATAACCAAAAAGAATCAATACTTTATGCTCAAATTCTTGCACAGATATTGTTTATTTTTTAATATGTGCGTTATGGGCTTCACTCTTTAATATTTGAAAAACATGTTGTGAACTTATTGAACAAGGTTGGGACAATATTTAGAACAAATGTTGTCAAAAATTGGTTCAACGGACAAAAACATCAATGGGTCTATGCCGGAGTCCTGTCTGGATTCAGGCGTTACACAGTACATAAAGTAAACAGGGGGGGGGGATTATGAGCTTTTCTTATGTGGAAACAAGAGACAATGCAAACATTAAGGTCATAGGAATAGGGGGAGCCGGGGGAAATGCAGTTAATAACATGATAGAATCTAACCTTTCAGGGGTGCAGTTCATTGTTGCCAACACTGATGTACAGGCCCTGAACATCTCCAAAGCAGATTATAAAATTCAGCTGGGGGTAGAGTTGACCAAAGGGCGGGGAGCCGGTGCCAACCCCCAGAAAGGGAAAGACGCGGCCTTGGAAAATGTGGATGATATCAGGGAAGCACTCCAGGGCAGTGATATGGTTTTTATCACCACTGGACTGGGGGGCGGCACCGGTACGGGGGCCGCACCTGTGGTGGCGGAAATCTGCAAGGACCTCGGGATATTAACCGTGGCTGTGGTGTCAAAACCCTTTGCCTTTGAAGGAAAATCCAGAATAAAAAAAGCCGAGGCTGGCCTTTCAGAGTTAAGGGGCATTACCGACACCCTCATCACCATCCCCAATGATCGGCTCCGAGGACTTGCCGCCAAGGGAGAGCGCATGGTGGACATGCTTATCAAGGCAGATGAAATTCTTAACCATTCGGTGAAGGGAATCAGTGATCTGATCATGGTGCCGGGACTTGTTAATCTTGATTTTTCCGATGTGGAGACCACCATGTCCCAGTCGGGGATGGCGCTCATGGGTATTGGCATCTCCTCTGGAGAAAATCGGGCCATGGAAGCTGCGGAACGTGCCATTTCCCACCCCCTCCTGGAAGATATTTCCATATCCGGTGCCCGGGGGGTTCTGTTAAACATCACCTCCAGTAGTGATATCACCATGGAAGAGATGATCATCGCATCGGACCGCATCCATGAAGAGGTGGGGGACGACGCAGATATCATTTGGGGCCAGACCATTGATGAAAGTCTGGGGGAAGAGCTCAGAATCACCGTTATCGCCACCGGCATCGGCCAGGAGGAAGCCCCTCCTGTTGCCCAAATAAACCACCTGCGCAGTGCAACGGATTCAACGGTTAAAACCACCACCCGTTCCGCCACCATTGTCCGGGGAACGGTGCGATCCATCACCGATGATGATGAAGAAAAAGAGTGGCAACATGATGTAAGTCCTGTGGTTGTAAGCCGTCAGAAGGTATCCAATGACGATGGCAGAAATCACCATGAAAACGCCCCTCTTTCACCTAACTACCCGAATATTGACATTGACCAGGATAACCTGGACATTCCAACCTTCCTGCGCAGACCCCGGGACTGATGGCTATCCGTCGTAAAAAGGGGGCTCCTCCCCGGCCCCCCATTGAAAAAGGCCAGATTTTCCGGGGAACAGGGGGGGGCATTAAAACCGCCCTTGTATACCCCAATACCTACCGGGCAGGGATGTCAAGTCTGGGATTTCAAAAGGTGTTTCAACTGTTCAATACCCTGGACGGCATGGCATGTGAGCGGGTGTTTCTCCCTGAAAAACCCGGCACCCCGGCCCGAAGCTGCGAAACAGGACGGGAACTGGGGAGATTTGACATTATTGCCTTTTCCATCTCCTTTGAGAACGATTATGCCAATCTTGTCACCCTCCTTAATACCGCAGGAATTCCCCCCCGGCAAAGCAAGCGCAATGAAAACCACCCCCTTGTGATGGCAGGCGGAGTGGCCTGCTTTCTCAATCCAGAACCCCTGGCCCCGTTTATGGACTGTTTTTTATTGGGAGAAATTGAAAATACCCTTCATCTATTTTTAAATTCCATCCAGGACTTTCCCTTAAAACAACACCTGAGCCATGAACTGGCATTAAAAATCCCTGGTCTCTACATCCCGTCCCTGTATACCCCTGTTTACAATGAAACTTATTTTTTTGCAGGCCATAAAACGCATCACCCCAAAACCCCAGACACCATCCAGGTACAGCACATTACCCATCTGGAAGCGCACCAGACCGTCACTGGCATCATTTCCTCGGACACGGCATTTAAGAACACCTGCCTCATTGAGACCGGCAGGGGATGCCACCACGGATGCCGGTTCTGCAGTGCCGGGTTTATTTACAGACCCCCCAGGGTTTATCCCAAAGAGGTGATCATCCGGGCCATGGACCAGGCAAGTCAACTCACCCACCGCGTCGGGCTTGTGAGTGCTGCGGTTTCCGACCATCCCCAGATCAATGATATATGCACCTGGGGCATTGAAAAATCACTGAACATCTCATTTAGTTCCCTCAGGTTGGATGCTCTTACCCCGGAATTGGTGGGCACCCTTGCCGAGTCCGGGGTCAAAACCGCCACCATTGCACCGGAAGCGGGCACCCAGCGCATGCGGAACATTATCAACAAAAAAATTACCCGGTCAGACATACTTTCTGCTGTGAAAACCCTTGTCCATGGGGGAATCTTTAACCTGAAACTCTATTTCATGCTGGGCCTTCCTTTTGAAACAGATGCGGATGTGGAGGGGATCATCTCCCTCACTATGGAAATCAGAGAAATTTTTCTTGGGGAAAGTAAAAAAAATAAAAAAATCGGTACCATCACCCTGAGTGTAAATCCCTTTGTTCCCAAACCTGCCACCCCCTTTCAGTGGCTGCCCATGGCGCCGGCAGCGGTATTGAAAAAACGCACAGCCCACCTGAAAAATTCACTTAAAAAAATTCCCAACATGAAAATTAACTGTGAATCCCATCGCATGGCAAGAATTAACGGAGTTCTGGCAAGGGGGGATCAACGGGTGGCGACATTGATTGAAACCGCCGCACAGGAAGGCTGGTCCAGGGCCGTATCAAAAAAAGACCTGGCAACCTATCTTTATAGAGAAATTGACACAAAAGCCCCCCTTCCCTGGGATATCCTGGACAGCGGTATCAAAAAAAGCTTTCTGGCCAGGGAACTGCAACGATCAAAAAGGGAAAAAGTAACCCCGGACTGCCCCATGATTGACTGTGAAAGATGTGGTATCTGCCGATGAACGATTCCCAATACTTGCATTTCCTAACTCCCCGGTGATATAACCTTGTCATAATAAATAATAAAAATGGTATCATGCCGCCTCCGAGGACTGCCCTGACCGGAACGGAAACGTCGGGGGGGGGACTTTTGCTCAAAAAACTGTATAGTACTTTTGGTCATATGAAGGATGCTAACATCATTCTATTTTATGAGTTAATCATCCAATAATAAAAAAACGGAGGCAGCCATGTATCTTGTCACAGCCCGGGAAATGCGGGAAATGGACCGGAAAACCATTGAAGAATTCGGCCTTCCCGGTCAGCTCCTCATGGAAAATGCAGGGAGAAAAGCCCTTGACATGCTCTTTGACCATTTTCAAGATATGGTGTCAAAAAAAATCGGTATACTTGTTGGTCGGGGAAACAACGGTGGAGATGGCCTGGTCATGGCAAGGTATCTTTTACAGATGGGTAAAAAAGTCACCACCTTTGTTCTGACTTCCAGGGATAAAATAAAAGGAGATGCCCTGTCCAACCTCATCCTTCTGGAGACCCTGTGCCAAAAAAAAGAAGGGGATCACCTGTTTTTTATCCCGGACAATGACACCTTTGAAACTTTCAGAGCCCGTATCTGTATGCATGACCTTTTTGTGGATGGCATGCTGGGCACCGGCCTTAATACACCGGTGAGGGGTTTTTTTAAAGAGGTGATCACCGCCGTTAATGCAACAAATTCTCCCATCCTCAGCCTGGATATTCCTTCGGGGCTGGATGCAGACACGGGAATGCCCCTGGGAATATGCATCAAGGCCACGGCCACGGCCACCTTCGGTTTTGCCAAGGCAGGTCTTTTTCTGGGGGAAGGCAGACAGTTCACCGGCCATCTTGGAGTCATGGACATCGGCATCCCCGACTACATTGCAAACCAACCGCCCCCCCGGCTACATGTCACCGAGTCCCCATGCATTGAATCCCTTTTCCCCCCCCGGAACACCCACGACCACAAGGGTACCTGGGGCCATGTGCTGATCATTGCAGGCTCCCGGGGGAAATCCGGGGCCGCCATCCTGGCTGCCAATGCCGCCGTGGCTGCGGGCACCGGCCTTGTCACCCTTGGAATTCCCCAGGCCATAAACGACATTGTGGAAACCGCAACCCTTGAGGCCATGACAGCCCCCCTGGACAGTGGAGGAAAAACATATCTCACCCTGGCAGCCCTTGATCCCCTCATGAAGCTGAGTCAGGACAAATCCACCCTGGCCTTGGGACCGGGGCTGGGTACCCATGAAAAGACCCAAAAATTTGTGACAGCTCTGGTTAAAGAGAGCGACCTTCCCCTGATTTTGGATGCCGATGGCCTTAACTGCATTGCCCATGACCCGTCCATTTTAAAACAACGAAAAGCCCCCACCATACTTACCCCCCATCCCGGGGAAATGGCCCAGCTCACCGGATTGTCAACCCAGGAAATTCAGGCAGATAGACTGGGGGTTGCCAGACAATTTGCCGCTACATACAACGTGACCCTGGTATTAAAAGGGGCTGGAACCCTTACGGCCCTGCCCGATGGCACCACCTTTTTTTGCCCCACGGGTAACCCTGGTATGGCCTCGGGGGGCATGGGGGATGTCCTCACCGGCATTATAGCAGGATTGACAGCCCAAGGCATGGCGCCAGCAGATGCCGCCCAAGCCGGAACCTTTCTCCATGGGGCATGCGGAGATTTTCTGACACAAACAAAGGGTCCCTGGGGATTTAAGGCCTCGGATTTGATCACGGCCCTGCCCGGCATTTTTTTAAAATTAACCCAGGCCAATGGCCAGGATACCTGAAATATCATGAGCCTTGAACTGTATTGTACCTCCCACACCCAGACCCAGGCCGTGGGAGAAAAGCTTGGTACCCTCATCTCCTCACGTATGGTCATGGCCCTGCACGGGGACCTGGGTGCAGGAAAAACCACCTTTGTCCAGGGGCTGGCAAGGGGGCTTGGGGTACCGGACACCTATTATGTCACCAGTCCCACCTACACCCTCATCAATGAATATCCTGGGAGAATCCCTCTGTATCACATGGACCTTTACCGACTGGGAGACATTGATGAGCTGGAATATCTGGGAATTGACGACATCCTCTCCTCCCAGGGGGCAATGGTTGTGGAGTGGCCGGACATTCTGGGCACAAACCTTGTGGCATTTGATCTTAATATCACCATCACCACAGACAAGGCCTTTAACCGTAAAATAATTATCAAACCATCTGGACTTGCCGGAACAAATCTGTTAAAAATTTTCTCGTTATAAATCATGGGGAACACAGCAAAACCCTCCTGCCCCATCCATTAGGGCATGTCAGGGGAAACAAACCACCGGGTGTTCGGATCTATGATCAATCAATACCGAATAATCCGTCACAACAAACTCAATTTTGAAACACGTCTGGCCCCGTTCCACACTGCTCAGGTCAGAAAGTTGAGGAATCAAACATATCAGGAGCTGTTATGGCATTGAAGGTACAAAAATTCGGAGGGACTTCGGTTGCCGATATTGAAAGGATTAAAAATGTTGCCGACAGGGTTATTAGCACCCACAACCAGGGCGACCAGGTGGTGGTGGTGCTTTCCGCCATGGCCGGGGTCACAGATGGTCTCATCGCCCTGGCCCATGAGGCTGCAGAGACACCGGCGGCAAGGGAACTGGATGTTCTTTTGTCCACCGGGGAACAAACCACAGCGGCGTTACTTGCCATGATGCTCAACCACCGGGGATACAAGGCCAAATCCCTTTTAGGTTTCCAGGCCGGTATTTTAACGGATATGACCTCAGGTAAGGCCCGTATCCGGGACATTGACGGAGGGCGTATCCAGGAACTTCTGGAGCAGGGTTACATTGTTGTGGTGGCCGGATTCCAGGGACGGGATACGGTGGGAGATATCACTACACTTGGCCGTGGGGGGTCTGACACATCCGCCGTGGCCATTGCCTCGGCTATTAAGGCCGATGTGTGTGAGATTTACACCGATGTGGACGGGGTCTATACCACCGATCCCAGAATCTGCAACAAAGCAAAAAAAATAAACAGAATATCATATGAAGAGATGCTTGAAATGGCCATACTCGGTGCCAAGGTTCTACAGATCCGTTCTGTGGAATTTGCCAAGAAGTACAATGTACCCGTGCATGTCAGGTCTTCATTCAACCAAGAGGAGGGAACCATGGTGGTCAATGAAAGTGCGGATATGGAAAGTGTGGTGGTGTCTGGCATCACCTGCGATAAAAATGAGGCCAGAATCACCCTGAGAAAAGTACCGGATCAACCGGGAATTTCCGCCCGGGTCTTTGGTCTTCTGGCCGAGGCTGAGATCATGGTGGACATGATCATCCAGAACACCCGGTCCGACGGAGAAACAGATCTAACCTTCACTGTCACCAAGGATGATTTTAAAAAAGCCGTGGAGCTGTCAGAAAAGGTCGCCAAAGAGGTGAATGCCAAGGAGGTACTCACTGCCGATCACATTGCCAAAGTCTCTGTCATCGGGCTTGGCATGAAGAGCAACTCCGGGGTTGCTGCCACCATGTTTGAAGCCCTTGCCAAGGAAAACATCAACATCCGGCTCATCAGCACTTCAGAAATCAGGATTTCCTGTGTGATTGAAGAAAAATATGCAGAACTGGCTGTGCGGGTTCTTCACACGGCCTTTGGCCTTGATCAGGTGATTAGATAGCCCCGCCAGGTCAAATACATCGGCAATTATAGTGTCCCCCCCCTCCTGAATCAGAAATTCAGGCAGGGGTCATAACATAGGCCACTCTGGGGAGGGGACAGACTTTCATTATTGACGCTTTTGCTTAAATTTTCGGCATCCTTTATTTCTCGGTTTACACTTTCCAGAGCAACTTTCCCGTTTTGTGGGGCTTTCTCTCAAAAAAATGTCAACTACTTTTGAGGGCATATGAAGGATAGCAAATTTTCCTTTAAATACAAACTATTGTCAAAGGCATAGAGCCTGATAAAATCCTCAGCTTCCAATAACACAAGCCTGACCCCATTGGCCCACCAATTATTATGACTGGCCGATGTTATGGCCAACCTCGAAATTCAGAAAAGGACTTGTAAAAGTCCAAGTTGACTAAGTAGGTAGCCGAATTTTATGACTGCCCCAGGGCCTCATCTATCTCGGCACCAATACGAAGGGCTGCCTCCCGGGGGTCTGCTGCCGTCCGGATGGGACGTCCCACAACAATAAGATCTGCCCCGGCCAGCACAGCCTTGGCAGGGGTGGTGACCCTGGCCTGATCATCATTGTCAAGAAGGGACCATCCAGGGCGGATGCCCGGGGTTACAGCCAAAAAATCCTTTCCCAAAAGCGCTTTAACAGCGGCCACTTCATGGCCCGAGCAGACCACCCCCCGGCACCCTGCCCCATGGGCCATTCCAGCCCGCTTTAACACCAGGCGGTTAAGATCTTCAACATACTTTTGTTCATAACCCGCCGATTCAACGGCCTGGCTGTCATTGTCGGTGAGCAGTGTAACCCCTAACACACCGGTTTTTCCCTGACTTCCCGCCACTGCCCTTTCAAGCATTTTCCGGGTGGAGGCGCAGTGCACCGTCACAAGGTCCACCCCCATCAGGGCCACCTGTTCCATGGCCCGCCCCACAGTCTCTGAGATGTCATGGAGTTTCAGATCCAGAAAGATACCGGCACGGCTTGTTTCCCGGATCATCTGAACCACAGAAGGGCCTTCTTTAATGAAAAGTTCCAAGCCCACCTTGAACATGCCCACCGCCCCATCCAGCTTTTTAACATAGGATCGGGCCTCTGAAAGGGAGGGGACATCAAGGGGGAAAACAATATACGCTATACCATTTTTCATGGTTCCTCCAGAAAAAATGCTTAAATTTAAGGTTGAAACAAACTTAATTTTAATGTTAGTTATGTCCGATTAACAGCCTTGAAAGTCAGTGAGTTTATGATCATAATATTCACAATTTTCAGGGTTCAGTTCGAACGTTGTTTAATTATGAGTGGGCCTGTTTATAGACTGGATAACCCTGGACACCGGGTGGATCAGCTTAAAATAAAACCATGCGATAATAGAGGCCAATGCCTACCATATCATTGAAAAAATGGCAAAGGCCCTTATGTTTTGATGATCAAGCGTATCGCGCCTATAAAAATCACAAGAGGTATTTGACCGGAGGATTTATAAGATTCGAATCCACATTATTCCGGCGAATAGCAGCCAAATCAAAATTTGAGTTTGGGTACCCCCCTGGGAATTGCTCCAGGGGGATACCCAATGTGTTCAAGCTTCCATTTTAATTCCCGGGAATGGTAAATACCTGTGGGTAGCCATCCCTTAAACACCGGAGTATCATGGTAAATAAAGACAAACATCATATTCTGAAACAGCTTCCCGGGGTGGATCATCTCATGGTACTTGCCATAAAAGATGAACGGTTCCAGGAAGTACCTGTATCGGTCATTAAAACCGCCACTCGAAATGTTCTCAAACAGACCCGGCATGCCATTGTATCCAATAATAGGGACCACTGCAACCAGGACCAGATACTAACAAAGGTTGCAAATCTATGTGCCAGCATCATTACCCCCCGGTTACGCCCGGTGATCAATGCCACGGGGGTGGTGCTCCACACCAACCTGGGGCGCTCCCTGCTTGCCCCCAGCGCCCTTGAAAATATCACCACCATTGCCGGTGGGTATTCCAACCTGGAATTCAACATTGAAAAGGGGAAAAGGGGCCTTCGGTATGATGCCGTGGAGCAGCTCATCTGTGACCTCACCGGGGCCCAAGCCGCCATTGCCGTGAATAATAATGCCGGGGCAGTCCTGCTATGTCTGGACACCCTGGCAAGGGGCACAGAGGTGGTGGTCTCCCGGGGAGAACTGGTGGAAATCGGGGGTTCCTTCAGGATCCCCGATGTGATGACCAAAAGCGGGTGCATCCTCAAAGAGGTGGGCACCACCAACAGAACCCATGCCAGGGACTATGAAAATGCCATCCATGGAGACACCGGGCTTTTGATGAAAGTGCACACCAGTAATTTCCGCATCCAGGGGTTCACCGCATCTGTTCCCTTGAAAGATCTGGTGGATATTGGACAAAAAAATCATATCCCCGTCATGGAGGACCTTGGCAGCGGCTCCTTCATTGATCTCTCCCCATTTGGTCTTGCCAAAGAACCCACCGTGGCACAGGCCGTGGCCGCAGGGGCAGATATTGTCACCTTCAGTGGGGACAAACTTCTGGGGGGGCCCCAGGCGGGTATCATCGTGGGACAACGTAAGATTCTTAAAAAAATCAAGGCCAATCCCCTGACCCGGGCCCTGCGCATTGACAAACTGACCCTGGCTGCTTTGGAGGCCACCCTGTCCCTTTACCGGGACAAAAAAAAAGCACTGGCCCAGATCCCCATACTCAGGATGCTGACCCTTCCCTTTGACACAATTGCAAGCCGGGCGGAGGGCATGGTAACCCTTTTACAGGACACGCTGGGATCAACGGCCCGGGTGGCGACGGCAGATCTCTCCTCCCGCACCGGGGGGGGGGCCTTTCCCGAAATTAGCCTGCCCAGCCGATGTGTCACAATAACCGCTCCGGGGATGTCCGCAGCCCGCATGGAAAAGGCCATGCGCAACCACACACCAGCCATCATTGGCAGAATTGACAATGAGCGCTTTGTCCTGGACCCCCGAACCCTCCAGCAAGGAGAGGAAAACGTCATTGCTGTGGCCCTTAAAACCATTTTATGTAGTGAACAGCCATGACTGCCAAAGACAGACTCCATATTGCAGAGCCATTCCTGGCATCCAGGGAGTTGTCCATCCTGGGCTCCCAGAACTGTCCTTGGCAAAAAGGGCTCACGCCTCCCCGGGAATATCTATCGGACATGCTCATCCAGGGCAATTACAGGACAGAAGCCTTTTCCCTAAAATTGAACCGGTTCCAGGAACCAAATGAGGGCTTCCTATGTGTTGTCATGGCATTGACCGCACCCCGGACGGGGGAGACCCATTTCCAAGATCAGCCCGATTACACCGAAAAAATATCCCGGATCATCACGGACCAGGGCGGCATCATGGCCTGGTTGACCGCCAGTGTGCTGATCATGGCCCTCCCCCGGCCATGCCCTTCCTCCTCCCCGGTGGCACAGATGGCTTCGGCCATTAAGAAACAGACTGAAATCACCCTTGATGTCACCATCTCCATGGGGGCTTCCCAGTTTCCATGGATGAATTTCAGCCGCCAGGAAATATTTCATCATGGGGTAAAGGCGCTGGATCATGCCAGATTTCATAAGCCCGGAACCCTGATTTTCCCCAATGCCATCACCTTTAATATCTCAGGTGACCGCCGGTACCAACTGGGACTGCTTGAGGAGGCCCTGGCAGAATACCACCTGGGTTTATTGCTGGATCCCAAAGATTTTAATCTACTCAACAGCCTTGGGGTCTGCAACAGTGTACTCAATAGATTTGACCAAGCCCTTGACCAATTCGAAAAAGCCATTGAAATCATGCCCGGGGATGTCATGGCTCTTTACAATGCAGGTTTGGTGTGCAATCTCATGGATAATCTGGACAAAGGGGGAGACTATCTCACCCGGGCAAGTAAGCTGGATAATACCATTTTTGAAATTGAACTCACCGCAGGGATTCTTTTCAGCAAGGCAAATAATTTTTGCAAGGCCCTGGATCACCTGGAAAGAGCAGGGAACATATCCCCGGAGGCAGGACTGCCCCTGGGACTCATGGGAGATATTTGTCTCAAACAAGGAGACTATCCCCGGGCTGTGAGCGCCTACACAAAGGCCATAAAATGCACCCCCCTGGACCCCTGGAGCATGTCCGGCCTGGCACGGGTCTATGAAATCCAGAACATCAACATGGACATTGCCCTGGCCCTGGCCCACCAGAGCATTGCCCTTGATCCTGCAATTTCCCTGTTTCGAGACCGACTGGAAAAAATTTATCTGAAAAAAGGATGGAATGAAAAGGAGACCATTGAATTCAACCAACCGGACAAACATTTTAGTCTTAAAAAAGGAGTTGCATGAAAAAAATCATCCCTGACACCCTTGAAGAACAGATCCTGGCCCTGCAGCGGCAGTTCTCCCAATGTGATCCGGGCGGTTAAAACAGCAAAGGCCCAAGGGCTAAACGTCATTGGTTTTTCAAGCACCCGGGGAGAATTAAAAGATCTGGCGGACATTGCCTTTTATGTCCCCTCAACGGTAACTGCCCGGATACAGGAGGCTCACATTCTGCTGGCCCACATTCTCTGCGACCTCACCGAGCAATTGCTTTTCAACCATTCCCAATGCCCATGAAGCCTCTTTCCCACCCGTGTGCCCCCCCTTGATTTCCCTTACCCCACAAACTTAGCTCCTGCTTTTTCATATAAAAAAACGCTCATCAACCATCTTGCATTTTTTCAATTTTGCTATATATTAGATAGGTTGTGATGTTAACTTGAGGGTTTTATGCCAACGCAAAGCATCCCCGTGGCCGGGACCAGCTACGGGTTATTGCACTTTTGTTGTAATCAAGCCCCAACCTGAAATCCAGGAAAATTAAAATGCCCATATACGAATACAAATGTAATCAGTGCGAAAACACCTTTGAAACGCTGGTTTTGGGGTCAGATGTCCCCTCATGTCCTACCTGTAGTAGCCAGGATCTGGCCAGACTTCTCTCCTGCTGTGGTTTTGTCACCAAAGGCTCCGAAGGGGGCAATGCCAATGCGACTTCATCTCCCTCTTCATCCACATCATCCTGCAGCGGCTGTACCGCCACCAGCTGCGCTTCCTGTAGCGGATAATTTTATGAAAAATACAATTAAAATAGGAACCCGGGGCAGCCAGCTGGCCCTGTGGCAGGCCAACTGGGTAAAGGGACAAATAGAAGCCCAATTTCCCACTGTCCAGGCCCAGATCATCAAAATAAAAACCACCGGAGATAAAATTGTGGACCGTCCCCTGGCCATGGTGGGTGGCAAGGGGCTTTTTGTAAAAGAAATCGAAAAAGCACTGCTTGACAAGGAGATCGACATTGCCGTCCACAGCATGAAGGATATGCCGGGGGATCTGCCCCAGGGCTTGTGCATTGGGGCCATACCGGAGAGAGAAGATCCCCGGGATGTGCTGGTCTCCAGGAACAATCTGTCCCTCATGGAACTTTTGCCAGGTGCCACCATCGGTACCAGCAGCCTTAGACGTGCATCACAGATCAAACATGTAAGACCAGACCTTGACATTGCCTCCATCCGGGGAAATCTGGGAACCCGCCTTGGTAAGCTTGACAATGGGGATTTTGATGCCATTGTCCTTGCCGCTGCCGGCATTATTCGATTGGGAATGAAAGAACGAATCACCCAGTACCTGGAACCGGACACCATGCTGCCAGCCGTGGGACAGGGGGCGCTTTGCATTGAAACAAGGGAAAATGATACTGACATTGCGCCACTTCTTGCCGTATTGGACAATCAGGAGACCCGAATTCCTGTGGTGGCAGAGCGAGCATTCCTGCGGAAACTGGAGGGCAGCTGTCACATCCCCGTGGCCTGTTTTGGTACCCTTGAAGCCCGGGAACTAACCCTCACAGGGCTTGTGGCATCAGAGGATGGTACCCAGATGGTTAAAGAGGTATCAAGGGGTCCTGGGGCCTCGGCAGAGGCGATCGGCACATCGCTGGCCACTACATTGTTAGATCGAGGTGCCGCTCAAATACTGGAGAATTTATAAATCACATGGACAAGACAAACGGAAAAATATACCTCATTGGTGCTGGCCCCGGTGATCCCGGGCTGATTACGGTGAAGGCAGCGGAGTGTATTAAGGCGGCGGATGTGGTTGTATATGACTATCTGGCAGCACCGGCCCTTCTTTCATATGCCAGACAGGATGCAGAAATTATCTATGTGGGTAAAAAAGGGGGGGATCACACCCTTACCCAGGACAAGATCAATGAACTGTTGGCCCAAAAGGGTGAACAAGGCCATGTGGTGGCACGCCTTAAGGGGGGAGACCCCTTTATCTTTGGCCGGGGGGGAGAAGAGGCAGAAGTCCTTATTCAACGCAATATTGACTTTGAGGTGGTGCCGGGTGTCACCTCCGCCGTTGCCGCACCTGCCTATGCAGGTATCCCCCTGACCCACAGGGACTACACCTCGTCTGTTTCTCTCATCACAGGCCATGAAGATCCCCTGAAAGAGACCTCCAGCATTCAATGGGACTGTCTTGCCAAAAGCGGCAGCACCCTTGTTTTTCTCATGGGGGTTAAAAACCTTCCAAACATCGTTACACAACTGACGGCAAACGGGAAATCCCCCAAAACCCCCGTGGCCCTGGTGAGATGGGGTACCACCACCCGCCAGGAAACCGTTTCCGGCACCCTTGAAAATATCGTTGAAAAGGTGAAAGAGGCAAAATTAAAACCCCCTGCCATCATTGTGGTGGGAGAGGTGGTATCTCTGCGGGAAAATATGAACTGGTTTGAAAACAAACCTCTTTTCGGCAAAAAAATTGTGGTGACACGGGCCAGGGCCCAGGCAAGTGGACTGGTGGACAAGCTTCGTCAACTGGGGGCACATTGTGTGGAAATTCCCACCATCAAGGTGGTGGCACCCCAAGACAACACCCCCCTTGTGGAAGCCGTTAACGCCCTTGATCAGTATGAATGGATTATCTTCACCAGCGTCAATGGGGTAAAATACTTTTTTAAAACCCTGTTTGCCCAGGGGCTGGATGTGCGGGCCCTGGGAAATCATCGGTTTGCCTGCATCGGCCCTGTTACCCGGGATGAGCTTGGGAAATTCGGCATTGTATCTGATGTGCTTCCGGAAACCTACCGTGCTGAATCCGTTGTGGATGCCTTTAAAGACTGTGGGATCAGCGGGAAAAAAATTCTGCTCCCCCGGGCCATGGAGGCCCGGACCATTCTTCCCGAAGAGTTGAGGAACATGGGTGCCCATGTCCATGAAGTCACCGCCTATGAGACCCAACAGGTATCCAATGCCAAAGATGAACTCATGGCACTGCTCAAGGACAAAGAAATTGATATGGTCACTTTCACCAGCTCCTCCACGGTGAAGAACTTCATGGCCCTGATCCCGGAACAAGACCGGGCCTCATTGCTGTCAGAGGTTATCCATGCCTGCATTGGCCCCATCACCGAAGATACAGCAGTCTCCCTGGGTCTTGCCCCCCAAATAGTGGCTGCCACCTATACCATTGATGGACTGGTGGACGTCATTGTGGCGTATTACACCAGAAAGGAGTCCTGATCATGACCTATCTGTCCTCCCTTCACCACTCACCCGGGGACGTCCCCAGGGATAATCGAACCATCAACTACCTGAGAATATCGGTGACGGATCGATGTAATCTGGCCTGCCGATATTGTGTTCCCAGACAAGATCTTCCCTTTGTCACCCATGAAGACGTGGCAAGGTATGAAGAACTTCTCACCATTGTGGAAGCGGCGGCAGAATTGGGTATCACCAAAATACGCATCACCGGCGGAGAACCCCTGGTAAGAAAAGGGCTGTTTGATTTTATCCGAAAACTATCCGATGTGACGGGCATTGAAGATATTGCCATCACCACCAACGGAGTTCTGTTGGAAAAATACATGGATGCCCTCATGGCATCCGGTGTTCGGCGGCTCAATATCAGCCTGGATACCCTGAACCCGGAAATATTCAGGCAAATCACCGGAAAGGATCACCATGCAAAGGTGTGGCGGGGAATCATGGCGGCCCATGACCGGGGAATCTCCCCCATTAAACTAAACATGGTCCCCCTAAGGGGTATCAATGAAGATGACATTGAAAAAATGGCACGCCTGGTGCTTTCCCATCCTTTCCATGTGCGCTTCATTGAATATATGCCCATGGGCAATTCAGGGGTCACCATGGATCAGCAGATGTTGATTCCAGAAATATCCGCCCGGGTGGAATCGGCCCTGGGACAGCTTACCCCCATGGAAAAAAGCAAACACGACGGCCCGGCCCGGCGGTTCACCGCCAAACATGCCCTGGGTGAAATCGGATTTATTTCACCGGTGAGTTCCCACTTTTGCCATCAATGCAATCGGCTGCGCCTGACCTCAACGGGAATGCTCCGTCCCTGCCTGCTGCATAACTACGAAACGGATATCCTTTCAGTTGTGAGAAATGGAGGCAAACGTGAAGATATAAAAGCCCTCATCCTACAGACCATTGCCAACAAACCGCTGCAACATTCACTGGGGGGCAAAATCCCTGAAAAAATCAACTCCCAGATGTTCACCATAGGGGGATAAAATATCCGGGAAGAACCTTCATAAAAAAAACCGATTATCGGGGTTTCCCCGACAATCGGTTTTTTTATGAAGATTAACAATTTCCCCTGCAAAGTGCCAGAACATCAATCAGTTTAATATTTCATTGTTTTTAGCCATGGTCCCATGGCATCCGGCAGGAAAATTGTTTAAATATTCGTGATCAATTCAATCAATGATCAATTCAATCATGGCCATGGGAGCGGCATCACCGGTTCTGGGCCCCAGTTTGATAATCCGGGTATATCCACCCTGACGGCTGCCAAACTTGTCTGTAGCGTCATTGAATAGCTGATGGACCACATCCTTTTCTCTGATAACGGAAAAGGCCTGACGTCGGGCATGCAGATCCCCCCGTTTGGCCAATGTAATCATCTTATCTGCCAATTTTCGGAGTTCTTTGGCTTTGGCGTCGGTGGTTTTGATTCTCTCGTGTTTAAAAAGAGAGGTGACCATGTTCCTGAACATTGCCTTTCGATGGCTTGATGTTCGATTTAGCTTTACGCCTGATTTTCTGTGTCTCATGGGAAAATTTATTCTCCTTCGTTGGGTTGGTCTTCCTCAGGTGGCACAAATCCCTCAAGATCCATTCCAAGGGTGAGATCCATGGATGTCAGGACCTCCTTTATCTCATTTAAGGATTTTCGTCCGAAATTTTTTGTTTTCAGCATTTCACTTTCAGTTCTCTGTACAAGCTGATAAATTTTCAGGATCTGTGCATTTTTAAGGCAGTTGGAACTTCTTACAGAAAGTTCAAGCTCATCTACACTTCTGTAGAGATTATCATTAAAATTTCTTTCGGCACCATTATGCTCTTTTTCTTCCTGCTCAGGCTCAATGTCTTCATCAAAATTGATAAATGGATTCATCTGCTCCTTGAGAATTTTCGCAGCAAAGGCAACAGAGTCCTCGGGCGTAACACTGCCATCTGTCCATACTTCCATGGTGAGTTTATCATAATCGGTTTTCTGACCAATCCTGGAAGTTCCAACGACATATTTTACTCTTTTAATGGGAGAAAAAACACTGTCAATGGGAATGGTTCCCACAGGTGCATCCTCATTCTTGTTCGCCGCAGAAAGGGCATACCCTTTACTGGTTTGAATCAGCATGGTCATTTTAAGCTCACCGCCATCATTCACCGTGGCAATGTGCTGCTCAGGATTCAATACCTGGACCCGGCCGTCCGGAGAAGTAATATCAGCAGCAGTTGCCACTTTATCCCCAGTAACATGGAGATGTACCTCTTTATCTCCCAAGTCAGACACCTTGAATCTGATTTCTTTGAGATTCATGATGATTTCAGAAACATCTTCACTGATGTTTGAAATAACACTGTACTCATGAAGTGCTTCTTCAAATTTTACGGATACAATGGCACTGCCGTAGAGTGATGAAAGAATAATCCGCCGCAGAGAATTACCAATGGTAATACCAAACCCCCTTTCCAGGGGCTCACACACAAATTTTCCGTAGGTGGAGGTTGTGGTAACAGCAACTTTCTCAGGCCTGATCATCTCGTGCCAATTGACATATACAAGTTCATCTGATGACATTGTTTATCTCCTGAATATAAACATAGGACAAACTGCAGCTCACTTATTTGGAGTAAAGCTCTACAATCAGCTGTTCCTGTATGGGCAGTGTAACATCTTCACGGGCCGGCAGACTTTTAACCGCCCCTTTAAAACCGTCCTTATCAAGTTCAAGCCACTGGGGAATACCGCGCCGGACAATGGTTTCAAGGGATTCGGTGATGGCAGCCACATTTCGGCTCTTTTCCTTGAGTTCAATGACATCTCCAGCCTTCATGATATAGGAAGGGATGTTGACTTTTTTACCGTTCACGGTGAAATGGTTGTGCCGGACAAAATGGCGACCCTGGGTTCTGGAGCTGGTAAAGCCCAGACGAAATACCACATTGTCAAGACGCCGTTCAAGCATGCCCAAAAGATTGGCACCGGTAATACCCTTTTGACTATCAGCCTTGGTAAAAATAATTCTGAACTGTTTTTCAGAAATGCCGTATATTCTTCTGACCTTCTGTTTTTCCCGGAGCTGAACCCCATAATCAGAGAATTTAGAGCGTCTCTGTCCATGCTGGCCGGGAGGATATCCCCTTCGGTCAAAACTACATTTATCTGAATAGCAGCGATCGCCCTTCAGAAAAAGTTTCATATTTTCGCGTCTGCACTGACGGCAGACAGAACCTCTATAACGTGACAACGTTCTCCTCCTTTATCTCAAAAATCAACAAGCGTTAAACTTAGGACAGTGAAGATTTAGACTCTTCTTCTCTTGGGCGGCCGGCATCCATTGTGGGGTACCGGGGTAACGTCCTTGATCATGGAGATATTAAGTCCAATTGCATGAAGGGCACGAAGGGCTGACTCACGTCCGGCACCCGGTCCTTTCACATATACACTGACATTTTTCATACCATGTTCCATGGCTTTTGCGCCGGCATCTTCTGCGGCCAGCTTGGATGCAAAGGGGGTACTTTTTCTGGACCCCTTAAACCCCTGGATACCAGAGCTGGACCAGGAAATCGTATTTCCTGATTCATCGGTGATGGTAACTATGGTATTATTAAACGTTGACTGAATATGTACAACGCCTGTTGATATATTTTTTTTAACTCTTTTCTTAGTAACGCTCTTTTTGGTCTTTTTCGCCATAACTTAGCAAAGCCTCCTGATGGTCAACCGTAAAACAACTCATGTTTTTGGTCAACTTACTTTTTCTTTTTGACAGCCGCCCTCTTGGGACCCTTTCTGGTTCTCGCGTTGGTGCTGGTCCGCTGGCCATGACAGGGCAGGGATTTCCGATGACGAAGTCCACGGTAGCAGCCAAGGTCCATCAGCCGTTTGATATTCATTGAGGTGTCGGTTCGAAGCTCACCCTCAACTTTAAATTTACTGTCAATGACCTTTCTAATTTCGTTGGCCTGCTCTTCGGTGAGGTCATCGGATTTTAATGTCGATGCAATGCCGACCTCTGAAAGAATCTCCTGGGATCTGCTTCTGCCAATACCATATATATAGGTGAGAGCGATCTCTATGTGCTTATTCCTGGGTAAATCTACGCCTGCAATTCTTGCCACGCTTTATGCCCCCCTATCCCTGTCGTTGATTGTGACGTTTATTGATACAAATCACCCGGATGACTCCATTCCTGCGGATAATCTTACAGTCCTTACAAATTTTTTTAACAGATGCTCTGACTTTCATCTTGCGTATACTCCTCGCATCAACTGGATGTCGCTTCCAGCGATGTGCTATTTATATCGATAGGTAATCCGTCCCCGGCTTAGATCATAGGGCGAAAGTTCCACGGTTACCTTATCTCCCGGTAGAATTTTAATGAAATGCATTCTCATTTTGCCTGATATATGTGCCAGCAACTGGTGCTTGTTATCCAGCTCAACCTTGAACATGGCGTTGGGTAATGTTTCAAGCACCGTACCTTCTACTTTGATGGCTTCTTCCTTTGCCATAATCCACCTCTCATTCTATTATCCGTCTGTGATTGTGATGCTAATTTATACTACCGTCTCGATTTCACACTACCACCTGATTTACCCAGGAAACCGTCATAATTCCGGGAGATCATATGGGATTCTATCTGCGCAATCGTGTCGATGGAAACACCAACAACTATCAGCAGGGCTGTACCGCCAAAGTAGAACGGCACATTAAATTTTGTCATCAACATGGTGGGCAGCACACACACGGCAGATACATAAACAGCACCGCCCAGCGTAATTCTTGTCAGCACTTTATCAATGTATTCAGCGGTCTTTTTCCCCGGTCGAATACCCGGGATATAGCCCCCGTTTTTCTTCATATTATCTGCCACATTATCAGGGTTAAAGGTCACCGCTGTGTAAAAGAAACAAAAAAATATGATGAAGCCCACATAGATCAAATTATAAATTATACTCCCCGGACTCATGGCGGCTGCCACACTCTGCATGACGGGCAGATCAATGAAATTGGCCAAGGTCGCCGGAAACATAATAATGGATGAGGCAAAAATGGGCGGAATCACCCCGGCTGTATTAATCTTCAGGGGAAGATGTGAGGTCTGGCCGCCATACATTTTACGCCCCACCACCCTTTTGGCATACTGCACGGGAATTCTTCGCTGGGACTGTTCCATAAAAATGATAAATCCAATGACAGCCACCATAAGCAGGATCAGGATAATAATGGCAAAAATCCCCATTTCACCGGTGGAAACCAGGCGCATGGTATTTCCCATGGCCGTGGGCATCCGTGCAACAATACCGGCAAAAATAATCAGGGAAATACCGTTTCCGATCCCCCGTTCGGTGATCTGCTCACCCAGCCACATGATAAAGGCGGTTCCCGCCGTCAGGGTGAGCACAGTCATGAAACGAAATGCCCATCCAGGATACATGACAATGGGTGCACCAGCCGGTGAGGTCATGCTTTCAAGCCCCACGGCAATGCCAAAGCCTTGAATCAGACTCAAACCCACGGTGCCATAACGGGTGTACTGGGTAATTTTCTTCCGACCCTGCTCCCCCTCTTTGGAAAGTTGTTCGAGGTGGGGGATCACAACCGTCATCAGTTGAAGAATAATTGAGGCACTGATGTAGGGCATAATCCCCAGGGCAAAGACAGAGAGACGATCCAGGGCACCCCCTGAGAACATATTAAACATTGCAAACAGGGTTCCCCTGGCATTGTCAAAAAAAGAGGCCAGTGCCGCTGTATCAATCCCGGGGGTTGGGACATGTACCCCCACCCTGTAAACAAAAAGCAATGCAAATGTTATCAAAAGCTTTCGTTTTAAGTCTGGAAGCTTGAGTATATTCTGATATCCGCTCTCAATCATTTAAAACCTCAGATAGAATTACAGTTCAATATTTCCGCCAGCAGCTTCGATCTTTTCCCGGGCGGACTGGCTCACAAGGCATCCCTTAAGGAAAAAAGCTTTTGTCAATTCTCCATTACCGAGGACTTTTATTCCGTCTATTTTCCCCTTGACAAGCCCTCTTTCTCTGAGAAGTGTACCGTCAATGGTGACACCGGTATCAAAGACATCAAGATCCCCAAGGTTCAAAACGGCAATTTTTTTCTTAAAAAGACTGGTAAAACCTCTTTTGGGAAGCCGGCGATGCAGGGGCATCTGACCACCCTCAAAACCCGGGCGAACCCCGCCACCGGACCTGGCGTTATGGCCTTTATGACCCCGACCGGAGGTTTTTCCCATACCGGAACCGGGACCGCGGCCCACTCTTTTCCTGCTTTGTCGGCTCCCTTCTGCAGGGGACAATTCATGCAGTTTCACTTTAAACCTCCTCTACCCTGACCAGATGTGGAACCTTTTTTGCCATCCCGAGGATTGCCGGGTTGTTCTTATGTTCAACGGTCATGTTTATCTTTCTCAAACCCAGCGCACGGAGAATTCTGCGATGCTTTTCAGGACGTCCGATGATGCTTCTGATCTGTGTTAGTTTCACTGTACCTGACATGTTAAGTCCCTCCTATATATCTTCCGGTCGAAGGCCCCTTCTTCTGGCAACCTCTTCCCTGGTTTCAAGTGACTTCAGTCCGGCCATGGTCGCCCTGACCACATTGTGAGAATTATTGCTGCCAATGCATTTGGTCAAAATATCGGTGACTCCAACGGCTTCAAGAACGGCACGAACGGCACCGCCTGCAATAACACCGGTACCTGGAGATGCCGGTTTCAAAAGCACACGGCCGGAACCGGCACATCCCACCACTTCACAGGGAACGGTTCCATCCAGAAGTGACACCTTTGTCATGGAGCGTTTGGCTTTTTCAACACCTTTGCGGATGGCTTCGGGCACTTCGCCTGCTTTTCCCAAGCCATAGCCCACACTGCCTTCTCCGTCACCCACCACACACAAGGCGCTAAAGCTGAAATTCCTACCACCCTTTACAACCTTTGCAACTCTGTTGATCCGAACAACTTTATCAATCAACTGATTTTCATCTGTCTGTTTGCTGCCCAAGGAACTCCCTCCTTAATTAGAAATTCAACCCGGCTTCCCGGGCTCCGTCAGAAACAGACTTAACACGTCCGTGATAAAGAAAGCCATTTCTGTCGAAGGTGACTTTAGTAACCCCCTGATCCAGGGCCCGCTGACCAACAAGCTTTCCGATGACTGCAGCACCTTCTTTTCCACTGCTTTTAATACCGGTCTCTTTAAATTGGGCATCAAGGGTGGATGCTGACACAATGGTATGCCCTTTGACATCATCAATGACCTGGGCATAAATATGGCCAGCACTCCTGAAAACGCTAAGTCTGGGGCGTTCCGGTGTGCCATTGATATTTTTTCTGATTCTTCGCTTTCTCTTTAATCTTGAGATTCGCTTTGTAGTTCGATTTGCCATTGTATTCTATTCCTGGTTATGATTATTTTGCTGCAGCCTTACCGGCTTTTCTGATGATTCGTTCATCTGAATACATGATTCCCTTTCCCTTGTAGGGCTCGGGGGGACGGACCTTTCTAATCCGCGCTGCAGTCTCTCCAAGAATCTCCTTGTCAATGGATGACAGGGTGATCTGGGTATTTTTATCCACCTTTGCGGTAACGCCGTCAGGAAGAACAAAATCAACGGGATTGGAGTAACCCACATTCAATACCAGCTGACTTCCCTTTGCTTCGGCACGATAGCCAATTCCGTTCAACAAAAGCGTTTTCACGTACCCTGTGGTTACACCGATCACCATGTTCTGAATCAATGATCGATACAAACCCTGCAGGGCAACGGTCTTCCGGTCTTCATTTACGGGAGAAACCAGAAGCCTGTTTTCTTCAATTTTAATTGTGACTGCCGGATGCAGACTGCGCTGAAGTGATCCCAAAGCGCCTTTAACGGCGATGGAATCATTTGTGAGTGCAATTTCCACCTTTTCAGGAATCTGGACCGGCTTTTTACCAATTCGAGACATTTATCCCTCCAGTTTTACCAGATATTACAGAGGACTTCGCCGCCCACATTCTCTTTTTTAGCCTGCTTATCCGTCATCAACCCTTTTGATGTGGATAAAATCGAAATACCAAGACCGTTCAATACCGGCTTAACTTCTTTGGACTTTGTGTAAACCCTGCAACCGGGCTTACTAACACGCTCAAGTCCATGAATAGCTGGTTTACTCTCGCCTACATATTTAAGATAAACACGAAGTACACCTTGTTTGTCATCTTCAAGGAATTTGTGATTCTTAATGTAGCCTTGCTCTTTCAGCACCCGCGCCAATTCAATTTTCAATTTGGACCCGGGGATATCCACTTTTGCGAATTCTGCCTTAGCACCATTTCTGATTCTTGTAAGCATGTCCGCTATGGGATCACTCATTGCCATAATAATCTCCTGAAACAACTTTGCTGCCCTTTCAGACAGAAAAGAACTATACGATATCTGTTATCCAAGTTTAACATAATCATTCCACAGACCTTGGTCTTTGGGAATAATTACCAACTCGATTTTGTCACACCCGGCAATTTTCCGGCAGAAGCAAGATCCCTGAAGCAGATTCTACAGATACCTGCTTTTCGGATAAATCCCCTGGGCCGGCCACAAATGGTGCAACGATTGTACGCCCGCACTTTAAATTTAGGCGTTCTCCCCGCCTTTGCGATAAGAGACTTCTTTGCCAACTTTACCTCCTGGAAGGATATGGTGTATGCATGGAAAAACTCTAATTTTTCCCCAGGCCCCATTTCATATCCAATTTACAACTTGCGATTAACGATCAGTTTTTAAAGGGCATTCCAAAAAGCTTCAGCAGCTCCTTGCCCTCTTTATCGGATTTTGCCGTGGTAACTATGGTAACATTAAGACCTTTAATACTGTCGGTCTTGTCATAATCAATTTCTGGAAAAACGATTTGCTCACGAATACCCATACTGTAATTACCACGGCCATCAAACGCTTTAGCACGTAACCCCCTGAAATCACGAATACGTGGAATTGAAATTGAAATTAAACGATCCAAAAATTCATACATTTTTTCTCTGCGAAGCGTTACTTTACAACCAATTGGCCATTCTTCACGAATTTTAAAGCCGGCAATAGATTTGCGTGCTTTAGTCACCACTGGTTTTTGGCCGGCAATAGCAGTCATATCATTCACTGCGTGCTGCATGATTTTTTTATCATTCACCGCTTCACCAACACCCATGTTTAAAGTGATCTTTGTAATTCTTGGTACCTGCATAACGGATTTATAATCAATTT
>CAKZLA010000578.1 GCA_937124525.1 uncultured Desulfobacterium sp.
GAAAAAGAGTGGATCTCCAGTATTCTTATAAATCTTCACACCCATGGCGTTGGGAAGGATGTACTTGAAAAATTGAAAACCATTGTGGACAGATATCCCGGAGAGTGCCCGGTGTATCTAACCGTTCACATCCAAGGAGGGGCCTCGGTGGTGATCCAATTTTCCGAAGCAGATCGCCTGGAACCGGCTCCGGGGCTTTTCAAGGATGTGACAGCCCTTTTGGGCGTTGATGCCATTGAATCCCGATGCGCCCCGGTGAAGACCCGGGCCAGGAAGAAAAAATGGTATCCGAAGAATGGCAATGCTTCTAATTAAACGAGAAAGGTAGACAATATGGGATGGCTTGGAAAAGTCGTGGGCGGTACAATCGGTTTTGCATTGGGAGGCCCCATTGGTGCTGTGGCCGGTGCAGCCTGTGGGCATAGCTTTGATAAAAAAGAGGAGCGATATCTTTTACAAGGGGGAAGGCTTTATCCCAACCTATCCACGGATGAACAGGCCCAGATGACCTTTTTTGTGGCGGCATTTTCCATGCTGGCCAAGCTTACCAAGGCCGATGGCAGGGTTACGGATTCTGAAATTGCCTCCATTGAGGCGTTCATGACAAGGGATCTAAACCTGGATACCGACGGTAGGAACAGTGCCGTGAATATTTTCCGCCAGGCCCTGCACTCTCCAGAAAGCTTTGATGCCTTTGCACTGCAGTTCTATCGGGCGTTCAGGGTGCAGCCCCGCATCATTGAATTGATGATGGATGTATTGTTCCGGGTGTCTGCCGCAGATGGTGCCATTTCCCCCCAGGAGGAGATTCTTCTCCAGACTGCAGCGGGTATATTTCATATTCCTGCCATGGATTATGAAAAAATTAAGGCCCGGTACATGAAAGCCGTGAATAAAGCCTATGCCGTGCTTCAATGTGATGAAACAACCAGCAATGACGATCTTAAAAAAAAATATCGGAAACTGGTGTCTGAATATCATCCTGATAAGATTGCATCCAAGGGATTGCCCGAGGAGTTCACGGCCCTTGCCAGTGATAAGTTCCGAGAGATCCAGGAGGCCTGGGAGAGCATTAAAACCGAGCGGGGGATCTAACGCCGGGAACAATGGTGCCCCCGGAACTACAGCACTGGAAAATTTGTCTTACCACAGGGTCCACAAGACCTTTTGTCCTTCTTTTTTGCCCTTGACTTTTTCCATATGGCGAAGGGTGGAGAACTCCCGTTCCAGATCCTTTAGCTGCAAATCGCCTTTGAGCATCTGAAGTAACTTTGATGGCTCCATGGCACCGTTTTCTTTAAGAATTCCCAGGATTTCCTGCTGGATGGGCATTAACACCCGATCATCACCGGCATGTTTTTCAAAAATTTTGGCGCTGTGCACTGCCCATGGATCACAGGTTTTAACGGGTGAAAGGGCTTCCATGTAACAATCTTCGCAAAGGGTCTGCCCGATATGATCTCTTTCTTCGCCGGATTCAATAACTGCATTACAATGACCACACTTCATGTTTACCTCCTTTTTCTCCCTGTGGGATTCATTTAATTCTTTTGGCGGGGTGCCATAACACGCCCCACAAGATGTGGGGGGGTATCCCCATCCATATGGTCCAGCTGAACTGACACCACCTTTTTTTTCAGATCATCCGCTCCCTCCACCTGGATGGTGAGATAATTGGACGTCACCGCCTTTAAGTTACCTGTGGCGGTATCTCTTTTTTCCTGGATGACTGCTTCCAGGGAGCGGCCCATATTTGCGGCCTCAAACCCCCGGGTTTTTCGTTCACCCAGGCTTCGCATGATGCTGCATCTTTCCCGGATGATTTCCCGGGGCACCTTGTCTGGATAATTAAATGCCGGGGTTCCCTCCCGGGGGGAAAAGGGAAATACATGGAGATGGGTGATGGGAAGGGACCGGATGAGATTGAATGTATTTTTAAAGGCGGCCTCGGTTTCCCCGGGAAACCCCTGGAGAATATCCACTCCAATGGCGGCAAATGGTTTTTTCCTGTGGATTTTCATGACCAGGGATTTGAACAGGGCCGCATCATAGGGTCGTTTCATTCTGGATAAAATATCATCGTCTCCACTTTGCAAGGGGATGTGGAAATGCTCACAGAATATGGGGTTGCTGACCATGAGATTAATGATGTTATCGGTGAGTTCCCTTGGTTCCACTGAGCTTAATCTAATTCGGTGTATGGGTTTTTCATGGGCAATGTGCCTGAGCAGGGATTCCAGAGAACTTTTTTCTTCAAAATCAAGTCCATAGGCACCGGTGTGAATTCCGGTCAGGATGGCCTCGGCATAGCCCGCCCCATCCAATGACCTAAGATGGGAAAGAACCTCTTGCCGGGGCATGCTCCGGCTTCGTCCCCGGGCATGGGGAACAATGCAATAGGTGCAAAATGCATTGCATCCATCCTGAATTTTCAAGTAGGCCCGGGTGTTATCACCGGTGACCGCCGGGGAAAAGGATTGAAACTCGGTGTCATGGCAGGCGTTGGATGAGGGGTCTTGAAATTTTTCCAGGGCCTTTTCTGCCATGGGCAGAAGTTGCGAGCTTGTTTGGCTTTTTTCTTTACCCTCCCCATCAGTTGGGTGATTTTCCCCCCCTGCATCGTTGGGTGAAAAAGAGGCAAGGATCGTCTTTGCAATGTTAAATTTATCCCTATGCCCGATGACGTAATCCACCTCTTTTATTTTTCTGATTTCATGGGCTGCGGTCTGGGCATGGCAGCCGGTGACAATGATTTTTGCCCGGGGATTGCTTCGGATGATACTGCGGGTTTCCTGGCGGGACTGCCGGGTGGCCCGGGCTGTCACAGCGCAGGTGTTGATAATGCAGATGTCAGCTTTTTCACATTGGTGGGTGGCTGTCCACCCATGGGCCATGAGTTCTGATGCAATGCCGTCGGATTCATACTGATTGACCTTGCATCCCAATGTGGTGATATAAAATAATTTCATTGAATGATTCCTGCTCCGATGACCCTGTCATCTATATAGAAGACAGCCCCTTGACCGGGGGTTACAGCGTTTTGCGGTTGGGTGAACTCCACGGTAATGCCATTGTTGCAGGCAGTGATCTGTGCGCTTTCTCCTTTGTGGCTGTACCGGATTTTAGCTTCAACGGTCATGGTTTTTTTAAGGGGAGCGGATAAAAGCCAGTTCACCTGTTTCACTGTAAAATGGCTTTCCTGAAGATCTTCCTTGAATCCCACCACCAAGTGGTTGTTTTCCATGTCAATTTTTTTGACATAATAGGGGGCCGGTCCCGGACAGTTCAGGCCCCGGCGCTGGCCCACGGTGTAGCAATGCAACCCTTTGTGTTGGCCCAGAATATCCCCTGCCGGGGTGACAATGGGGCCGGGTTTAAATGCTCCTTCTTTGGTGTGGGTGGCGATGAAACCGGCAAAGGAAGGCTCTTTAATAAAACAGATATCCTGGCTTTCTTTTTTTTCCGGCGGAGAAAGATGGTTTGCATGGGCCAGGGCCACCACCTCCTGTTTGGTCATTTCTCCCAATGGAAAAATTGCGTTGTGCAGTTGAGGTTTTGTGAGCATGGCCAGGAAATAGGATTGTTCTTTGACACGGTCCATCCCCTTGTAAAGAGTAGGAGCCCCTTGTTCGTCGGGCTTGATTCTGGCATAATGGCCCGTGGCAATGTGGGTGGCCCCCCGTTGCATTGCCGCCTCCATCAATGCCCCGAATTTGATGGTTTGGTTACACATAATGCAAGGATTGGGGGTTTGCCCGGAAAGATAGGTGCTGGTAAAATAATCGACCACATGGCGGGTGAACTGTCTGGACAGATCCACGGTGAATATCTCCATCCCCAATTGGCGGGAAAGACAAGGAATGTCAACGGGGTGGGATTCATATCCAGTGATAAAGTGGATGCCAAACAGCTCTGCATGGGACTGCTGTTTGAGCAGAAAGGCTGACACCAGTGAGTCCACCCCTCCGCTTACGGCAATGGCAATGGTCTTTTTCACTGAAACATATCTTCGGTGTTCTTGGAGTAAAGACCCATGGCCCGGGTGGGGCAGGTGACAATACACAGCTCGCACACGGTGCATTTGTCCTTATCGTATATGACTTCCATCTCTGGTCGCTTTACATAAAGGGCCTGGGTGGGGCACACCGCAGTGCAGGCACCGCAGTGGGTGCACTTTGAGGTGTCCCGCCAGATTTCCTGTTCTGCAGAGCTGACTCTAACTCCCTGGTTTTTCAGGAATCTAACGCCTTTTTTATAATTGTCCCGGGTGCCGAATATTTCAAGGACCATATAACCGTCCTTGCTGTTGGATACCTTGGCTCCCAGAATGTTGAAAAGCAGATCGTATTTTTTGGTCAGGTAGCACACCACTGCTTTTTGTGCCACATCCGGTGGAAAATGAAGAATCAATATTTTAGAGTACAAAACAACTCCTTAGGCTTTTTGAAAATAATTTTTTGACAAAATGATAATTTAAGAAATATTATGGTTGCGGTCAAGGGTTATGTTTGAAATCATTCAAAATGCCAGTGTTTAAAGGATAAACAATGAATCGATTTGCCTATTACATGTCCGGGTATGCCTTTAAAGCCTTTTCCGGGTTTTCAAAAACCCGGGTGACCCTCCACGGTGAAGAAAATATTCCCAAGGGCTCCATTATTTATACGGCCAACCATTTCACCCGCATTGAAACCATATTTCTTCCCTACCACATCCACTCCATTACAAAAAAACCAGTGTGGTCCCTTGCGGCGGCTGAGCTGTTCCAGGGGGCACTGAAGGGAACCCTGGAAGCCATGGGAGCGGTGTCCACCAAGGACCCCCAACGGGATTTTCTCATTGTTAAAGGCTTATTATCAGGAAAGGCCGAGTGTATCATTTTCCCCGAAGGGCTCATGGTGAAAAATAAAAAAATTCTGGTGGACGAGGGATTTAGAATTTACCAGGATGGTGAGTTTCAAAGGCCCCACACCGGGGCTGCCACCATTGCTCTTCGCACCGAATTTTACCGGGAACGACTCCGTAGGGCCCAGAAAATAAATCCCAATGAATTCCAACGCCTGGTGGATATATATGAGATTGAATCACCGGATGCGGTGCTGGAGAGCGAAACCTTTATCATGCCGGTGAACATTACCTACTATCCGGTGCGGGCCAAGGAAAACATGTTGAGTCGCATTGCCCAGAACATGATAGAAAATCCCTCCCGGCGCATGATGGACGAATTGATGACCGAAGGCACCATGGTGTTTTCCGGTGTGGATGTGGATATCCGTTTTGGGAATGCCATTCCCGTGCGGGATGTCTTTTTCAACGGATTTGTGGAAAGTGATGTGACCTCCAGGCGGCGGGTTGAATTTTCCCCCCGCCTGAGTTCCAATCATGTGATGCGGGCCAGTGCCCTGGATCTAATGAATCAATACATGTCCGGGGTTTATGGCATGACCACCTTGAATTATGATCATATCTTTGCCTCCATTTTAAAATATCTGCCCGATGATGGAACTCCCATCAATGCCTATGATTTCCGGTGCCGGGCATTTTTGGCCACGGCAGCCTGTACCATGTCATTGCACTGTCATTTTCACAGAAGCCTTTATGATAACCAGGTGCATATCCTCATTGATGATCGGTTTAACAGGTATGAGGATTTCATGCGGTTGGCCTATGAAACGGGTGTCATTTCTGTTCAAGGGGATCAGTTTTCTAAAAATCAGACAAAGTTCACCTCCCATTCGGAATTTCATTCAGCCAGGATGGAAAATCCGGTGGCCGTGATTGCCAACGAGGTGGAACCCCTTATTCCACTCCAGGCGTATTTCAAGGAGCTTGCCCTGAAACCAGGCCGTGAAATCATCGAACGTATCAGGGAGCAACTTCTGGAGAAACACCGCAGTGAATTTGAAGCTGATTTCATTAAAGTCGCATCTGCTGAAAATATCTTGGATAAACGGTGGGGATTTCCCATTCTTTTAAAGGGAAACAAAGAAGCCATGGCCATATTGTTACTCCATGATTATCTTTCGTCACCCGGAGAGATGAAAGATCTGGCAACCCACCTCAATGATAAGGGCTTCACCGTATATGTACCGCGACTCAAGGGACATGGTACCACGATGGAGGATCTTGCCGGAATTGGTTTTGAAAAATGGGTGGAATCTGCCGAGGAGGCCCTTGTGGTGGTGCGGCATTTCAGTTCACATTTTGCCGTGGGGGGCGTGGGGGTCGGGGGGAGTATTGCCATGTATCTTCAGGCCCGGGCCTTGGATCCTCTGGCCTTTTTTGCGGTGTCACCACCCCTTTCCATGAAGGACTTTTCACCCTCCTTTGTGACGTCTCCGGGCCTATGGCATCAGATAATGAAAAAAGCCAGGGTAAAACCCGATGAGACAGCAGAGGCTGCTGATTCACCTGTAAATTCCAGGGTGGCCTATGAGAAAAATACGGCATCGGGTATGAAACAGGTGGAGAAATTTTTGGATCAGGTTGAACCCTTTATAAAAAACATCAAAGCTCCAGGTTTGATCATGCAATCCCGGAAAAACCCCGTGGTTGATGCCCAGGGCAGTGAGAAATTGTTTAAGCGCATGGGTTCAGATATAAAAGAATTTTATCTGTTTGATATAAAACACCATGGTCTTCCCTTGGCAGACAGTCCGGACAGTGCACGGATGTTCGGGGCTATTTCTCAATTCTTGGTAGCGATGATGGCCCGGGAGCAGCAGATCTTAACAGCCCAGGATGTTGCATGTAAGTCACTCCACCCTGAGCCATACAAAAATTAAGATTGCATCATTGTTGCCGGATCAAGGAGAAACACTTTATTTTCACTGTCACCATCTTTTAGAACAACAATTTCGATTTTATCATCCTGGGGATTGAGAAACAGGGCTTTGTCAAAATGATCTTTGGTTTTATCCAGCTGGGGAGGGAAGCCTTCCGGGGTCAGGGCCTCTTCCCGGTGGCTCTGCATGGAGAACCACGCAGAAATAGAAAAATCATCGGCCAGTTGCGCCACTTCATCCAGAATAACGGCGTTATCCTGGTCAAAGTCAATGCCGTCAATGACCATCATGGCTGGCAATTCCAGATTTTCCTTTTTCAAGGTGGTCAGGTATTCCCGAATGTTTTCAGAAGAAAAGCTGGTCTCATTGTAGCTGATACCCAGCTTGCAGGTATCAATGTCTTCCCAGAGCCGATTTGCCTTTACAGGGTCAATGTACCCAACGCTATCAATGAGATTGGTGTACCCCTCTTTATAGCGAATATTAATTTTGTCAATCTGCTCATCCAGGCTGATGTGAATTATTTTTTTACCATCCAGCAGCCAGCACATGGCAACCTGGACAAGGAATTGTGTTTTACCAACACCCGCCCTTGAAACCACGGCCCCGAAACGACCTTGTTCAAGATTCTCTTTGCCCAGTATTTGAATAACCGGGCTTTTGGGGATAAGATCTTTTCTCAGCATGTTTTCCTCTCTTTATGTATTCTTAGAAAACCAGGCCTGACAAAGCAGATCTGGCTTTCATTGTTTATGATAACCGGGATACAATCCCTTATTATTTTTTCTTTTTATCGTCTTCTTTGGCTTTTACGATATCTTCAGCCACAGACTGGGGGACCTGTTTATAGGAGGCAAATTCCATGGTGAACTGGGCCTTGCCCTGGGTGGCGGATCGAAGAATTGTGGAAAATCCAAACATTTCAGAAAGGGGTACCTGGGATTCAATGACGGACATAACACCCTCTTCCTGGGAGCCTTGGATGATTCCCCGGCGCTGGTTAATCAGCCCCATGCAGGATCCTTGAAATTCGTTGGGAGTTTCGATAACCACCTTCATGATGGGCTCATGAATAACGGGTTTTGCTTTCATGTACGCCTCAAGAAATCCCCCCCGGGCTGCTGCCTGGAAAGCCATTTCAGAGGAGTCCACCGCATGGAAGGCACCGTCCACCAGGGTTATTTTCACGCCGGTGACAGGAAATTCCATTTTAGGACCCTTGGCCATGCAGGACTGGAATCCTTTTTCGCATGAGGAGATGAACTGGGTGGGTATCCTTCCTCCGGTAACCTTGTTATTGAATTCAAATTCTTCTTCACAGGGCTCCATAAACCCGGAAACCCGACCAAATTGACCCGAACCACCCGTCTGTTTTTTATGGGTGTAGTTGTATTCTGCTTTTCGGGTAATGGTTTCTCGATAGGCAACTCTTGGTTTTCCGGTGAGAACTTCAGCTTTATATTCCCGCTTCATTCGTTCAACATACACCTCCAGGTGGAGTTCTCCCATGCCCTGGATGATGGTCTCTCCGGTCTCTTTGTCCACATAGGTTCTAAAGGTGGGGTCCTCTTTGGTGAAGCGGTTGAGGGCCTTGGACATGTTGATCTGGGATTTGTTATCCACAGGTTCCAAAGACAGGGAAATAACGGGTTCCATGATGTGCATGGAGATCATGGAATAGTTAATGCTCGGGCTGACAAAGGTGTCACCGGATGCGCAGTCAACACCGAACATGGCACCGATGTGGCCTGCGGGGATTTCATCAATATCCTCCATCTCAGAGGAGTGCATACGGATGAGGCGGCCCACCTTTACTTTTCTGCCGTCCCTGGAGTTGATGATGGTGTCGCCTTTCTTAAGGGCGCCCTGGTACACACGGATATAGGTGAGCTGGCCATATTGACCGTCTTCCAGCTTAAAGCCAAGGGCCACGGTGGGTTTGTCAAAATCACTGGTCAGGGTAACAGTTTCTTCGTTATTGTCCAGATCAATGGCTTCATTTTCAATGTCAATGGGGGCGGGCAAAAATTTCAGGACGGCATCCAGAAGGGGTTGGACGGCGGTATTTTTGTAAGCAGAGCCCATGAATACAGGCGTCATCTGGCGGGAAATGGTACCCTTTCGAATGGCATCTACAATGAGTTCTTCTGTGATTTCTTTTTCTTCCAGAATAGCGTCGGTGAGATCATCGGAATACATGGATGCGGCATCAATCATGATTTCCCGTTTCTCTTCCGCATCATCCTGTAATTCAGCAGGGATCTCCTTGATTACTACATTTTCACCATTATCACCTTCAAAGTAGTAGGCCTGCATGGTGATTAGATCCACAACCCCTTCCAGGCGATCTTCAAGGCCGATGGGAATCTGCATCAATACGGAGTTATGACCCAGCTTTTCCCGGAGCTGATTGGCCACCCGATAAGGATTGGCACCGCTCCTGTCACATTTATTTATAAATGCGATGCAGGGAACCTCATATCGTTTCATCTGCTGGTCAACGGTGATGGACTGGGATTGAACGCCGGACACCGAGCAGAGAATGAGAACCACACCGTCAAGAACCCTGAGAGAGCGTTCCACCTCCACGGTGAAATCAACATGGCCGGGGGTGTCAATGATATTGACATCATTTCCCTTCCATTCACAATGGGTGGCAGCAGAAGCAATGGTAATGCCCCTTTCTTTTTCCAGTTCCATGGAATCCATGACCGCGCCAGCACCATCTTTACCTCTTACCTCGTGGATCTGATGTATTCTATCTGTATAGAATAAAATTCTTTCTGTAAGCGTTGTTTTACCTGAATCAATGTGGGCACTGATTCCGATATTCCTTACTCTTTTTAAGTCCTTAAGCATGATCAAAAAATCCTTTAACTGAAATTAATACACAATTCAGCTATCACCATTATCCGTATCAGGACATCCAGTGAAAAGTGTCTGTGTCTTCTAAATCGTTTTAATATTGAAAAATGAAAGTTGCTTTGCTATTATCAGCTTTGTAGGCATTGAAAGCACATAATAAAAAATTTTGTTATTTTAATTCCATTGATGTGAAAAGTCAATATAAAATTGTATAATCCAGCGATTATAATCATGTCTGCTCTGGCGGTTTGTGGCGTGTTTGCGTTGAATAAAATATATAGCCTTGAATTTATGGAATCAAAGGCATTCTTAATATGACCCCAAAAGCACTTTACAGTTTTTTGGGACAACTCCTGGGAAATGGACTTATTGTTCCAATAAGTTCAAGCTGGAAAATGAAGGCTGCCGAATCAAATACCGATTTTCAATTTGCTGGGGTCTTATAAAATGGAGTCTTGTGTATTATGGTGAAGGATGAGTTTGATGACCATTGGAAGGCCATCATTGCCCGCGGGGCAAGTCAAATGGGGGTGACCCTGGATTCTCCCCAGTTGGATGCCATGGCCTTCCATGCTGCTGAATTAATTACATGGAATAAAAAATTTAATATTACGGCCATCACTGATCCCGTTGAGATGGCGGTGAAGCATTTTGTGGATTCCATTGCCTTGGTGCCTTGGGTGCCTGGGGATGCCACAGTGGTAGACTTGGGTTCCGGGGGTGGGTTTCCCGGAATCCCATTGAAAATATGTCGCCCGGATGTCCATGTTGTGATGGTGGATGCCTCCCGGAAAAAAGTCAGCTTTTTAAACCATGTTGTGCGCACGAAAGGCTTGTCCCATGCCATTGCTGTTCATTCCCGGGTGGAGGATCTGGGAAGGGATGAAAAATTTGCCGGACATTTTGACATGGTTGTTTCCCGGGCCTTTACGGCATTGGGGAGATTTGTGAATCTGGCTGTGCCTTTTTTGTCGGACCAGGGGAAAATTATTGCCATGAAGGGGAATTTATCCGGGGAAGAGGCTGGTGAAGTGGATTTGAATTGCTTTGATGTGAATGTGAGACGATATTGCCTTCCCAATGGGGACCCCCGTGCGCTGGTGGACGTGACATGCTCTCGTTAATTTTTATTGGGGAGATGTGTTTTTGAAAATTTGACCATCGGGTGAGTACCAAACAAAAAAAGGTGACCTGTTCAGGTCACCCTTTTAAATTTTTACGTATGGTAGCGGGGAGAGGATTCGAACCTCTGACCTTCGGGTTATGAGCCCGACGAGCTACCAGACTGCTCCACCCCGCAACAACCCGGGTAATATAGGGTAAGTGGGCGGGCAAGTCAAGCACTTTTTATGCAGGGGGGCTTTTTTATTAAAGTACCTTATTGTTCTGATAAAAGGCTGGTAAGTTTTTCCCTCAGCTCGTCATAATTGCGGGTGACCGCCAGCTCTGGGAATTCTTTAATCACATTGGCCGGGGGACAAAATAAAAACCCATGGTCTGCCGCCTTGAGCATGGCTGTATCATTATAAGAGTCCCCAAATGCAATGGTCCTGTAATTCAAGGACTTAAATGCCTGGATGGCTTTTTTCTTCTGATTGGCCTGGCGCAGGTTGTAATCACTGATGCTTCCGTCCGGGGCAATGGTGAGGCTGTGGCAGAGCAGGGCCGGGTAGTTGAGCTTTTTCATCAAAGGTCTGGCAAACTCCTCAAAGGTGTCTGACAAGATGATGATCTGATATCTTTCCCGAATCCAGTTCAGGGTTTCAAAGGCACCTTCCATGGGGTCCATGGTGGCAATGACATCGGTGATGTCCTTTAATTTTAACCCATGGGCAGCCATGACAGAGAGTCTTTTCTGCATCAATACATCATAATCTGAGATATCTCTTGTGGTGAGTTTAAGGTCTTCTATTCCGGTTTTTTTGGCAACGTTGATCCAGATTTCAGGGATGAAAACTCCCTCCAGATCTGAGCATATGAGATTCATTTTTTTTTATCCTACTGATCGTTATGTTTGTCTTCTATTCTAATGATAATGGAATTTTCCGGTATGGAATCCAGGGTGGAAATTTTGGCCAGGGCATCTTGCACATCTTTTTCCCTGGCAATGTGGGTGGTCATGACAATGGGAACGGTGCCATTGGAGCGTCGGCCTTTTTGATGGACAGATTTAATACTGATGCCATGATCTGCCAGAATGCCCGACACCCGGGACAGAACCCCGGGTTGATCCAGGGCTGCCAGTCGAATATAGTACCCGGTTTTAATTTCAGACACCGGTTTGATGGCGATTCTTTTGATGTTGTCAGCAGGGTATGACAAAATAGGAACCCGTTGTCCGCATCCTGAAATGATATCCCTTGCAATGTCCACAATATCACTGATCACGGCACTGGCCGTGGGCATCATGCCAGCCCCGGCGCCATAAAGCATGGTCTGTCCCGAGGCATCTCCATCAATGGTGATGGCGTTCATGGCTTTGTCCACATGGGCAAGGGGGCTGTCCAGGGGAATCATGGCAGGGTGAACCCTTGCCTCCACGGTGTCGCCTTCATTTTTACTGATGGCCAGAAGTTTAATGCAGTACCCAAACTCCTTGGCAAATTCAATGTCCATGGGGGTGATGTGGCTGATTCCCTCCACATGGATATCCGTAAGATTGATTTTCATGCCATAGGCAAGGGCAGCAAGGATGGCAAGCTTGTGGGCCGAATCATGGCCTTCCACATCTAAAAAGGGATCGGCCTCGGCATAGCCCTTTGCCTGGGCCTCTTTCAGGGCCTCTTCAAAGGGACATCCCTCTTTGGAAATTTTGGTGAGAATGTAATTGCAGGTACCGTTTAAAATGCCCGTGAAGGACTGGATGTAGTTCCCCACCAGGGATTCTCGAATGCTTTTCACCACGGGCATGCATCCGCCACAGCTGGCTTCAAAGGCATACTCCACCTGGTTGGCGGTGGCGGTTTTTACAAGCTCGTTGCCATGGGATGCAATGAGGGCCTTGTTGGCGGTTACCACATGTTTTTTGTTTTCAAATGCCTGGAGGGTAAGGGTCTGGGCAATGGTTTTGCCACCGATGAGTTCCACCACAATGTCAATGTCTGGATCATTGAGGACCCGGGATGCATCGGAAATAAAGACCCCCTCTTTAAAGGTGATGCCCCGGGGGGTGTGGGTGTCCAGGTCTGCAACATATTTCAGGTTCAGTCCCGTGCCAATGCGTGATTTAAGCAATGCATGGTTCTCCATGAGGAGCTTTGCCACGCCGGTTCCCACAATACCACAACCCAGTATACCAATATTTATATCCTTCATTACAAAATCTCCCGAAGTTTGATTCTAAGGTTAAGTTAAATATAAAGGTGAAATACATGATCATGGGCTTGATGTCAAAAAAGTTTTGACAATTGAAGAGAATAAGTTTAGAATTTTTGACTTAATTTTAACCCTTTTTCATATAAAAATTTTAGGAGCAATAATCAGATGGGCGAGTCCATAACCTATGCCGATGCAGGCGTTGATATTGATAAAGCCAATGACCTTGTCGGGGTCATTAAAAAGCTTGCAAAATCCACACCCAGATCCGGTGTCATGGGAGAAATCGGTGGCTTTGGCGGCCTCTATTCCCTGAATCTATCCAACTGCTCAAACCCTGTTCTGGTCAGTTCAACGGACGGGGTGGGAACAAAACTTAAAATTGCCTTTATGATGGACCGTCACGATACCATCGGCATTGATCTTGTGGCCATGTGCGTCAATGATATTGTGGTGCAGGGAGCAAAACCCCTTTTCTTCCTTGACTACCTTGCCATGAGCGAATTGGATAATACCAAGGCTGCCAGCATCATTGAAGGCATTGCCAAGGGATGTTGCGAAGCCCAGTGCTCCCTCATTGGCGGTGAAACAGCAGAGATGCCTGGAATGTACCACGATGGAGAATATGACCTTTCGGGGTTTTCCGTGGGGATTGTGGATAATGCCAAGATCATTGATGGTTCAGAGATCCGCAATGGTCATAAATTAATCGGCATTGCCTCCAGTGGGGTCCACAGCAATGGATTCTCCCTGGTGCGTAAAATTTGCTTTGATGCCTGCCAGTACAAGGTGGATACCCATATTCCGGATTTGGGGAAAACCCTTGGAGAAGAGCTGATAACCCCCACACGCATTTACTGTAGTACACTCCTGGGCCTTGCCCGGGATCTTCCCATCCATGGCATTGCCCATATCACCGGCGGTGGGATTGATGAGAATATCATCCGGGTGATACCCAATGCCTGCAAAGTGAAGATTGAAGCCGGCAGCTGGGAAATTCCCCCGGTATTTTCCTTTTTGCAGAAGGCGGGGAATGTGGATGCGCATGAAATGCATCGAACCTTTAACAATGGACTGGGCATGATCGTTGTGGTGCCTGAAGAAAATGCCCAGGAGGTGATGGATCGCCTCGGTGCCATGGATGAAAAAGCCTTTCTCATCGGTGAAATCACCTCCCGGGATGGCTCAGAACCCCAGGTTGAATGGGTCTAAGCCTGGATGATTATTCTTGGGATAGAATCCTCCTGCGACGAGACAGCGGCAGCCGTGGTGGAAGATGGGTGTATTATCCGATCTTCCATTGTGTCAACCCAGATTGAAGTACATCATAAATATGGTGGGGTTGTGCCGGAACTGGCATCGCGTATGCATATGGAAGCCATTTTACCCGTTGTAACTGAAGCCATTGAAACCGCTGGCATCACCATGGATGACATTGACGGGGTGGCGGCCACCCGGGGACCGGGGCTGGTGGGGGCACTTCTGGTGGGGTTTTCCTTTGCCAAGGCCTTTGCCTGGGCCCGGGGACTTCCCTGGACCGGTGTGAATCACCTGGAAGGTCATATCTATTCTGTTTTTCTGGGAAAGACGCCCCCATCACTTCCCTTTGTCATACTGCTGGCCTCCGGGGGGCACACCAACCTCTACCATGTCACCTCTGCCAACGACTTTGAACTCATGGGGCAGACCCGGGATGATGCCGCTGGCGAAGCCTTTGACAAGGTGGCAAAAATGTTGGGGTTGGGCTATCCCGGAGGTGCCATCATTGAAAAACTGGCAGAAAAGGGAAATCCCGGTAAAATTAGATTTCCCAGAAGCTATCTGGATAAAGATGGATTTGATTTCAGCTTCAGCGGCTTAAAATCCGCTGTTGCCCGGCATTTACAGCAACGGGAAGAGGAATTGTCCCCAGGGGATGTGGCTGATATTGCCGCATCTTTCCAGGCTGCCGTGCTGGATGTGCTCTCCTTTAAACTGCTCAATGCAGCAAGAGTTAAGGGGTGTGACGCCGTGGCGCTGGCCGGTGGCGTATCTGCCAACACCGCCCTTGGCAGACGTGTGGCAAGGGATGCGGCGTCCAAAGGAATGACCCTGGCACTGCCACCGCTGTCCCTTTGCGGAGACAATGCCGCCATGATTGCGGCCAGGGGACATCGCCTTATTAAAGATGGCACCCTTTGCCAACTTGACCACGATGTTTTTTCCCGCACCCGGATATAGGAAATTTTGCTGACTCGATTTGAAGCAGCATTTCCGTGCTATTTGTAATCTAACAATACCAATTAAAGGCTAAATTTGATCTATTTGCCTTGCCAAAGGCTGCGGATAAAATTGATACCCCTCATGGGTTGAAAAATTTTACAGCGTCGGGGCCAGGTATTGTTTTTTTGCAGCCAAAATTCTCTTCACTGATGCCACGCCACTGTCATGCATTGCCGGGTCCCGGGAAAGAACCTTTCGGGTTTCCTTTATGGCCGCTTCAATGTCTGGACTGCTGTGGCAGATGAGGAACATATCAATGTGGGCCTTTAATATCTGCTGCACGCACGTTTTCATGTCATGCTCAATGGCTTTCATATCAAGATCATCTGTCATTATAATTCCACCATATTCCATGCTTTTCCTTAAAAGCGTTTTTGCAATTTTAACGGACAGGCTTGCAGGCCAATTTGAGTCCAGCCGGGAATAAAGGATGTGGGAGAGCATAATTCCTGAAACATTACCCTCAATGGCCCCTTTAAAAGGAATCAGATCGGTTTTTATCAGCTCTTCTTCGGAGGTTTCAAGAAGGGGAAGATAAAGATGGGAGTCCAGTGTGGTTCTGCCAATGCCGGGGAAATGTTTGGCCACGGCCATGATGCCATTGTTCTGGAGCCCCTGGATAACGGCCATACCCAGGTTCGCAACGGTTTCCGGGCTTCCCTGAAAAACCCGTTGATTCATGATTCCTTGAAATCCATGGGGAATCGTGTCCATTACCGGTGCAAGGTTCATATTAAGGTGGAGCCCTTTGAGCAGATCTGCCATGTCCCGACCCAGTTCCGTGGCTTTTCCCAGGGTGTTTATTGCCGGTGCCCCTTGAAATTCTTTAAAAAGGGGCATTTTAAGTCGGGCCACCTGACCCCCTTCCTGGTCAATGGCCAGAAACAGGGGAGGGCAGTTACACCGACGGGCAAATTCTTGACTGTCCAGGCACAACTGGGCCACCTGGCCGGGATTTTTCACATTCCCGGCAAACAGGATCAGGCCCCCGATCTTGAGATCGTGGATCAAAAATCTTATCTCATCATTTAACATGGTACCGTCAAAACCTGCCATGAGTCGCTGTCCTGCCAGGGTGTTTATATCCATATTGTTTTCTTCCATGATCTCCTTTTATTTCGAACCCGGGGGATGGATTTACGAAAATTGTCTTGACTTGTTTTTTTGTTCTGGTATTTAAAAATGCCATTGTAGTACTTTGTCATCACTTGATTTCAGGCAATCACTGATGGTGAGCAATGTCGTGATAATACCTTCCTGAACACTCATCTGGGTGTATATCCATTTCCTGAACATAAGGCTTTTCATACCATGGAATTTAAAACATTTAAATCAGAATTGATATTGCTTTTGGCTGCCACCATCTGGGGGTTTGCCTTTGTGGCCCAGCGCATGGGGATGGACCATGTGGGGCCATTCACCTACAATGGGATTCGCTTTGCCCTGGGTGGTATCTCTCTGCTGCCCTTTTTAATGTTGGGGATGAGGCGGCAAAAAAATAAGATAGTTGTTACTGCATCCACTGCTTTTCCTGTGTCTTTGGCCATAAAAAGTGGTGTGATCGCCGGGATAATTCTCTTTTCCGGGGCATCCCTTCAGCAGGTGGGTTTGGTTCATACAACGGCGGGTAAAGCAGGGTTTATCACGGGACTTTATGTGGTGATCGTTCCCTTTATCGGTCTGTTATGGAAACAAAAATCCAGTGCTGGCACATGGATGGGTGCCTTGCTTGCCGCTGTGGGACTTTACTTTTTAAGCATTACCCGGAATATGACCATTGGCTATGGAGATTTTCTTGAGTTCCTGGGCGCATTTTGTTTTGCCTGCCATGTGGTGATCATTGGCAGGCTGGCCAATCAAATGGACACCGTTCTTCTCTCCGTTATTCAATGTGCCATCTGTTCAATGTTGAGTCTTGGTGTGGCAATTGTATTTGAAGAGATCACATGGCAGGGAATCCAGGCAGCGGCTCTTCCCATTTTTTATGGAGGAATTTTTTCCGTGGGGGTTGCCTATTCCCTTCAAATTTATGGGCAAAAGGGCAGCCATCCTGCCCCCGCCGCCATATTATTGAGTCTGGAATCTGTCATTGCGGCCCTGGGGGGCTGGCTCATATTAAACGAAGTGCTTTCCGGACGGGCATTGTTTGGATGTGTGCTGATGATGGGGGGAATGCTCATTTCCCAGCTATATCCCTATCTTGTGGGAAACCGTGGGGGTGGGTCCGGAAATAAAAAAGAGGTCAAGGCCTGACTCTGCATGGCTTGACCCCATGGTATCCCTATTTGGGGATGGCTTTCAGTGCTGCTTTAAGTTTTGTGGTTATCGTACCCGAAACTTCGGCTGTCTCTTTTAACAGAACAGCCACCTCTGCAAGGGAGGCATCTTCTGCCTTTTGTGCCCAGCTTCGGTAGGTTTCCATGTGGCTGTTATTGTGATCAATCCAGTGGTTCAGCAGGGTTGAAATTTTTTCTTCCATACTCATCTCATGGACGGGCTCATGTGTGTGCTCGTGTGTATGGGGGTGTCCATGGTCGTGGGTGTGTTCATGGGTGTGCCCATGGCTGTGGTCATGGTCGTGGGTGTGCTCATGGTCGTCGTGGGTGTGATCGCTCATGGTAATACTCCATTAATATAGGATGTTAACTGTTGGGGTTCAGAGGGGAACCCAGGAAGGGGATTCCATTCACAAAAGGCATTGAGTTCTATGCCATGGTGGATAATGGATACCGGCCGGTCCGAAGAGACCACCACCACAATGACGTTGTCATGCTCTGCGGTGAATCTCAGGGCTGAATTATAGCGTGCCCCCCGGGCCATATTTTCGCCATCAATGGCCTTTCCATCCAGAAGACAGCCAAATCCCCTGAGGGAGATGGAGGACATGATGTGGAGTGCCCCGTCAATTTTCAATAGGGATGTGGCAAGGTCCAGGTTCTTGAGCTCCAGAAGATCCAGGCAGGGTTCAAGGATATGGCCTGAAACCTTCACCGGTATTTTATTCAGGTCCAGTACCAAGGTGCAGCCATGACGATTGTTTTCCGCGCTGTGCACCAGCCGGGTGATTACCTTGAAAAGAGCAGTGGTCACCTCTGTATCCAGGATGGAGTCAAGGAGTAACTCTTCAAGCTCCACCAGTTTCGCCTTGCGGGTGGATGAATGAAAGGAACCATCGTAGAAACTACAGATTTGTTTGCCATCAAGCTCCAGAAATCCGTGTTCCCCGGAAAATCTCACTGCAATGGCCGACGGGGGGGTGTCTGAATCTGATATGCCAATGATGGTGTGGCCATCTGAAACCAATTTTCTATTGGAGAATTCAACGGAGAGCAATAGTTTTCGGATATGCTTTACGTTGGCCATGACCGGTCGCTCATGGCGTTGAATTTTTGCAATGAAATGAAGGCTTTCCAGCATTTCAGGGTCCACAAATATCAGCTTTCCCCGGGGCCAGGATCCCTCTTCTCTGGTTTTGGATAGTTGAAGAATGGTATCCAGTATGGGGTGCACCAGCATGCGGGTGTCCAACCCCAGAAGTTGATTGCGTACATCCACGATGTGATCGGTGATGGCGTGGATGGCATGGTTTTGCAGTACATGACCTGATGTTCCCATGGATATACTTTCCGATGAAAAGTCCTGGGCCATGAGCCACCCCGCATGTTCCAGCCATCTTTCCGTGGGATAGATGGAGCACATGTCCGGATGGTGGTCGGTGAACCACATTTGATAAAAAAAGCCGTGGGAACTGCCGCCAAAGGATATCAGGCCAGCAAGGTGAAGATTGTCAGCCGGTAAAAAATGGCCGCTGGGTTGCTGGGAAATTGTTCGTATCAGTTCTTCACGCCATCCTCCGGCATCCATGTAAAGTTCTTTGAGTTTCACCTCATGGCCCCTTAACAGGTGCTGGGGGTCATAGATCTGGAGGGGGGATGCAGGCTCCCTT
>CAKZLA010000579.1 GCA_937124525.1 uncultured Desulfobacterium sp.
GCTCACATAGCATTAGTAATGCTAGGCAGTCCCAAATACGCGAATATGGGGCACTGGCCAAACATTTACATTACCAACCCGAATATTTACCGGATCTTCGCGGATTAGTGTGATTGAGGTATAATTCTTGTATGCAATTCTCAGTGTTTACGCATCAGCAGCTATGAATTTTCACACAAATCCGTGATGAGCCTATTTACCTTTGAGGTGGTATCTCTAACCGACCGGACTGGCCAGAATTAGAACCAAAATCAAACATAATGAACCAGTAAAAAGTCAGCCCATAAAATTTTCACCACATCATACATGGGTTTAACTATTGTTTAACCACAATGGGGTAAAGTAAAAAATTAGACCTCGGACTTTTTACCAGACCATCAAGCATAAGGATATGAATAATGGCAAATTTAGGAATTGACTTTTGTGGTGTTCACTTTAAAAATCCCGTGGCGGCCGCATCTGCCGAACCCACACTGAACGCTGCAAACATGAAAAAATGTATTGATGCCGGAGCCGGTTCCGTCATTGCGAAAACCATGACCGACTCTTCTGCCATGCGTGAGCTTACCACCCGGGCCAAATGGCGATTCCTCAACGAGAAACACGAGGTGTGCCATGGAAAGGTGCCCCGGGCCTTCAGCCTTTACAGTCGAAGCGGCCTTGCTCTTGAAACCCCCAAGGAGTTCATGAAGGAGATCCGGGAGACGGT
The DNA here is from genome assembly GCA_937124525.1 of uncultured Desulfobacterium sp. The sequence continues at coordinate 710 of CAKZLA010000579.1, forward strand.
TAAATATGCGGAACAAAATGATGCAGTGGTCATAGGCAGCATCGGCTCCACCGACATAGACGGCTGGGTGGACCTGGGAAAACAGATGGAAGACGGTGGGGTTCCCCTCATTGAATTAAACTTTGGCTGCCCCCATCCCAAATTGATGCCCGGAGTTCGCACCGGCATGAACGTGGGACAGGATTTTAACTATGCCAGCGAGATAACCAATGCCGTTGCCAATGCAGTAAAGGTGCCCATCATTATTAAAGTCACCCCCCAGGTCACCGACTTGGTTCAGTTTTCCGGCATGCTCAAGGATGCCGGTGCCGGTGCCGTTACTCTGACCAACCGCTTCATCGGATTTGTACCGGACATTGAAACAGGAAAACCCCTGATTTATGGCAAGGCAGGTATTGGTGGCCCCTGGGTTAAACCCTTGACCCTGAGATGGATCAACGAAGTACGCACAGCATTTGGTAACGATCTTCCCATCACCGGTACCAATGGGGCCTACGACTGGCGTGACATTGTCATGTTCATCATGAGCGGTGCCAGTGTGGTTCAAATCTGTTCCGCCGTCATGTGCTATGGATATGAGTGGCTGGGCAAACAGGTTAGCGGCCTTGAAAAATTCATGGATGAGAAAGGCTATGCCACCATTGACGATATGCTGGGTATTGCCACGGACGCTGCCATTGAATATTCCCAGATGCCCCCGGAAAAGGCCCGTGTCAATGAGGAGATCTGCAAGGATTGCGGCATGTGCCTCAAAGCCTGCTTTTCCGATGCCATGCAGCAGGGTGACGGGCATGTGTATGTCAACCAGGATAACTGTGTGGGATGCGGTGGCTGCCTCTCCGTGTGCCCTGTGGACGGCTCCATAGAAATTTCTCCCAACAAATAATACACGGCAGGTCTGCCCATGGTAATTTTATATATAACGCCGCCCAACAGACTGGAATCACGAAAGTTTCAGTTTTCATCATAAGAAGCGACAACTGCCATGCGGCTTGTCCGGAAAATATCGGAAAGATGTGCCTTGAACCCTGCAATTCGCTCATTTTTTCATAACCTGTTGAATTCATTAATACCAAAAAATTGAACATCAAAAAATTATGCTGATATTTTGTTTTGATTACAACATGTTATAAAAATGAGAGAAAAAGGGGTTGAACGGTTCGTATTTCGTATTTCAATTTGCACATAAGGATGAGGAGGATAGTGTGGAAAACAGAGAAACAAGGTTAATTTCAGGAAAGGGCCAATATGCCGATGACCTTGATTTTCCCGGCATGGCCCATCTGGTGTTTGTGGGAAGCCCCCACGCCCATGCCATGATTAAACGGCTGGAAGTGGGCAAGGCCCTCAAGGTTCCCGGTGTACTCACCGTGATCACCGGCGAAGAGATGGTGAAATACACCAACCCGCTGCCGGTGCAGGCCAACTTCAAAAGCAAGGGATGGACCTGGCGATTGGCCCATGTCTATGCAATGCCAAAGGATAAGGTACGCTGGTATGGAGAACCTGTGGCTGCAGTGGTGGCCGAGGATGAAAAGACAGCCCGGAAAGCGGCGGACCTCGTGGAAGTTGAATATGAACTCCTGGCGGTGACGGGCAATGCCCTGGAGGCCCTGGAACCCGATGCCCCAAAACTTTACGATGACTGGGAAGATAACAAGCAGGTCCATCTTAAGTTTGATTTTGGAGATCCGGAAAGGGCCTTTGAACAGGCTGACCAGGTGATGCACATCAAAACACGGGAAGGGCGGGTCACCGGTCTTCCCATTGAGGGCCGGGGATGTGTGGCCCATTATAATCTCAAACGAGATACCCTGGAAATGTGGGGATCATTTCAAACCCCATATCTGGCCCGGCATAACATTGCCGCCGCACTGGGTATACCCGAGGTAAAGGTAAAGATCAATGCCGTGGACATTGGCGGGGCATTTGGGCTTAAAATTCACGTCTGGAAAGAGAACGTGGTGGCCCTGGCATCCAAACTCACCGGTCGCCATGTAAAATGGTTTGAACCCCAGAAGGATTTCATCGTCACCGGTCCCCACCAGCGGGATGTGTTCTGGGAAGGGGATGTGGCCTTTAAAAATGACGGTACCCTGCTGGGGGTAAAGGCCACCGTAACCCATGATCTGGGGGTGGAGAGCACCAACAAGGGCATTGCCGCCTTAAGTATTTTTCCTGCCTGTTCCGCCGTACCCAACATGTACCATTGGAAGGGCATGCACATTGAAGGGGTTGGTGCCGTCACCAATAAATCCTTTTATTGCGCCTACCGGGGATATGGCAAGGACAAGGGAATCAAATTCATTGAACATGCAGTGAACCAGGTCGCCCGGAAACTTGGCATGACACCCGAAGCCATTCGCCTGAAAAATTACATCCAGCCCGACGAATTTCCCTATCATCAGATTAATAATCTTGTCTACGACAGCGGCGATTACCCAGGCATCCTGACAAAGGCCCTGAAAATGGCAGATGTGGATGGAATCCGGGCTAAAAAAAAGCAATATCTTAAAGAGGGGAAATACATCGGCATTGGTGTGATATCCGCCATTGAACCCGCAGGTGTGGCCGTACCCAATTGTCAGATGGGTGGCATTACCCAGGCCAGAGTTCAGATCACCCCGGACGGCACCATTGAGGTGCACAGTGATCGCACCGAAATCGGCCAGGGAAGTGAAGCCAGCCATGCGATTATTGTATCCAACATTCTGGGATGCAACCGTAAAGATGTCCTTGTAAAACCTGTGACCTCGGATTATATCGGCCAGGGCCCCCTGTCCAGCCGTGGGGCCGTCTATCCTGCCAGTGCCGTGGCCAAGGCTGCCAAAATCATAAAGAAAAAGGTGTGCCAGTGTGCCGCCGCCTTTTTAAAGGTGGATGAAGAGAGTCTTGTGTTGGAAGGCGGTATGATCTATTCCTCGGACAATCCAGACGAAAAGTTGACCTACAGGCAACTTGCGGAAAAAGCCTACTTTTTTCCCGGTCCCCGGGGACTTCCCCCGGAAATGTTGAAAAACCATGACCACCTGCTGGACGTCACCACCACCTGGTACAGCCCCTCCACCCCGGACTCAGGGTCATCCTACACCACCTTCTGCACAGCGGCGGACGTTGCCGTGGTGGAGGTGGACATTGATACTGGTGTCACAAAGATTATCAAGTATGTCCATACCCACGATGCCGGCACCATCATTGACAAGCAGATTGTGGACGGACAGATCCACGGTGGCATTGTCCAGGGCATCGGCGAAGCACTGTACGAACGCCTGGATTATAACGACAAGGGACAGTTGATGACCTCCTCTTTTTCCACCTATCTGATTCCCACAGCGGTGGAGGCCCCGGACATTGAAGTGGGCCATATGGAAACCCCATCTCCCTTTACGGAAACGGGCAGCAAAGGCATGGGAGAATCCCCCATCATTGGCAGCAAGGCGGTGATTCTGGCGGCCATTGAAGATGCTCTGACCCCCTTTAACATCGAAGTAAATGAATCGCCTGCAACACCGGAACGGGTCAGAAGCTGGATTGTGGCGGCCCGGAAGCAACAGGAGGAATCCAAATGAAAATGCCGGTTACATTGAACATAAACAACACCATCTGGAACCTTGACATTGACGCCAATGCCACCCTGCTTGAGGTACTGCGAAATAACGTGCTTAATCAACAGAGTGTCCACAGAAGCTGTGAAGAGGGAGAGTGTGGTGCCTGCACCGTTCTCATGGACGGTCAACCGGTGAACAGTTGCCTTATCATGGCGGCATCGGCCCAGGGGACAGCCATTATCACCTCCGAGGGACTCATGAGAGGAGATGAATTACATCCCCTGATGAAGGCCTTTGTGGCTGAACTGGGACTTCAGTGCGGATTCTGCACCCCGGGTATGGTCATGTCCGCCTATGCCCTGATAAACCAGTGGGAAGATGAGGAACTTTCGGATATGGATATCCGCAAGGCCATTGAAGGCAACCTGTGTCGCTGCACCGGATATGTAAACATCGTTACGTCCATCCGTCGAGCCAAAGAGGCCAAGGATGCAGGTAACTGGTGGTAATTTGGGTATCCTGGCCTGCCACAGCAAATATTGAAACCCATATTATTACAGCATATTGAACGGAGTTTCATATAAAAGAGGTATCACATGAAAAATTTTGTAGGTTCAAGGGCGCTGCCCGACCTGGTATACCATTGTCCTGAAAATATGGAAGCCCTCATGGCGCTCTTTGACACCATCCAGGGGGATTACAAAATCGTTGCCGGGTGTACCGATTTTATTCCCGCTGTTCGGGGCGGACGATGGTCTTTCAACGACGGTGTGTCTCTCATTGATATAAAAAAAATTGATGCATTAAATTTTATTAAAGAAATCGATGGAGTTGTCTCCATTGGCGCGGTTACACCCTTGTCCGTGATCATGGCATCTGATCTTGTTCAAAAGCATGCCCCCGGGCTTTGCCGTGCCATCGCTACCATGGCCTCCCCCCAGGTGAGAAATGTGGGTACCATGGGGGGAAATATCGCCATGTCTTCTCCGGCCGGGGATACCGTGCCCTCCCTTCTTGCCCTGGGTGCCTCTGTGACCATTAAAGGTAAAGACGGGGAAAAGACGGTGGAACTGGATCAATTTTTTACAGGTCCAGGAAGAAATATCATGGCCCAGGATCAGGTGTTAACCACCATTGAATTTCCAGGCCTCAAGTCCGACGAATCTGTTCATTTTCAAAAAATCGGCACCCGGGATGCAGTGGTGATTTCCATTGTGTCGGTGGCCTCCTGGATCAAGGTGGAAAACAATGTATGCAAAGAAGCCCGCATTGCATTGGACTCTGTGGCACCCACACCGGTTCGGGTCCCCAATGCCGAGGCTTTTCTTGCAGGTAAAACCATGACCGAGGATGTCATGGCCCAATGTGCACAAATGGTGGCCCGGGAGATTACTCCCATCACCGACTTAAGGGCAAGTGCCGACTATCGAAGGGATCTGGCCGAGACCCTTTCCCGCCGAACTCTCATGGAGTGCATGGCTGATTTGACCCCATAGATTCAAAGCCCACTACCCATTGAAAGAATTCCAGGTGGCACATTAATTCTGCGCCCTGTTTTTGAAAATTAAATATCAATGGGGCGTATGATCACCATCCCCTTTTTCGTCTTCATGGGCAATATGCTGCAGAAATCCGGCATTGCCCATGATTTGTTTAAGGCTGTCCAGGCCTGGGTTGGGAGCTCCGGGGGGGGTATTGCCGCAGCCACAATTTTGCTTTGCACTGTACTTGCCGCTATGATCGGTACTGTGGGCTTGCCCCAATCTTTGTACCGGTTATTACCCCGCTGGGATTTGACCCATTGTGGTTCGGCGTCATATTTAATCTTAATCTGCAGATTGCCTATCTCTCTCCGCCCTTTGGGTACTCCATCTTTTATCTCAAAGCCGTGGCACCGCCCGATGTGACCATGGCGGATCTCTATAAATCCGTCCTACCTTACATGGCGCTTCAGGTTGTCGGTATGATTCTGTGCATGATATTCCCCCAGATCATTATGGTGCCCTCATCCGGGTGGATGTCTTTTACAACAACTGGCGTCCCAGGACCCAGGCCTGGTTTGATCTTCTGGTAACGGATGTGTTCCTTTTTTTCTTCAGTGGCGTATTGCTGTGGCACTGCAGCATCTGGTTCTGGGAAGCCGTGACCCAAGGTTTGACCTCGGGAACCATCTGGGACCCCATCATCTGGCCCATGCGCCTTGTTATTGTACTGGGAGCGTTGATGCTTCTGATATCAGGTATTCCAAAATTCTTAAGAGATCTGGCCCATGCTGTCTGGAACGTGAAGATTTAGCTTTCTGCCGGTGAATTCCCTTGTGAATTTTTGATTGAAGGGGGATTCACCGGTTATTTTTTTGATCCATTATTATCCAACAAGTTCTCTCCCTCCCTCCCTCCCTTCCTCCATAGCATTTCCCCCGTTGCCCCTTGCTCCAAGCCTATTTCCACATCTGGTTCAATTATTTTTCCTGCTTTCATTGTTTTCCATGGCAATTCTTCGCTTTTTGTGATGCCCCTTAACAAACAATTGTATTTTTTACTTGAAAAAAATGAGGATGGGTGTAATGTGCTTTAAGTGACAAAGAGGGAGCGAGCTGGTCTGGTTCTGGATAATTTAATTTTTTTCGGGTTCCGACATGGAAAATGAATGTTTTTTATTTCTTTTAAAAAATCAAAGTCAACGGAATGCCTTTTTTGTTTTCTCCTGAACCCATCTGAATATCATGATAAGTGGAAAAAATAGCTTGGAAAAGCATAAGTGGAAACATTTTCCATATTTTTTGTCTTAATATGAGTATAGATGAAAAATATTGGAATCTATTACAGTCAATAGCATGGAAAGTTTCCACTTATTAACTCTTTATCTTTCAACAACCACAAGCTAAAGAGGCGAATATGTGGCAAATAATTATTCCAATTTGTATAGCGATAGCAACCGGTCTGACATTCATTGCCTATCATCACCAAGATACTTATCGAAAATTTTTCCATTACCCTGTCTGTATCATCCCTTATTTCGTCCCCCTTTATTATTTAATTAGAAAATCCGCGTTTATGGACGCCAGAGATGCATTATATGGTAAATTAAAGCCAGAATTCTCATCGGAATGCCTGGACATATTGTTAGCTATAGATGCATCAAATTCGAAGTTTTTTTATTGCTCTTTTTTTTACAGTTTGGTCTATATTCCTGACGAGTTTTCCATTTCTCTTTAAAAAAGATAGTTCGTCAACTTAACACATCAAAAAAACAGAATATAAGCCTATCTAAAACATAAAGAAATCTTAAAGATAACCAGCGGGTGAACCGGACAGCAAGGGTCTCCTTCTTTTTAAAGGTTTAAAAACTTTTAAATGATGTGCTTCCAATGAACTTTATTGGAAGCCCTTGCTGCCCGTTACCCAAACGTTCGGCATAAAATTTTTTGAGGAGTTCCCAATGCTCTCTCTTTCAAACATAATTAAAAAACAAAGATTACCTATAAGCTTTTTGCTCATAATCTTTTTATTTGTCTCTTTTGGAATAGTCACAATAAAAGGGTTACGCACATTAGATGATCTCACAACAAGGATTTATGAACATCCACTGGTAGTCTCAAATGCCTCCCTGCATGCGGCTCTTAACATGACAGGAATGCATCGCAGCATGAAAGATGTTGCCTTGGCGAATTCTCCTGACGAGATAAATCATACGTTAAATACCGTAGCTGAAAACGAACAAAATGTGTACCAGCAGCTTGATATCATCCAAAAAAACATTCTCGGTGAGGAAGGAAAGGCACTTGAAAAACAAACCAGACAACTTTTTAAAAATTGGAAACCTATCCGAGAAAATGTGGTCAAACTTCTTAATTCAGGCAATAAACAAAAAGCTATCCTCATAACCAAAACAAATGGGGCTGAACATGTAGCAAAACTTGAGGCTGAAATGCTAAAATTAACCTCATATGCAAGAAAAAAGGCTGACAACTTCATCAAGCTTGCTGAAACAATGCAATCAAATCTTGAAAAGATTACCCTTGTTTTATCAATTTCAGGTGTTTTGATGTCTTTAATTATTGCTTTTATTGCTACCAAGCTTGTTTTAAATGCAGAAAAATTGCTTCAACAGAAAAATGATACCCTTCAAAAAGCGATTGATGAGATTAAAACACTACAAGGTATTCTACCTATATGCATGTATTGTAAAGAAATTCGCGACGACAAAGGGTCTTGGAACCGAATTGAAGAATACATTTCTGATCATTCAGAAGCCGAATTCAGCCACGGAATTTGTGAAAAGTGTTTTAAAATACATTGTCCGGATGAAGTAGATTAGAAATTATGATATTTTCCGAACAAAGCGGTTCACTTGACGACGAGGACGTCTGTGGCATAGACGAGTAAGTCTCTTTGGCGGAGCAAGTGATTTTGATCGTTCACGGCGGCTACGCCACAGTGAATCGCGATGCCGGTCAGCACCGCGATTAGCCCAGCTAATATAAAATGGAACTCCCCCCAAAAGGTATTAAAAATCACCTCCCCAGCACATCTCTCACTTTAACGGCCAGCTCTTTCTGGGAAAAGGGTTTGGGTATAAAATTAACCCCTTCATCCAACACACCCCGATGGGCGATAACATTGGCTGTGTATCCAGACATGAAAAGCACCTGAAGGCCGGGATAAAGGGTTTGAAGCTGGTTGGCAAGGTCCCGGCCATTCATTTCAGGCATGACCACATCTGTGATCAACAGATCAATTCCCCCGGCATTTTTCCGGGCCAGGGCCATGGCATCTCCCGGACTGTTGGCAGCAAACACCGTATACCCCAGGTTCCCAAGCATTTTTTGCCCCAGTGTCAAGATAGCGTCATCATCCTCAACTATCAATAGTGTTTCACCCCGGGCCAAGGGCATCTCCACCGCAGATTCAATGATTCCTCCCGGGGTCTGCCCTGCATACCGGGGAAGATATATCTTAATGGTGGTCCCTTCCTTCAACTCACTGTAGACATTTGCAAAGCCGTTGTTCTGTTTGACAATACCATAAACAGTGGCCAGCCCCAGTCCTGTTCCCTTACCCAGTTGTTTGGTGGTAAAAAAAGGTTCAAAAGCCTTATCCAGCGTCTCTGGTGCCATTCCCATGCCATTGTCGCTCACCGTAAGCAAAATATATTCACCCTGAGCAAACCCTGCATGCTCCATGCAATAATCCTTATCAAGCTGGACATTTCTTGTTTCAATTATTATTTTACCCACACCTGATATGGCATCCCGGGCATTGATGCACAGATTGACCAGGATTTGATCCACCTGGGAGGGGTCTATTTTAACCGACCACACATGTGCCCCAGGCCTCCATGCAAGATCTATATCTTCACCGATGAGTCTCTGGAGCATTTTCAACATGTTTTCAACAAGCACATTTAACTGAAGCACCTTGGGTGCAATGGGTTGCTTACGGGCAAAGGCCAGCAATTGCCGGGTTATGTCCGCTGATCGTTTGGCAGCTGAAAGAATCTGCTCAAGGTTGGTATGCAGTGGGTCACCCGGAGCCACATCTTCCAGACTCATTTCAGTATACCCTACGATGATACTGAGCATATTATTGTAATCGTGAGCCACCCCTCCTGCCAGACGGCCCACAGATTCCATCTTCCGGGCCTGGATCAATTGCCCTTCCAGGCTCTTTTGTTTTTGTTCAGATACTTTGCGTGCTTGATCACTGTGCAAAACATAGAGGGCATAGGCAATGTCTTCGACCATTTCCGTAAAAAGCGTTTGTTCTTCCGTGTCCACATTCAGTTCATGATCCAGGGCCACGGCCAGATAACCGTAAATCCTCCCATCATGGATAAGAGAGGCACACATTGGCTGGGTTCCAAAAGCGTCCCCTACAATGGGGCAAATCTCGCAGTAACAAGGGTTATCATTCATAAGGACCACCTTCCCAAGGGTTCTGGCAACCTTGCAGCAAGGGGGCAGTTGATGGTTCTGAAGAAATGTATTCAAGGATTTAGAAGATGCGGCTATGCCTGAAGCAGCTTGGAAAACAGGGAGGTTGTTCTCATCAATGAGCACGATCAGGGCTGACTCATACCCTCTGTTTTCCACCAGCATTCGACATCCCTCCTGGATGAGATTCTGAAAATTTTGCTCCCGTACGATCAACTGGTTCACATCACGTATCCCTCTTAGCACCCTGTTTAAATGGGCAATACGTTTTTCCCGATTTGTCAGCTCCGCTGTTCGGCTTGCCACCTGTTTTCGCAATGACCATGACCATAAAAAAAAGATCAGCAATAACAGCAACAATGGGAAAGCAACCATGGCAACATACCGGAAGATGCTTGCAAATCGCAGGGAAGGATGCGCATAGATGCCCAGCCATTTTTCATAAATCCGGCGATATTCTCCGTTTTCGTTAAGGAGTTTCAACCCTTCACTGAACTGGGCCAGCAGGGCCTTTTGATTGTCTGGAACCGCATAACAATATTCCGTTGTAAGAAGCGGTTTTTGTCCCAGGACCAGATTCTTCCATCCGTTCTTCTTGATCAAATAAAGGGCCGGTATTCGTGGCACCAGAGCACAATCGTACTTTCCAGCGGCAAGTTCCCGGAGGCTTTCCTCCTGGTTTTTTTTCACAGCAAGAAGATCTTCCAGGCCATTTTTCACAACAAAATCATGCATGATATCGCCGTCTTGAACAACGATTGTCCGGCCTTTTAATTCCCCCAGGGTGGTGGGGGGCCGCTTCTGGCCTTTTCGCACAGCGATGACGTAATTATTCACCGAATGAGCCTGGGTAAAATCAAATTTCAGATCTCGATCCGGGGAATAAAACATCCCCTGAATGGCATCGATGCGCCCCTGTTCCAGCCCATCTATAACGTTGGCCCATGGTCCCAAGCGAAAGGTGACATCAAGCCCCACTTCCCGGGCAATACCCCGTGAAATGTCAATGATAAAACCCGCTGGCAAACCATTCTCATCCAGATATTCAAAGGGGGGATAGTTGTCATCCCCCCCAATGATAATTCGGTTATGGGACGGTAGCTGCAAGGCTGCAAACCACTTGGCATGGAGATGACGATATGTACCATCCGCCATGACAAGGGATAATCCTTCGTTCAACAGAGCCAGGGTGTCCCGATCCCCTTCCTTTACTGCAAAACAAAAATCCTGACGAAAGCCTTCAATGGGTCTCTTCACAATCTTCAGGTTGGAAAGTCCGATGTGCCTGACCAGCCGCAATGCCACAAGCCGCTGTATTACCACTGCGTCATGGAAGCCCTGGGAAAGTTCCCTAAGGGCGTGATTAAAGGTGGGTAAGCTGTGTATTTTTATGCCACGCTCCCCACGTTGCAGGAATTCTTCGGCGTTATCCCCTTTCATGACAGCCACCTGACGTCCCCTCAGATCTTCCAGGTTATGGATGTTGGTGGTGTCTGCCCGTACAACAATGGCACCGTGGAGGGACATGTAAGGAAATGTGAAATCAAAAAGAGGTTCCCGTTCCGGGGTGCGGCCCACCATGGGCAATGCCTGAACCTCCCCCCTCTCCAACCAGCTTCGGACCCTTATCCATGGTCCGGTTTCAAAGGTTACAGCACGTCCCATGGCCTTTAAGGCGGCTTCCAGAAGTTCCACGGAAAACCCCTTTGCCTGGTCATCTCCAACCACAAAGCAAAAGGGAGGATAATCAATTTCACAGGCGGATTTAACGGGTGATTTTTTTTTAAAGATATCTTGATCTGCACTGACATCACCACCCCAAATAGCTATCATGAGAAAGAGAATGGATAAAAAAAGATGCCATATATGAGGTCTGAATCGATATTTCAAGTCAATGGTCATGGATTCGCTCCGTTGATGCGATGCGCTTTTCTTGGGGTAAAATACAACCAACTCGATGGTAAATATTCGGCCAGCACCTCATCTTCACCTAAGTTTGGCCTGCTCACCCTATCATTAGTATGCTACGCAGTCCCCAATATGCGAATATGGGGCAATGGCCAAACATTTACATTGCCAACCCGAATATTTACACTCGATCATCTTTTTTTCTGTCTTGACAACAGCTTGAAAGAAGCAAGCCTGCGTTATTGGCGATTATATAACCTTCAGGCAAAAGATGTCAGCAAAAACCGACCATAACACACCCCTGATCCTCTGGCACCAAAAACTGATCAAAAGACTAAGAGCCTTAATTTTTAGGCAGGATCTCTCCTCGAAATGACAATAATATCAAATAGTTTCAAAAATACATTTTTTCAAAATATCTACAATACCCGGTATTTTTACTTTTGGAGGAATTGACTTTTTAAACAGACTCTAAAAATGCAATTAAACCTGATTATTTTAACTTATCCCAGTGTTTGAAAAATCATATCCGGCTGGACAGCAGAATTTTCCGCCACTTCAACGGTGGTCACCCCGGTTAAAACCAATGCAGAGCGATATCCGAAGTTCAAGGCCCCCTGGATATCTGACTTGATGAAATCACCGATCATCAATACCCGGTCACGGGGAATTTGCCGTCCACATTTTTCTTCAAGCAGGGCATGGGTTTTTTGAAATATGGGAGCAAAGGGTTTGCCAAGATATAAAGGATTAATCTTAATGCCATAGGTTTCCAACACCCGGGAAACAAATCGGCCCACCCCCCCGGCACCGATACATAGTTGCCCGGTATGCCCGGGATAATACTCATCTGGGTTGGGAACAATGAGCGGGGCCCGGGGATTTTTCACAAAAAAGTTTACAGCAGCATTGATGGTGGGTTCCCAGTCATACCCCTTTTCTCCCACGATAATGCCCTGGCACGTATCTATTTCTTGAATATTTCTGGTGGTTTTAAGGCCTGCATCTTCAGCAAAACAGGGCGAACCCAGATTCCCCATGATAAAAAAAGGAGCCGTGGAAATTTTTTTGTCCTGGAACAAGCCCACCAGACCGTGGGCACAAGAAACAATCTCCCGGGGACGGACATCAATGCCCGAGGCATTGAGAATTTGAGATTTCTCCCGGGTGGAGTGATCCCCATCATTGGTGAGCAGGTAAAAGGGGATAGTTTCCTTTCTTAGCATTGCCAGCAGTGCCCGGCTACCCGGGGCCGCCTTTCCTTTGACAAGGAGTACCCCGTCAATGTCAAAAACAAGGGCATCCAGGCTGGCACCATGGGAAGAGAGCCATCCTTTAAGGGTGGGGATTATATTTATTTTTTGCGACATACTATTTTCATTCCGATTTCCTATTTGTGATTGAATTTTAAATTATTACTTTTGATTTTCGTGTTATTTTGGCAAAAAAATCAGAAAATCTTTTTGGCTCTGGCTTGTCCAGGTTAGGTTTTAGGTGCTGGGTAAAGAGAGCTGTTCTTTGTGCTTCCGGTACAGCCCCCGGAGCTGATCATAGGTGATACCCAGTTGATCTGCCGCTTTTTTCTGGTTGTAACGGGTGGCTTCAAGGGCATTTTTGAGCATGGAAACCTCCAGGGATTGCCTGGCTGTAATCAATGATCCTTTCCCCGTGGGATCACCTCCCGGATTGGATTGCCGGTTGGCGGAATCTGGCACGTTCGCCTCCCCGCCTTTATGGGGTGTCAGCCCATAGGGAGAAACAAACGGATCAAACACAATCCCATGAATCACCCTGCCCCGGGCTCGGTAAACGGCCCGCTCCACAACATTTTTCAATTCCCGGACATTTCCATGCCAGGAGTGATGTTCCAATCCTTCCATGGCTTGAGGGCTGAACTCGGGGATCTCATCAACGCCAAGCTCGTAGGCCATACGTACGGCAAAATGCCGAGCCAGTAAAGGGATATCCCCCTTACGTTCCCGCAGGGGGGGAACAAACAGCACTTCAAAGGAGAGGCGGTCCAGCAGGTCTTCCTTGAACCTGCCTTGGCGGGCCATTGTGGGAAGATCGGCATTGGTGGCGCTGACAATGCGGACATCCACCTCCATGGGCACTGAAGCACCCACCCGTTCAAACATGCCATACTCCACCACTCGTAAAATTTTTTCCTGGACCTCCATGGGGACTGTGCCTATTTCATCCAGAAACAGGGTTCCCTGGTGTGCTGCCTCAAATCGTCCGGTGCGGCGGTGGGCCGCCCCCGTAAATGCCCCTTTTTCATGGCCGAATAATTCTGTTTCCACCAGGGTGGGGGCAAGGGAGGCACAATTGAGGGTGACCAGCGGCTTCTCCCACCGTTGGGATAAAAAGTGCAGCCGGGATGCCGCCAGCTCTTTTCCCGTGCCGCGCTCGCCAAGGATGAGAACGGGCCGCTCTATGGTGGCCACCCGGGACAAGCGTTCCTGGAAATCCAAAAACACCTCGGACTGTCCCAGGGCCTCTGGTAAAATCGATTGTCGGACATATGGATGTTGAGCCATGGTTATTTTCACCATTATATGGTTAATATCCTTAGAAACAGGAAAAAAACTAACATATTTATTTTCCACGGTCAAGCATGATGGCCCAAACACCCTGAAAATACTGGCTTAACCCCGATATTTTAACGTGGCACAATTTATGCTATTTATTTCAACAGTACAAGAAACGGGGTCAGGTTTGGCCTGGACCATAACTTTTAGGGGATGGCTTCACCAGGCTGTATAACATGGCACCATTATAAAACACCAAAGAGGAGAAATTACCATGGGTATATTCACACGATTCAAAGATATTGTCACCGCCAACATGAACTCAATGCTGGACAAGGCCGAAGATCCTGAAAAGATGATCAAAATGATGATCCGGGAAATCGAGGACACCTTGGTGGAGCTGAAAACCTCCTGTGCCGGGGCCATTGCCAGTAAAAAAAAGGTTCAGCGCAACCTGGACAGTGTCCGGGAACGCCTGGATCAGTGGAACACCAGAGCAGAACTTGCCGTCATCAAGGGCAGAGATGATCTTGCCCGGGAAGCCCTGCTTGAAAAACGCCGATTTGCAACTAAGATCGATAACCTGGAGCAGGAATTCAGCCAGCACGCCTCCCTGGTGGATCAATACCAGGAGGAAATCCGACAACTGGAAGATAAGCTCAAAACCTCCCGGGAAAAACAGCGCATGCTCGTGCAACGACACATCCACGCCCAACGCAAAAAACAGGCACAGAAAGATATCCGGCGCATGGACAACCACGAAACCCTGGCCCGGTTTGATCAGATGGAAAGCCGCATCGAACAGATGGAGGCCGAAGCCGATCTGGTGAACTATGGCACAAAATCAAGTCTTGACGAGAAATTTGAAGAGATTATCATGGATGATGACATTGAAAAGGAACTCAACC
>CAKZLA010000580.1 GCA_937124525.1 uncultured Desulfobacterium sp.
AGCAAAAGGCTCGTGGAGAACATTTAAATTGCGACAAGATTTTGTTGCCTCCGAAAAAATACAGGTAGAGGACGACATTACTGTTTCAATAGTTTTACCATCAAATTCATTTAAGTATTTGAATAAAAGCTATACTAATCCAAGTATTAAATTTGTGGATAATTGTGAATATAGATTTTTTCAAAGGCCTGATGAAGCAATAAACCGTGGATACGATAAACAAGCTGAATTAGATTTATCGTCACCCAATACTTTTGTTTCTAATTTTGAACCTTTGAATATTGCCAATGCCAAAGAATTACTAAATGATTCAATTGGTTTTGATAAATTCTCTCAACCAATGCAAAACTTAATTTCGGAAGTTGCTCGTGGTGATAATGCAGAGTATTTCATTTCATCTGCACATCCTAGAATTGTTGATGGTAGTCCAACAAAAAATGTTAGATATTTACAAAACAGACCCGACATTACAAATCCTTTTAATAAATATGCAGCTGAAATGGGGACAAGATTATTTAGAAAAATTCCAATTGAAAGCCCAGTTTATAATCCTGTTAATGCTGTATTGCCAGGAAGAAGAAATAATCCTAAAGAGCCTGGAATAAGACCGCTTTCAGTTTTTAACCCAATTCACTATCAAGAGTTGCCAGAATTATTTATGGACTTTATTTGCAGTTTAACTGGTAAATCCCCTTCTACTACTGGAGTTGGTTCCGAAGGAGCTCTAACAAAGGCACCGTTTAATGCATTATATGCAATCACAGATTTAAATAATTCTTTATTATCATTTATTCTTACTGGCTATAATGCTTTCTCAACTGCTGCAGGATATGTAGGAAATATTAGAGTTGACCATGATATAAGTTTATTAATTCCAGAAATTTGGAGTAGATTATCAGTAACTGAAAGAGACCCTAAACTTTTAATTCAAAATGGGCATCTTGAACGCATTGATGATTTTGAATTCAAGGGGAATACAATTGCAGCCAGCCGACTTGGTTACAGAATCACTAAAAAGTTTGTAAAAACATTTTTTGGAAGAGTATTTGAAAATCCAAATGCAGTTTTTAGGAACCAAAGAATGATCAAGGCCTCATTTTAAAAGTATTTTATACTTTTGTGGAAATGATTCTCAAAAATGGGGTGATGCTTCCAGCAAGTGTAAATTGGTAAATGAAAAGTGCTGATAAATCAAATTGATCTCAAGGTCAGTCAATTGGGTGTTAACGAGGTTGGAATCAAGCAGCAATGCTTAAAAAGCACCTATCTGACAGGGTTTTATTTTAATACCCATCTTTTCACAGGCAGAAGAGACATGGGAGGGTTTAAGCTTAAGCTGTCTTGCAATTTCCCAGCATTCAATACAGCTAATTTTATTGTCCTTTGCCTGTTTAAGGAGAGCCTCTTCTAATTTTGAAGAAAGATGTACCTGACAATCAAGGTTTTTCCGGTTTCCTTGATTTTCATGTTCATGGCCAAACAGCCCCAGGATGCACAGGGTGAGTCGCAGTTCAATGAGATCTGCCTGTACACCCACCTCCCATGGTGACATATGAAATGAGCGGGCAATGGCGTGGACGGCTGCGCAGGAGATTCGTCCTTCCACAGCCTTTTTTCCCAAGGCATCTGCAATCTCAGGCGAAATGGATTGTTCGGTGTGCTTTAATGCATAGTGCGCTGCTGTATTTTGTTTCATGGGTGGGTTCCTTGTATGTCGATTTATATCGGATTCAGGTTAACGGTTGTATCTGTAAAATAGAAACCAACAAAAGCGGCATAACGCAATTCTGGCAGCATTTACAAAGCGGTTAAGGTCAGAGCCATGGATATTTTATTTTTTTGACAGGGCCCTTTTCTTGGTATATACACTGGTTACTGGTGTTTCATTTTGTCATCATGGCATATAGAATGGGCAAGTATAATAGTTTAATTTATTGTTTTTTAAAAGGACAAAAAGTGAGCCAGACACAAAAAAATGTGAATGAAAATTTCCATATGATCTATATTGCCTCCTGCGGTGAAGGAATAAATGCCTATCACCTTGCCCAGAGTGCCCTTGTTCAGTTTCCTGCCAATGACATCACCGTGGTCAAAGTGCCCCAGATTCGTTCCAGATCCCAGGTGGATGATTTGGTGGAAAAGGCCACAAATACGGAAAGCATGATTGTTCACACCATGGTGAACACCGAACTTAGAAAATACATGACCCGCAGGGGAATGGAAAAAGGGGTCGTAACCATTGATCTCATGGGGCCGGTGTTGTCCCGGGTGAGCAGTTTCCTGAACAGTGATCCCATTGAACAACCCGGCCTCTACCGGGAAATCCATAAGGTGGATCTGGATCAGGTGTCGGCCATTGAATTTGCCCTGGCCCATGATGATGGGGTGAACCCCGAGCATCTTGACAAGGCTGAAATTGTGCTCGTGGGGCTTTCCAGAGCAGGAAAAACGCCCTTGTCCATGTATCTGGCCGTTCTTGGCTGGAAAACCGCTAATGTTCCCCTGGTCATTGGGGTTCCCATGCCTGAGGTTCTTAAGCATATTGATCGCAGGCGGATTATTGCCCTGAACATTAACGTGGATCAGCTCATCGCCCACCGGAGAATGCGCCAGGACACCCTTGGTACCCGGGATATCTATGCCTATGTCTCCCGGGAGGATATTGAAAAAGAGATTAATGCAGCTCGCAGGCATTACATCACCCATGGGTATTCCATGGTGGATGTGAGCAATAAACCCATTGAAAACAGTGCAGAAGAAATCATTGAGATGATTACCCGACGGTTTAAAGCATTGGCCCATAAAAGATAACCCTTATGAATGGAAAAGATATGAAATATGGTGAAATAAAACAGATATTGAAGAAAAAAACCTGTCGTTGGCTGATTACCGGTGCTGCGGGTTTCATTGGTTCCAACCTGGTGGAAACTTTATTGGGGCTGGAGCAGGAGGTCACGGGCCTGGATAATTTTTCCACGGGGTTTCAGCACAATCTGGACCAGGTGAAAACAGCTGTAACCCCGGCCCAATGGCAGCGTTTTTCACTTATTAAAGGGGATATCCGGGACCCAGATACTTGTGTTCGGGCCTGTGCTGGCCAGGACAAGATACTTCACCAGGCAGCCCTGGGGTCGGTGCCCCGGTCCGTGGCAGACCCACTCTTGACCCATACCAATAATATTACCGGCCATCTCAATATGCTGGTGGCAGCCAGGGATGCCGGGGTGAAACGTTTTGTTTATGCCGCTTCCAGCTCCACCTATGGGGATCACCCTGGGCTTCCCAAAACCGAAGCAGTGATCGGGAAACCCTTGTCTCCCTATGCTGTGACCAAGTACGTCAATGAACTCTATGCCGATGTTTTCCATAGAACCTATGGTCTTGACACGGTGGGGCTTCGTTATTTTAATGTGTTTGGGAGGCGTCAGGACCCCCATGGGGCCTATGCCGCCGTGATTCCTCTCTGGTTTTCAGCTTTGATCAACAACAACACCGTGTACATCAACGGGGATGGCGAAACCAGCCGGGATTTCTGCTACATTGACAATTGTGTGCAAGCCAATATCCTGGCGGCCATGGTGGTGGATGAAGATGCCGTAAACCGGGTGTACAACGTGGCTTTTGGCCAACGCACCACACTGAATTCGCTTTTTTCCCTCATTCAGGAACGGGTGGGACAAAGGATTCCCCAAGCCTTGGATGCGGCACCGGAATTCCGGGACTTTCGTGCCGGAGATGTGCGCCACTCCCTGGCAGATATTTCCAGTGCGGTGGAACATCTGGGATATGCGCCACAGTTTTCCGTGACCCAGGGGCTGGATCAGGCCTCTGCCTGGTACATGGAACATATCAAATAAGTATCCCAAAAGAAGGTCCTGAAACCCAACACTTGATTTAAGGGGGTTGGTCACAACATCGGCCACTCTGGGGAGGGGTCAGGCTTGCGTTATTGACACTTTTGCTTAATTTTTCCCTTAGATACAAATCGTTGTCAAAAGCATGGAGCCTGATAAAAGCCTCAGGCTCCAATAACGCAAGCCTGACCCCATTGGCCCATCAATTATGATGACTGGCAGATGTTATGACCAACCCCGAAATAAGGAACAAATTATGAATATAACCATAGTGGGAACCGGATACGTGGGTCTTGTCACCGGCGCATGTTTCTCCGAAATGGGCAGTACTGTTACCTGTGTGGATGTGGATGCGCAGAAAATTGAAAATCTTAAAAAGGGCATTTTGCCCATTTATGAACCGGGGCTGGAAGCTCTGGTCATTGAAAATCACAAGGAAGGATTGCTGCGATTCACCACCTCCCTTGAATCTGCGGCACAAATTTGTGATGTTTTTTTCATTGCCGTTGGTACGCCTCCGGATGAAGATGGCTCTGCTGATTTGCAATATGTGCTCCAGGTGGCCCGGGATATTGGCCGGGTGATCAACCAATATAGCGTGATTGTGGACAAGTCAACGGTGCCCGTGGGAACGGCGGATAAAGTTCAAAAGGCGATCCAGGAATCCCTGGGCCAACGGGGCAGTGACCTTGAGTTTGATGTGGTGAGCAATCCTGAATTTTTAAAAGAAGGGGCTGCTGTTAACGATTTTTTGAGTCCGGATCGCATCATTATTGGATGTGACAGCCAGCGAGCCATCAAATTGATGAAACGCCTTTATGCGCCCTTTTCCAGAAATCGGGACAAACTGATTACCATGAAGGTTCGGGATGCCGAGATGACTAAATATGCAGCCAACTCCATGCTGGCCACCAAAATTTCATTTATGAATGAAATGGCCACCATTTGCGAGCGTCTGGGGGTGGATGTGGAAAATGTGAGAAAGGGCATTGGGTCGGACCAGCGCATCGGGTATTCCTTTATTTATCCCGGGTGCGGGTATGGTGGCTCCTGTTTTCCCAAGGATGTCACCGCTTTAATTCGCACCAGCCGGGATGTGGGGGTGGAGCCTTATTTGCTGGCATCTGTGGCCCATAGGAACAGCCTTCAAAAAGAAATTCTGGGGAACAAAATTAAGGCACGCTTTGGCAATGAGCTATTCGGAAAAATTTTTTGCATCTGGGGGCTCTCCTTTAAGCCAGGCACCGACGACATGAGAGAGGCCCCGGCCGTTGTGCTGATTCATCAGCTGGTGGCAGCTGGGGCAACGGTTCATGCCTATGATCCTGTGGCCATGACCCAGGCCAAGGGGGAATTTCCAGTCGTTTTTTTTGAGGAAAATAAGGTGCGGTTGTTTGACACCGCCTATGACGCCCTAATTGATGTGGATGCCCTGGTGCTGGTGACGGAGTGGAAGGCCTTTCGACAACCGGCATTCCAGGCCATGGCCAAGGTGATGAGACAACAAATTCTCTTTGATGGCCGGAATTTATACGATCCAGGAGAGGTTCAGGAACATGGATTTGAATACCATGGCATTGGAAGGGACATTGTCGGGAACTTATCAGGAGCATAAGCGGTTGCCATGAAATATTTTCCCATCAAAATTGTTGCCCTTTGTATTTTATTGGCACCGGTGTTTTATACTGGAACCATTTCCCTCATCGAAAGAAGTTGCGTGGGAAGGTATCAGCAGGAGATTGAGGATCGTGTTTTGGAGGATACTCAGTTATTGATCAATGGCTCCATGGGGGTCAGTGAATCCATTGAAAAGAATATCAATCGTTTCCTTGAATCAGATGTGTGGGTCAAACGGTTCGGGTTGCAGTTGGACATTCTTGTCTTTGCCAATGAAGGCGATATCTTATATCCTTTTTTTCCGGAAATAAATTCCGAGGGCATGGACATCATTAATGACAAGGTCTTCCTTGGCATGGCACGGCATAACTACACCATCCTAAAACAGGGACTCACGGTTAAAGTAAATGTGAGATTGCGCCACGGCACCTTGGGTGCCAATCTTATTTTGGCGTTTTACGTCAGTATTGCCATGGGTATTTTCTGGATTTATTACCGCAGGGGCATGGGGAAATCCATCCAGGAAAATAAAGAGAAGAAAAAACGATTTGCCGCGCTGTTGGTGGATGAAAAAGCCCATAAAAAAAGCCTGGGAGTTTTAAAAAAAGAGCGGGCCCGTCTTTTGCAAAAAATGACGGATTTGAGGGAAACCTACCAGGATGCCCAGAAAAAGGCCACTATCACCGAAGAGGAGATGTTTGATGAAATAGTCTCCCTGGAGAAGCGACTCAATGCAAACGTGGATCTCCAAAAGGAAAAAACCTATGAAATTGAGCTTTTAAAGGACAAACTGAAAAAATATGAGCAAAAAAAAGGGGGTAAGAAAAAGCAGAGGGGAGTTGATTTTACGGCCAAGCGGTTTTCAGTACTCTATAAAAATATTGACATGAACCGCCGGGCCATGACGGGGCTTCTGGATTTGAATGATGAACTCCAGATTAAGGCGGAAGAGGTGGTTCACCAGCTCAATGAAAATTCAGATAATGTGGTGGTAAAGCGCAAGGTGTTTGCCGGAAAAAAACACAAAGCCGCCTCCTTTGAAGTGCTGTTTTCTTACAACGGCAGGCTCTATTTCAGGCAAGGCGAGGATCATCGCATTGAAATCCTGGTCATTGGGACTAAAAATTCCCAGGACAAGGACATGGAGTTTCTCCACCGCAACTGACATTAAGTTAATTTGAAAGCCTGTATATCGCAAAGGCCTGTTTGAATCTTCAGGCCCTTGCGAGTCCAGGCCAAAAATTTCAGTTGACACAGGGGCACCTTTCCATTTTCCCGGCATCACCATCATAGTATTCTATGGATCTGATTTTCAGGCAAATGGGGGCGGGCTTGTGTTATTGGCGTTATCGACCACAGCCGGTGCAAACTCCAAAACCACCGATAATGACAATAACGCAAGCCTGACCCTCATCGCTATGACCCCCATCGCTAATGAAACCTCCGGCCAGGAAAATGGGAATGCGCCCGTTGACACGGTCACATGAAGTGGACAGTTTTTATCAACTTAATCAACTTATCAACCCCATTTAATAGCAGCCTGGGCCGCTGCCAGGCGGGCCACGGGTACCCGGTAGGGAGAGCAGCTCACATAGTTAAGGCCTGCCTTGTGGCAAAACTCCACAGAAGCCGGGTCTCCTCCGTGTTCCCCGCAGATACCAAGCTTGATGTCTGGCCTCACAGAGCGTCCTTTTTCCACGGAAATTTCAATGAGACTGCCCACTGCTTCCTGGTCCAGGGTTTCAAAGGGGTCGGCATCCAATATGGCATTGTCAATATAGTCGTTCATGAAAGAGCCGATATCATCCCGGCTGAACCCAAAGGTCATCTGGGTCAGATCATTGGTGCCAAAGGAGAAAAATTCGGCATGTTCGGCCATTTTGTGGGACATCAGGGCCGCCCGGGGAATTTCAATCATGGTCCCGAACTGATGGGCAATGTCATTGAGTTCATATTTTTCAAGTACTTCCCCAAGGGTGGTAAGAGCCAGTTCTTTGGTGAAGATTAACTCTTTTTCGTTACATGTTACTGGCACCATAATTTCGGGAATGGGGGATTTCCCCTCTTTGATCAGTTCGGCAGCAGCTTCAAAGATGGCACGGATCTGCATGACACTGATTTCAGGAAAGGTAATGCCAAGACGCACACCCCGGTGGCCCATCATGGGGTTGGTTTCAACAAGGTCTTCACTTCTTTTGATCAGCTCTTCAAAGTCGATGCCGATTTCCCGGGCCAGGGCTTCCTGGTGTTGTTGTTTCTGGGGAACAAATTCATGCAGCGGTGGGTCCAGCAGGCGGAAGGTTACCGGCTTGTTGTCCATGACATCCATGGTTGCCTTGACTTCTTCTTTTATAAAAGGGTATAGCTCGGCAAGGGCACTTTTCCGCTCGTGCAGGGATTTGCTCAGGATCATTTTACGTAGCAAAAAAAGGGGTCTGTCCGAATTCTGGCCGTAAAACATATGCTCGGTTCTAAAAAGGCCAATGCCCTCAGCCCCGAATTGCAGGGCAAGTTGAGCATCTTTGGGGGTTTCTGCATTGGTTCTCACCCGCATGGTCCTGTGCTTGTCCGCAGCCGCCATGAATTTTATGAACCGGGGGTTTGCTGTGGCATCCTTCATGGCAATGGCCCCATTGTAAACCATGCCCCGGCTGCCGTTCAAGGTGAGAAAATCGCCTTCTTTAAACGTTTGGGTACCCACCTTCATGGTTTTGTTAGCCAGATCAATGTGGATGCCGCCAGCCCCCACAATGCAGCATTTCCCCCATCCCCTGGCCACCAGGGCCGCATGGCTGGTCATTCCCCCCCGGGCCGTTAATATGCCCTGGGCAGCCCGCATGCCTTCGATGTCTTCAGGGTTGGTTTCCTCCCGCACCAGGATGACTTTTTTCCCTTTTTTCTGCCACAATACGGCATCTTCCGAAGAGAAGACAATTTGTCCAAAGGCACCTCCAGGGCCGGCAGGAAGTCCTTGGATCACCACAGGTGCTATCTTTTCAGCTTCCGGGTCCACAACGGGGTGAAGCATCTCATCCAGCTGCCTGGGATAAAGTCGGGTGATCATGGTGGACTCGTCAATCATACCTTCTTCAAACATGTCCATGGCCATGTTAAGGGCTGCGGTGCCGGTGCGTTTTCCCACACGGCATTGGAGCATGTAAAGGGTGCCCTGCTGTATGGTGAACTCAATGTCCTGCATGTCCTGGTAATGGTTCTCCAGTTTTTCTCTGATGTCGCACAGCTCCTGGTAGATGCCGGGCATGGCCTCTTCCAGGGACGTGAGGTGGGCATTGTGGTCGGAGCGTGTGTCGGTGTTTAAGGGGTTGGGGGTGCGGATACCTGCCACAACATCTTCTCCCTGGGCATTGGGCAACCATTCTCCATAAAATTTGTTGCTTCCCGTGGCCGGGTCCCGGGTGAAGGCCACCCCGGTGGCGGATCGGTCCCCCATGTTGCCAAACACCATGCTCTGGATATTCACCGCGGTGCCCCAATTGTCCGGGATATGCTCGATGCGTCGGTAGGAGATGGCCCGTTTGCCGTTCCAGCTTTTAAACACGGCACCAATGGACCCCATGAGCTGGGCCATGGGATCATCGGGAAAGGGTTTACCCAGTTTCTCTTTTATCTTTGTCTTGAATTTTTCGCACAATTCCTTCATTTCATCGGTGGTGATCTCGGTATCAGCGTCATAGGCTTGATCATTTTTAAGGTCGTTGAGCAGCATTTCAAGGTGCAGGCGGATTCCCATGCCGTCGGCAGGTTCCTCTCCTTCTGCCTTTTCCATGACCACATCGGAGTACATCATGATCAGTCGGCGGTAAGCGTCATAGACAAACCATTCATTGCCTGTCTGTTTTATCATTCCTGGAATGGTGGCAGGACACAGCCCCACGTTGAGTACCGTTTCCATCATGCCGGGCATGGAACTTCTGGCTCCGGAACGGCTGGAGACCAGAAGGGGATTGTCTGGATCACCAAATTTCATTCCCATGGATGCTTCCATGGTGGCCATGGCCCCTTTAAGCTCCTGGTGCAGTGCCTCTGGCAATTTTCCTCCGTCATCAAAATAGGCAGTGCAGCACTGAGTGGATATGGTAAATCCTGCGGGTACGGGCAATTTCAGCCGAGCCATTTCTGCAAGATTTGCCCCTTTGCCACCCAGAAGATTTTTCTGGGTCGCGTCTCCTTCTGCCATTCCATTCCCAAATTGATAAATATATTTTTTCATGGTTTATCCTGTTCTTTAAAATTAAAATATTATGATCTTTCAATGAAGGTTAAAAACAAAATGTTGCTACAAGTCAAGCTTATTATTGGTCAAGTCAAAATTTTTGTCTTTATTGTCAATTGATTGGCTATCTGTCCTGTAAGTTCTCAATAACCTGGAATCATAACCCGACCTTTGAATTTGCATATTGGGCTGCTGGGCTCAGGGGTGCTGATCCCACACGACAAAGCTGAAGTCCGAAAATTGGGACTTGCCCATAACATCGGCCACTCTGGAGAGGGGTCAGGCTTGCCTTATTGATACTTTAGCTTAAATTTTTATTTAAATACAAGCTGTTGCCAAAAGCATGGAGTCTGATAAAAGCCTTAGCCTCCAATAACACAAGCCTGACGTCATTGGCCCACCAATTATGATGACTGGCCGATGTTATGAGCAACTCCGAAAATTGAGATAATAATCTGTAGTATTGTTTTCAAATTCTATGATATATAAATTGACCATGATAACCATTGAATCCATATCCAAAAGTTTTGGCGGCCAGGTATTGTTCAATAATGCAGGGTTACAGATAAATCCCGGAGAAAAGGTGGGGCTTGTGGGCCGTAACGGCCACGGGAAGACCACGCTCCTTAAAATGATCACCCACGGAGAAGAACCCGATTCCGGTCAAATCCAGATTCCCGGTGATTATCGATTGGGGTATCTCACCCAGCACATTGCCTTTACCGGTAAAAGTGTCCTGGAAGAGTGCATGGAAGGCCTTCCCCCCCATGAAAAAGATCATAGCTGGAAGGCTGAAAAAATATTGGCAGGGCTTGGGTTTTCCGATGAAGATATGCAACGTGAACCCGCCTCTTTTTCCGGGGGATACCAGGTCCGCCTGACCCTTGCCAGGGTCCTGGTGTCTGACCCTGATCTGCTGGTACTTGATGAGCCAACCAACTATCTTGACATTATATCCATTCGATGGCTCACCTCTTTTTTAAGGGCGTGGCCCCGGGAGATTTTATTGGTGACCCATGATCGGGGGTTCATGGATGGGGTGGTCACCCACATTGCCGGTATTCACAGGGGCGTCATCCGAAAGATCCAGGGAAATACAGAAAAATATTACGAACAGATTGCCCAGGACGAAGAAATTTATGAAAAAACACGGGTAAATGAAGAAAAACGCAGAAAGGAGATGGAAACCTTTATCACACGCTTCCGGGCCAAGGCAAGGCTTGCGGGTATGGTGCAATCCCGGGTTAAGGCCCTGGCCAAAATGGAAAAGAAAGAAGGTCTCAAAAAAATTGAGTCCCTTTCTTTTTCTTTCAGAGACCTTCCCTTTTCCGGCAAACAATTGCTCACAGGGGAAAATATGACCTTCTCCTACGAGGCCTCCACTCCCTTGATCACAGATGTCAACCTCATGGTACAACCCGGGGATCGCATTGCCATTGTGGGCAAAAATGGCAAAGGTAAAACCACCCTTTTAAAATTGCTTGCCAGCATGCTGGAACCCATTGCAGGCACGGTGAAGTATAACCCCGGGGTGGAGATGGGATATTTTGAACAGACCAATGTGCAATCTTTGAACCTCAACGCCACAGTGGAGGAGGAGATGCTCTATGCCCATGAAGATCTGGATCGCCAGCAGGCCAGAAATATCTGCGGTGCCCTTATGTTTGAGGGGGATGATGCGTTAAAGCACATCAGTGTGTTATCCGGTGGGGAAAAAAGCCGGGTAATGCTGGGCAAGCTTTTGGCGCAACCCTTGAATCTGCTCCTGCTGGATGAGCCCACCAACCATCTGGACATGGAAACCTGTGATTCCCTTGTCATGGCTTTGGATAATTTCGCCGGAGCCGTGGTGCTGGTGACCCATAATGAAATGTTTCTGGACTCCCTGGCCAATCGCTTAATCGTCTTTAAAAATGATGCCATCCATCTTTTTGAGGGGACCTACCAATCCTTTTTGGAAAAAGAAGGGTGGGAGGAGGAAAAAAGACTTCCCCTGGAAGATGATGCCCGGGGCAGTGGCATTGCACCGGAGGAGGAGAAAAAAATTTCCAAAAAGGCATTGCGAAAGCTGCGCTCTGAGGTTGTTTCCAGAAGATCCACGGCCCTGGGGCCCCTGGAAAAAAGCATTGCCGCAACGGAAAAAAGCATAGAGGCCTGTGAGGCGGAACTTTCAGCTCTCAATGAGCAGATGCAGTCAGCAGCAGAAAATCAGGATGGCAAGCGCATTGAATCGCTTTCCTGCGCTCTTGCCCGATGTCAGGAGAAGATTGATGCTTTTTTTACCAATTTAGAGAGTGATATGGACGAATTGGACGAAAAAGGCCGGATTTTTGAAGAACAACTTGCTGAAATTGACGGGAGGTAGTATTCATTGGATAAAAAGAATATACAGATGATATGGGGGGGGATACTGGTGATGGCAGGCTTGGGAGTGTTTTATCGCATTCCCCAGGTGATGCCCAGAATTGCACAGATGGATGCCTTTGCCAATGCCCTTTCCCTAATTCGATTTTGTTTTTATTTTCTCGGGGTTCTGCTGGTGTATGGGGGCGGCAGAAAATTGTATGAGAATTATAAAAAAAATAGGTAGCCATGGTTAAAAAAACTATGAAAGCAAGTAAGGGTACCCGCCTGAAATCAACCATAAAGGATCAATCCGGTGCTGGTAAAGATCGTATTGGTGAGATTCTTTCCAAGGAGGGGCAGATTACCAGTCTGCAGTTCCAGGCTGCCCAGAATCAGCTGAAAAAGAGTGGGGGGCGGCTGAGCAGTATTCTTTTGAGCATGGGCCATATTGATCCTGACACCATCGTCAATGTTCTTGGTAGGATCTACGATTACCAGGTCATCCAGGTGGCTGAGATGAAGCCGGATAAAGAAGCTCTGGAGCTGCTTCCCTTTGAAACGGCCAGGGAATACATGGCTTTTCCCCTGGGCCTGAGTGGCGAAACTTTTTCTGTAACCATGATGGAACCCACGGATACCAGTGCTGTGGAAGCCCTTCAGGAGAAAGTGGGACATTCCTTGAAAGTGATGGTTTCCACAGAAAATGATATCATTGAGGCCTATCGGGATTATTATAAAATTAGCGAGGAGGTTTACAAGGAATTCCTCCATTTTGAAGAGGAACCCGATGATGAGCCCGTGACCTCGGTGGAAGATTTTGGTTCCCTTGTTTCCGAAGCTGCCGAGGAACTTGAAGTCCAGACCACGGATGATGATGACTACGATCAATTCATGGCATCGGATGCCCCCATCATCAAGCTTGTCAACGGTATTTTGATTAAGGCCATAAACGATGGTGTCAGTGATATACACATTGAACCCTTTGAAAAATCTTTGCAGGTGAGATATCGCATGGATGGCTCTTTGTTTAAAGCCATGAATTTACCCATGTCTATTAAAAATGCCGTTATCTCCCGACTGAAAATCCTTGCCGAGCTGGACATCGCCGAACGGCGAATTCCCCAGGATGGTCGTATCAAGTTACGTCTGGGTAAAAAAAAATCGGTGGATTTCCGGGTATCCACCCTGCCCACCCTGTTTGGCGAAAGTGTGGTTATGCGAATTCTGGACCAGGGCGCTTTAAATGTGGATCTTTCAAAGCTGGGCTTTGAAAAGGACACCTTTGATGCCATTAAACGGTGCATCAATAAACCATATGGCCTGCTTCTGGTAACCGGTCCCACGGGGAGCGGTAAAACCACCACCCTGTATTCCCTTTTGAATCGATTAAACCAGGACGATACTAAAATACTCACCGCAGAAGACCCGGTGGAGTTCAACTTCCGGGGTATCAATCAAGTGCCGGTGAAAGAAAGCGTGGGGATGACCTTTGCTGCGGCATTGAAGTCCTTCCTGCGCCAGGATCCCGATATTATCATGGTGGGTGAGATCCGTGACATAGACACCGCAGAAATTGCCATTAAGGCTGCCATGACAGGCCATCTTGTTTTCAGTACCCTGCACACCAATGATTGTCCCTCCACCATTGGCAGACTTTTGGACATTGGCATTCCCTCCTATATGCTGGCATCTTCGGTGACCATGGTGCTCTCCCAGAGACTGGCCAGAAGGCTTTGCCCCGCGTGTAAACAAGAGGTTACCGGTTATGACCCCACAGAGCTTGAGATGCACGGTTTTTCCAAGGCGGAGATTCCCACCCTTAAACTGATGGGCCCCGTGGGGTGTTCCCAGTGCAATGGAACGGGATACAAGGGCCGGGTGGGCCTTTATGAGATGATGGAGGTGGGGGATGAAGTGTCCAAGGCCATCAATGCCGCAGTGCCCGAGGATCAACTGCGAAAACTTGCCATCCAGGAGGGCATGTGCACCCTTCGTGATGCAGGGCTTGAAAAAGTACGCCAGGGGGTCACTTCCCTTGAAGATGTTTTGAAAAAGACAAACATCACCAAGGAGGCCCTTCCCGCTTATCTGGTCAATCCCGATGTGGAAACCTATGAGGACCGTGATGTGATCATTCGGGAGGGGAATGCCGACAATGACTTTTATAAACTGGTCCGGGGGGCGGTGTATGTGGTCAAGGGCGGTAAAAAAATTGCTGAAATTTCAGAACCAGGGGAGTACTTCGGAGAGATGGCTGCCATCACCGGTGAGGCACGGTCTGCGTCCATTCTTTCCAAGGGCCGTTCCATTATTAAGCGTTTTCCCGGGGATAAGCTCATGGATGTCATTGAAAAATATCCCGAGGTGGCCAAACACCTTTTCACGGTGCTGGCCAACCGTCTCAATGCCACGGACAGAACACTGGTCCAGCTATTAAATGCCGGAAAACCTAAACTCCAGAAGTGAATACCTCCCAGAGTGTCCCGGGGGCAGACAAGTCCCCCAATAACACAAGCCCGACCCTTTTTCAGTGGCTGTTAATACAAAAAAATGATCATCGCATATCAATAAGTCCAGGATGAATTTGTCTTGCGGTAATATCGTTCTTTTTCGCTGTAGATGCAGCCACAGTATTGTTGACGATACATGCCAAGGGATTTTGAGGTGTCAATGCCTTCCTTCCAGCCTGTCCTGAAATCCCGATAGAAAAAGGGAATGCCAAGCTTTTTTCCAATGGCCTCACCTGTTTCACGGATTAGATCATGATTTTGGAACCGGCTGTAGAGCAGGGTGGATGAAAAACCGTCAAATTTCCCCTTGCGGGCCACCCGGGCCGCAGAATTCAAACGGTCATGGTAGCAAAACCTACAGCGCATGCTTTCCCGGAACACAACAGATTGAATAAATCGTTCCATTTCATAGGTGTCCTGCCAGATCACCCGGAATTGCTGGTCATCTGCGTATGCTTTCAAGGCTTCCTCCCGCCGGAGGCACTCGGTCAAGGGGTGAATGTTATGCCGATAAAAAAAGCCCATAACCTCAATGCCTTCTTCCCGGAGCACCTTCAGGGGAAAGATGGTGCAGGGGCCGCAGCACATGTGCAGCAAGATCTTCATTCCCGACTCCCGAAAATGGCAGTGCCGATTCTCACCATAGTGGAGCCCTCTTCAATGGCTACCTTGAAATCCCCGCTCATGCCCATGGAGAGATGCTTTAAATCAATTCCCGGAATTTTTTCTGCTTGAATGGTGGTAAAAAGTGTTGCCATGGCTTTAAAATAGGGACGGGCACCTTCTGGATTATCAAAAAAAGGAGGCATGCCCATGAGACCTGTCAGGTGTATATGGTCAAGGGGGGCGATGGCCCGGGCAAGCTCCAGGGCCTTGGCTGCGGTGGTACCGGATTTGGAGGCCTCATCCGCGATGTTTACCTGCATGAGAATGGCCTGGCGTTTATTGATTTTTGCCGCCTGTTTGTTTATCTCCCGGGCAAGCTTTAAGCTGTCAACGGTGTGAATCATATCAAAATACTGGACGGCAAATCGCGCCTTGTTGGACTGGAGATGCCCGATGAAATGCCAGGAGGCCGGGGTGTTGCCAATGGTGTCGATCTTGTCCATGGCTTCCTGGATATAGTTTTCCCCCAAAAGAGTGACCCCGGCCTGGATGGCCGATGTCACGGCATCACTGGATTTTCGCTTGCTCACGGCCACAAGGTCAATGGTTTCAGGATTTCTGCCACAGGCTTTTGCTGCCATGCGGATTTCATTTCTGATATGGGCCAGTCGTTTTTCAATGGATTCCATTTAATGATTAAAACTCCTTATAACGTTTTCCTGGATCAATACCTCAATCACTTCGCACACGGGCAGTCCCACCACATTGGTGTAAGAACCATGGATAGCTTTCACAAGAAAGGTGCCAAGGCCCTGGATGGCATAGGCTCCTGCCTTGTCAAAGGGTTCCTGGGTGGATATATACCATTCTATCTCCGCCGGTGAAAGTGCTTTAAACTCAACCTCGGTGGTCACGTGATGGGTGATAATGGTTTTTTCCCCCGGACCACAGATGGTAAACCCTGTAAACACCGTGTGGGTTCGATTGCTGAGTTTTTGGAGCATTCCCCGGGCATGGTCCATGGAGTCTGGTTTTTCCAGCAGGGTGTTGTCCACCACCACAATGGTGTCTGCCCCGATAATCCAGGCATTTTCATGGTGTCGGGCCACGTCCAGGGCCTTGTCCCGGGAGAGCCTTTCCACATATTCCCGGGGTGTTTCACCCGGCTGCTGCATTTCATCGGTGCAGGAGGGAATCACCGAAAAGGTGAGGCCTGCCTGTTCCAGCAGATATTTTCTCCGGGGGGATTGGGAGGCCAGGATGATTTGAGTAGAGGTTATATGTTTCATGGCCGGGTATATTAGCAGACACGTTATAATATAACAAGAAAAGCCGGAATGATTCTGGCATCGTGATGTCATAGCTTTAAAGTCACTGAATTCAGGGCGGTTGTGTGAATTAGGGCTTGCAAAAAAACGCATCGTGTTATATGAAGGGACAGTTTTTTTGCCTGGGTGGCGGAATAGGTAGACGCAAGGGACTTAAAATCCCTCGGAGCATAGCTCTGTACGAGTTCAATTCTCGTCCCAGGTACCATTTTTTAAGGATTTCGGCCCACCTTCGAAATCCTTTTTTTATTGGCCCATGCCGGGTTTCAGGTATTTTTCCCCCAAAAAGAGAGCTATGCAGAAAATAGAAATAAATGGCGGACATAAACTCCAGGGCGAAGTGATCGTCAGTGGTGCTAAAAATGCAGCTTTACCCCTTTTGGCATCAGCCCTTCTGGTGGCCGGGAAAGTGGAATTCACCAATATTCCCGATCTCATGGATATTCAGAGTATTAAGTTGCTCCTTAAAGACCTCGGTGCCGATATTCAAGGCGAAGGCCATGATGTCGCCATTGATGCTTCCGATGTTCACAAAATTGCGGCGGAATATGATTTGGTGAGAAAAATGAGGGCTTCCATTCTGGTGCTGGGACCTCTGGTGGCACGGTTCGGCAAAGCCCGGGTCTCCCTGCCCGGGGGGTGTGCCATTGGCGCACGTCCCGTTGACCTTCATTTAAAGGGCCTGGAAGCCATGGGAGCCAGGATTGAAATTGACCATGGAGACATTATTGCCACGGCAGATAGACTTAAGGGAAGTGAGATCTATTTTGATATTCCCACGGTCACCGGCACTGAAAATCTCATGATGGCGGCCACCCTTGCCAGGGGAACCACGATTTTGCGCAACAGTGCCAGGGAGCCCGAAATTATGGCCCTGGCAAACGCCTTGAACGACATGGGAGCCGATGTCCAGGGGGCCGGTACCGCCGTGATTAAGATCAATGGGGTGGACCGGCTGAAACCTGCAAAAATATGTGTGATACCCGATAGAATTGAGGCTGGCACCTTTTTGGTGGCCGCTGCTGCCACCAGGGGGGATGTGCTGGTAAAGGGGGCCGATCCCGAGCACATGGGCGGTATTATTAACAAATTGAGGCAGACTGGCACCCATGTGGAGGTGAGCCCGGGGGGTATCCGGGTACAAGGGGTTGAAAACATAGGCTGTGCTGATATTAAAACCCTTCCCTATCCAGGATTTCCCACGGACATGCAGGCCCAGTTCATGGTACTCATGTCCCTGGCCCGGGGCAATAGCGTGGTCCATGAAACCATTTTTGAGAACCGCTTCATCCATGTCAATGAGCTCCAGCGCATGGGGGCGGACATCACCCTGGCCGGGGGAAATTATGCCATGGTGAGAGGCGTGGAAAATCTATCCGGTGCCCAGGTGATGGCATCGGACTTAAGGGCCAGTGCCTCCCTTGTCATTGCAGGCCTTGCTGCCCGGGGAACCACCACCATCAATCGGGTTTACCACATCGACCGGGGCTATGAATCCATTGAGAAAAAGCTGGCGGCATTGGGGGCAGACATCCACAGGATATAACCTAACCTGGACGAGCCAGAACCCAAAAAGGTTTTGTTGATTCTCTTGCCAAAATAACACGAAAACAAGATATAAGCATCTAAATATGCTGGGGTTTTTTAGTTGTATAATGCCGCCCCCGCCGGGGGCTATGCTGTCATGAGCCAAAGGAGTTCTCCATGGGATGACATCTAAAAAATGGAATGTGCCTCCGCTTGTTCCTTTGTGTTGTCTGCTTTGCCTTGGCATTATTACCGGCTCATTTTTAAGGGCAAAGGCCTTTGTGTTTTTTTATTTTCTTATCCCCGTGGGTCTTGGGGTTCTTTTTTGAATTTTTAAGAGAGAAT
>CAKZLA010000581.1 GCA_937124525.1 uncultured Desulfobacterium sp.
GCCGCAGAGCCCATCACTGCTACGGCATCTACGCAAGACGACATTGATGCCGTTGCCGCTGCTGCCACTGCAGCTGAAACAGAAGCTGCAGATCCAGCCGCCACAGTTGACAGCGTTGCCGCTGTCGTAAGAACCCTTGCGGATGATTATGCCAATTCAGCTGATGGTGGCACATATACCCAAGCAGAAATGGATGCTGCCCAGGCAGTAGCTGCCGCCGCGGAAGCAGAAGAGAGCGCGGGGGGAACCGTTGATTCTGTGGCGGCTGCTGCAAGAGCTGCTGCTGATGTTTATGTGAATGCTGCCGATGGTACATACACTCAAGCAGAAATCGATGCTGCGGAGGCCGTTGCTGCTGCAGCCGAAGCTGAGGCTTTAGATACGTCTTCCGGCAGTTCCACCCTTTCCGGTCTATTGGCTTCCGGCGTCATTGAGTTTGGAACAGAGTCCGGTAAGATTACAGGTATTTCCATGGGAGGTATAGATCACCCTGCAAATATTGGAGAGGATCTGTTTTCATTTGAGTGCGATTTTCTGGGGGGTGAGAACAGCACCATGAATATAGCCCTTGATTTTGGCGCAAGCTATAGCCATGAGACAGGTGATTGGGTCTCTGATTCACTTACCACCACACAGTTTGCTGTGGCCTCCAACACGACTTATAAAACAAGTGACGGTTATTCTGCAGGTGAACTGCAGGATATCAATGTGGATGAAGAAGGTATTATTACGGGAACTTATTCTAATGGCCAGATGACAGCGCTGTACAGAGTCGCCTTGGCTGATTTCCAGAACGAGGATGGTCTTGTAAAGGAAGGCGGTAACCTGTTCAGTGCCACAATTGCAAGCGGCAATGCCATAACCAACAAGCCGGGAACCAACGGGCTTGGCAGCATTGCCCCGGGATCTCTTGAGCAGTCCAACGTGGATATTGCCGATGAATTTGTAAGAATGATCACTACCCAGCGTGGATACCAGGCCAACTCAAAAATTATCACCACCGTTGATACCATGTTGTCAGAACTTATGAATCTCAAACGGTAAATCATAGAAAGGGGTAGATGCCAGGACATTGACAACTGCCCCTTTTTTTTTGACGATCATTGTCAAGATCATCATCAGACTCAGAAAAATTGGCTTCTTTGTGGGTTTGCTTCTTAATTGTTTTAGGGCTGATATCCTTTTTTTCTTTTTATTGTGGGTTTGGCTTTGTATTGATTACAGATGATTTAATGCCCCACTGATAATACGCTTGAACTCAATGCAATAACTGCTCCTTAAATTCATGCCTTCTCTTTTTTTCCCCTTTATTAATTCCTGATTCGCAGAAGAAGCATTTTGCTAAATTGAACTAAGCAATTGCTTTCTGAAGGATTTAATGGCATAAAGTTTGCTATTAGGTTATGTGCTATTGTGTAATAATCATGCCACCGCTAACTCCGGGGGTGTGGTATATAATAATATTATAGCGGATCGTTGATGATTTTAAAGGAGCGATTATGGATATTGCCACCCTGCTTGGCATTGTTTCATCATTTGGACTGGTATTGATAGCGATATTCATGGGCAGTGGGTTGGGTCTTTTTATTAATGCACCCTCTTTGATGATCGTTGTGGGGGGAACCATTGGAACCACCATGATCAATTATCCCTTAAAGGATGTCATCGGGGTTATAGGGGTTGTCAAAAATGCTATCTTTACCCAGAAATCCGATACAGATCTACTGACTCAACGTTTGATGGCTTTCTCCGCCAAATCTCGAAAAGAGGGCATACTGGCCCTGGAGAGTGAAATTAAAGAAGTTGATGATGAATTCCTATCAAAGGGGGTGCAACTCTCCATTGATGGCCTTGAACCTGATGAAATCAGCAACCTTCTTGAGATTGAGATGGATTTTATTAGAAGCCGCCATCAACTGGGAGCCGAGGTTTTTACCACCATGGGGACCTATGCCCCGGCCATGGGAATGATCGGCACTCTCATTGGGCTTGTACAGATGCTCCAGAGCATGGATGATCCAAGCTCCATTGGACCTGCCATGGCTGTGGCACTGCTCACCACCTTTTATGGTTCTGTACTGGCCAATATTATCTGCATGCCCATTGCGGGAAAACTCAGGACCCGGAGCAAAGAAGAGATGTTGACCAAGGAAATGACCGTTACCGGGATTATTTCCCTTTCCAACGGAGACAATCCCCGAATCCTTGAACAGAAACTCAACGCCTTTGTGCCCCCCAAGCAGCGGGCGGTGGCTTCATGACAAAAAAGAAAAAAAAAGAAGAAGAGGGTCCTGTTGATCTGGGCCCTGTGATGACGGTTAGTCTGTTTCTGATTCTTTTGACCTTTTTTATCATGTTAAATTCCATAGCCGTGGTGGATGAACGTCGTGTTCGCGCAAGTATGGGGTCCATTTTAGGGGCCTTTGGCAGCTTCACCGGGGGGTATTCCACCTCAAAAACAGGTGGATCCGTGAACACTCCCTCGGCACCCATGATGGAATCGGAAATTGATTTTACTCAAGTCTTAAGTCTTGAAGATAAATCCGTGGCGAAACAGGTCACCATCATTTCCATGGAAGACCGAGAGGTGATTAGCATTAACAGCGGGTTTCTTTTTGAAAAGGATTCTCTGACTATCAACCCTTCCTGTCGTTTGCTTTTAAATCGCCTGTGCGTAGCTGTTCAAGGGGGGACTTACCCCATTGAAATCATAGGTCACACCGAGGGAACGCCGGACAGTGCAAATGGGGGTGAAACCAATTGGGAGTATTCCGCCCGCATGGCCATGGCTGTGTATGATTATTTTCGATTAAATGATAAGATGGCAACACAGCGCATGGAGATGCTGGGTGCTGGTGGTCATCGCCCGGTGGTGTCTAACTTAACAAAGCTCTCAAGGGCCCAGAATAGAAGGGTGGAGATCGTCCTTTACACCAAAGTTCCGGAGGTGATTCAGAGAATATTTAGGAAAAAGCCCTCCAATATTTTTACATTTGACACCTTTGATTTCAGGATATTTGACTGATGGGCCGAAGCCGGAAAAACGCTGACGAGGGCCCAGGGCCGGATACCCAGGGCTGGTTGACCACCTTTGCTGATCTGGTCATGTTACTTTTAACCTTTTTTGTGCTTCTTTTGACCATGTCCTCCATGGATACCAAGGTGTTGAGGGAAACCTTTTCTCAGTTTCGGGGGGCACCGGGGCTTTTGGAGCTGGGAAGAGAACAAAGCGTCAGTGCTCTGGCTGATTTTGTAAAAAGCTATGACTCAAGTGAGCATCTTATGGTGGTGGATCGAGACTTAATGCGAAAGATGCTTTTGCCCAAATGGGACAAACAACAGTCTGAGAGCGCTAAAGAGAATCTGAGGATGCTGGATGAGTTGGTCAGCATTCAGGATGACAACATAGGCATTTCGGTCTCCTTCCATGGCGAGATGCTTTTCCATCCGGGAAGGGCTGAAATAAAGGCACAAATGCTGCCATT
The DNA here is from genome assembly GCA_937124525.1 of uncultured Desulfobacterium sp. The sequence goes on from CAKZLA010000581.1 coordinate 3,486, forward strand.
CCTTGACACCGTTGCCGAAGCCATTGAATTGAGCGCCAATGAAATCTTTATTGTGGGGCATACTGACAATGTGCCCACCCGGGGAGGGGAATATGGTTCCAACCGGACACTTTCATTGAAAAGAGCAATAGCTGTTCTTGATTATTTTGTGCAGATCAAACATCTTTCCCCGAAACGTTTTGCCGTGGGGGGGTATGGGGCATCGCGTCCCCTGGTTCCCAATGACACCCCGGAGAACAGAACGAAGAATCGGCGGGTGAATATTATTTTTAAATATTTATGAGGAGACATTTATGGCAGAAGCGGAGTCCAAGGAGAAAGCATCGTCTGGCAGTCCCATGATCAAAATTATTATCATTGTGCTACTGCTCCTTTTACTGGGGGGCGGTGGATTTGTGGGATGGACCCTGTTAAACCGGGGAGACGATTCTGCAAAAGAGGTAGCTGAGACACCGCCTCCCCAGTTCAATGTTAATTCAACACCCATCACCTATGAGCTGGATACATATATTGTAAATCTCATGGGAAAATCGAGTATGAGTAAAAAGTATTTAAAAGTAGGTATCATATTGGGAATTGGTTCAGAGGAACAAAAACCTGGAATTGATCAATACAAGCCATTGATAAACGATTCCGTGCTGATATTGCTTTCCAGCAAAACCTATAGTGAACTGGGAACAGTGGAGGGCAAGATCCAACTGAAACAGGAGCTCATCATGAGAATAAATCAGGTTATAGGTGCACCCATGGTGAAAAAAATTTATTTTACTGAATTTGTGGTGCAGTAGGTAACCCATGGCAAATGTTTTATCACAGGATGAAGTTGACTCCCTTTTGGGGGGTATTGATGAGGGCAGTGTCGTCACGGAAACCGATGTGCCGGATGACAGCAATGAGGTAATTCCTTATAACTTTGCCTCTGAATCTGGACCGTTGAATCTTCCCACCTTTCAAGTTATCAACGAACGCCTCACTGGTTTTTTGCGGGACAAACTTTCCGCCGTGACCAATAAGAATGTTGATGTTAAACTTGTTTCCAATGAGCTAATTCGATTTAATGAATTCTGTCGTTCACTTCCCCTGCCGGCAAGTATTAATGTTTTTAAGATTGATCCCCTGCGAGGAGCGGCTCTGCTCGTCCTTGAAGGCCGTCTTGTTTTTTCCTTTTTGGAATTTTTTTTTGGTGGAAAGGGCTTGAACCCTTGGAAGCTGGAAGGACGGGCCTTTACCCCCATCGAGTCTCGAATTATTGAAAAAATATGTCAAATCATTCTTGGGGAATTGCAAAAGGTGTGGTCCGATGTCCATGACGTAAAAATGATTTTTTCCCATTCGGAAATTGATCCGCAATTTACCCAGATCACTCAACCCGAAGATATGGTTATTGCCACCCGCCTTTCCGTGGCACTGCCCAATACCTCTGGAAACCTCTTTTTTTGCATTCCCTATGCCACTATTGAGCCTTTAAAGGAAAAGTTCAAACAAAAATCGGGCTATGAAATTTTGGAAATTGATAGAGCCTGGCAGGCAGCCCTGGTGCAAAAAATTCAAAAGGTGAGCCTGGATGTAAGCTGTGTGCTGGGAACAGCATGCATTAATGCGGGTGAATTGCTTGAATTGAGTGTCCAGGATGTTATTATGCTGGATCAGAAGACCTCTGACCCGGTTGTAATTAAAATTGAGGATGTGCCCAAGTTTAAGGGATTTCCAGGTGCTTATAAGAAGAATAAAGCCGTACGTATATGTGAAAATATTCAAAAGGAGTAAGGGGTTATGTCCCAGGAAGAAACAACAGAAACCACCACTGACACTGTGGAAGACACCACCGACTCTGTGGAAACCACCACCGACTCTGTGGAAACCACCGATGTAAAACCTAAAGAAAAAAATGATATTGATTTGATTCTTGATATACCCCTTGAACTCTCGGTGGAACTGGGAAGAACAAGAATGCTTGTTAATAATCTGCTACAGCTGGGACAGGGGTCCATTATAGATTTAAATAAACCCGCCGGAGAAACCCTTGACATTTGTGTAAATGGCAAATTGGTTGCCAGGGGTGAGGTGGTTGTGGTGGATGAAAAATATGGTATCCGTGTCACCGACATTGCAAGTCCCCTTGAGCGGGTGAAATCTTTGAGCTGAATGGATATAAAACTGCGTGGTAAATTGGCCTGCCATAACGAATATTTATACTGCCAGTCACATAACTTGATACCAAAAATCAACCTTAAAACCATATAAAACAATGAGTTATAACTCAAAAACAGTGTCAGGTCATGTGACTGGCACTATATGCTCTAACAATATCAGTCTTTTGGACGGAGTTTTATATAAAAATGGATAGTGTTCTGGATATCAGCTTGATCGGCATGGGTATAAAGACCGGAGCCATGCTTGCTCTGGTGCTTGCTTGCCTGGTTTTTGTACTTTATATCATGCGAAGATTTCTGCGCTTGGGAACACAAAAAACAGATGATCTGGATATGAAAAGACTGGGGGCATTTTATCTCTCTTCCAAAGAAAGAATAGAAGTGGTGGAAATATCCGGTGAACGCATTGTGCTGGGGGTAGCTCCGGGCAGTGTTAACTATCTCACAACGCTGAAGGATCCCAATGAAAACAGTCCAGGATGATAAAAATCAAAGGGAAAAGGATGGCCTATTAAGCGACCAGTGTTGGAAAACGTTTTTTTTTCTATGTTTCCTGTGTTTATTGTGTTCCCAGGTCATGGCAGCGGATTTTATTTTCCCTTCGGTGCAGCTCGGCGTTGAAAAAAGCGGTGAACCTGAAGATGTGTCTATTCTTTTGCAGACGATTTTTCTTTTGACTGTTTTGACGCTTGCCCCTTCCATTCTGGTGTTAATGACCTCTTTTACCCGCCTGGTCATCGTTTTTTCCTTTTTAAGGCAGGCCCTGGGTACCCAACAGGCACCTTCCAACCAGATTATTGCCGGGCTGGCTCTTTTTTTGACGGTTTTTATTATGATGCCTGTGGGAGAGAAAATAAACACCACTGCCCTCCAGCCCTACCTGAATGAAGAAATTTCCCAGAAATTGGCCATGAATAATGCGCTTAAACCCATTCGAAAATTCATGTTTAAACAGACCAGGGAAAAAGATCTGGCTTTGTTTGTCAGTCTGACTGAAAAACCAAAACCAGCCAACCGTGAAGAAATTTCCCTGTTTGTGCTCATCCCGGCCTTTGTAATCAGTGAATTGAAAACGGCCTTTATTATCGGGTTTGTTTTATTTGTTCCCTTTTTGATCATTGACATGGTTGTGGCAAGTGTTTTGCTCAGCATGGGAATGATGATGTTACCTCCAGTGATGATCTCCCTGCCGTTTAAACTTATGCTCTTCGTTCTGGTGGATGGCTGGAATTTGATTGTCAATTCACTGGTCAAAAGTTTCGTATCCGGGTAAACTGTGTTTTAAAGGAGTTAGAACATGACCCCAGAGTTTGTTGTTAACTTTGCCCAGGATGCCATCAAGGTGACCATACTGGTCTCTTTGCCTGTTTTGATCATGGGACTTGTGGTGGGGCTTATAATCAGTATTTTCCAGGCAGTCACCCAGATCAACGAGATGACCCTCACATTTGTACCCAAAATTCTGGTGGTCTTGGTGGGATTAATATTCATGGCTCCCTGGATGCTGGAACATGTGATGACCTTCACCATTGCCGTGATTGAACAGATTCCGGCGTATATAAGGTAATAAACGGCCTGCCATGGCATTTGATATCCAAACCATTGAGCGTTTTTTTCTTATACTGATACGCATCAGTGTCCTGATATTCATGTTTCCCTTTTTTAATTCCCGAGTTTTTCCAGCCATGGTCAAGATTGGCCTTTCCCTTTTTCTGTCCATCACCCTTTTTCCTGTGGTCACAATGACGATGACAGGATTTCCAGAGACTATTTTGGAATTAACCGGCCTTGTTGCCTTTGAATTTACCATTGGGTTGACCTTGGGGCTGCTGGTTCAGGTTATTTTTGATGCTGTTCGCCTCATGGGACATATTGTGGGGTTTGAAACCGGTTTTGCCATTGCCAATGTGTTTGATCCCCAGAGTGGTGCACAAATTTCTCTTCTGGCTAATTTTTCATATTTTACTTCCATGGCATTATTTTTGCTTATTAATGGGCATCATGTCCTGATTCACGCCATGAAGGAAAGCTTTGACATTGTACCTATGGGATCTCTTGCCATGGACACACGGGTTTTGGGGCAGATGGTTTCCATTTCGGGGAATATGTTTCTCATTGCAGTTAAAATAGGTGCACCGGCCATAGCGGCGCTGCTTTTCACCAAGGTGGGATTTGGTTTGATTACTAAACTGATTCCCCAGATGAACATCATGATAGTGGGGTTTCCCGTTCAGAGCTGTGTGGGCCTGTTTTTTTTTGGTATCTGTCTTCATGTGCTTATGGGTTTCATGGAAACCTATGTCAAAGAATTGGGGGCTCTTTTAATAACCACCATGGGGCTATTAAGGAAGTAAGATCTAACCTGGACAAGGCGAAATTCAAAAGATTTTTTTTATCTTCTTGGCAAAATAAAACGAAAAGTCAGAGATGATAAAAATCTAAATTACCCTCACAGGAAAAAATAAAATGGCAGACGATAGTTCCGAAGAAAAAACAGAACAGGCAACACCCAAAAAAAGGCAGGATGCCAGGAAAAAAGGGGATGTTGCCAAAAGTAAAGAGCTTCCATCTGTGGCCGTGCTGCTTTCAGGGCTACTTACTTTTATTGTTTTTGGAACCTATATGTATGCCCAGATCCAGAATGTCATGATAAAGGCCTTTCGTCTTCCCATTGCAAAGGAATTATCTCTGAATGATTTTCTTGATTTTTCATGGGAAATGGTGACGGCTTTTTTCATGATTATGGTTCCGTTGTTTTTAGTTATTTTTATTGTAGCAATTTTGTCCAATATAATGCAGGTAGGGTTTATGCTGAGCGCAGAGAGTATCATGCCCAAATTCTCAAAACTGGACCCGTTAAAGGGGCTTGGCAGACTGTTTTCCAGTCAATCAATGATGGAAGCTATAAAATGTGTGGCAAAACTTGTCATTGTCGGCTGGATCGGGTATCTCACCATTAAAGGAGAAATGGAACAGATTTTTCTGTTGGGAGAACTGGCCTTTGATGATATCGTATCCTATATATTCCTTACCACCTTTAAGCTTTTTATTCGATGCACCATGGCCATGATTGTCATTGTGGTGATAGACTATGCATTTCAAAAATGGCAATTTGAAAAGAAACTCAAGATGAGTAAGAAAGAGATCAAGGACGAGTCAAAAGAATCAGAGGGAGATCCCATGGTGAAATCCCGGATTCGTAACATCCAAATGCAGATGGCCCGGAACAGAATGATGCAGGATGTTCCCGATGCTGATGTGGTGATCACCAATCCCACCCATTATGCAGTGGCATTAAAGTACGATGAACTTAGCATGGGAGCACCCCGGGTGCTGGCAAAGGGCAAAGGAGAGATTGCCAAAAAAATCAAGGCGCTGGCAGTGGAACATTCCATATTGCTGTATGAAAATAGAGAGCTTGCCAGGAATTTATATAAAATGGTGGAGATAAATCAGGAAGTGCCTCCATTATTATATCAAGCCGTGGCAGAGGTGCTGGCATATGTTTATAAACAGAAACAGGGAGTCTAAGGTATTTTAGGTAAATCATGGATAAAATGTTAAATTTAAGATTTTTAAAGGTAGACGGGGGGGAAATCCTTGCTGCCCTGGGAGTGGTGACCATATTGATGGTCATGATTATCCCCCTGCCTTCAATATTGCTGGATTTTTTATTGGCCTTAAATATCACCGTTGCCGTCACCATTCTTTTGATTGCCATGTCAACGGAAAAATCCTTGGATTTTGCCATTTTTCCATCCCTTCTTCTGGTGACAACGCTTTTTCGATTGTCATTGAACGTTGCATCCACCAGGCTGATTCTTCTCCATGGTAATGAGGGAATGGCCGCTGCGGGCAAGGTTATTAAATCCTTTGGCAGCTTTGTGATGGGGGGCAATTATGTGGTTGGACTGATAGTCTTTATTGTTCTGGTTCTCATCAATTTTATGGTTATTACCAAGGGGGCCACACGGGTTGCGGAAGTGGCTGCCAGGTTTACCCTGGATGCCATGCCAGGTAAACAGATGGCGGTGGATGCGGACTTGAACGCCGGATTAATTGATGAAGGCCAGGCAAAGGAGCGCCGGAGCACCATTACCCGGGAGGCAGAATTCAACGGGGCCATGGATGGCGCTTCAAAATTTGTCAGGGGAGATGCCATTGCCGGAATTGTCATAACCATTATTAATATTCTGGGGGGGTTGATTATTGGTGTTTTTCAGCAGAACATGAATTTTATCGATGCTGCTCAGAATTATACCCTTTTAACCGTGGGAGATGGACTGGTATCCCAGATTCCGGCCCTGATTATTTCCACAGCATCCGGTATTGTCGTCACCCGGTCGAATTCGGAAGGAACCATGGGAGGCGATTTTGTAAAACAGTTTATTAAGTATCCCAAGGCTGTAAATATGGCGGCCCTGATGGTCTTTCTCTTTGGATTGATTCCCGGGCTACCCCATATTTCTTTTATCCTGCTCTCCATGGTTATTGCCAGCATCAGTTTTCTGTCCAAAGGAGATAAAAAAGCTGAGGAAACAAAAGACCTTAATGATCTTCTGCCGGATGCTGCCCCGGCAGCTCCAGAACCGGTGGAGCACCTGTTGACGGTGGATGCCCTGGAGGTGGAAGTGGGCTATGGCCTGATCAGTCTGGTGGATAAGGAGCAGGGCGGGGAGTTTCTGGATCGGGTGCATTCCCTGCGACGTCAATTTGCCCAGGATATGGGGATCATTATTCCGCCCATTCATATCCGGGACAATCTTCAGATAAAATCAAACCGGTATAATATCTTGATTAAAGGAGTTACGATTGCCTCCTCAGAATTGATGGTGAATCATTACATGGCCATGGATCCCGGTGATTCCATCAAAAAAATTGAAGGTATCAGTACAAAGGAGCCCGCCTTTAATCTTCCTGCAGTGTGGATTCCAGATTCCAGAAAAGAGGAGGCAAAACTTGCCGGATACACGGTGGTGGACAGCGTCACCATCATGACGACCCATCTCACCGAAGTGCTTCGAAAATATGCTTCAGAACTTCTGGGCAGACAGGATGTTCAGGGTCTGTTGGATAATCTGTCCAGCCGTTATCCCAAAGTTGTGGAAGAGTTGGTTCCTAAACTTTTGACATTGGGGGGGGTGCAAAAGGTGTTGCAGAATCTTTTGCAGGAACATGTCTCCATCAAAGATATGCTGACCATTGTGGAGACCCTGGCAGACTATTCCCCGATTTCCAAAGATCCAGATCTTCTCACTGAGTATGTTCGGCATAAACTCTCACGGTCCATTATGTCACCCCATCTCAGCGCAGAGGGTGTTCTGAATCTGATCACTCTGGCACCGGATGTGGAAAGCCTTTTATTAAAAGGACTTCAAAAAACAGATCATGGTGTATATCTGTCCCTGGATCCCAAAGTGAGTGAGCCCATCATTCGTTCTGTGAGAAATCAAACGGAAAAAGCCATGGTCAATAATATTCAACCCATCATTATGACCTCTCCGGTGATTCGTCGGCATTTTAGAAAGTTGATCGAAACTTTTGTGCCGTCTGTGATGGTCATGTCCCAGAGTGAGTTGTTAAATGATATTCGATTTAAATCCATTGGCGAGGTAAGTCTACATGATGCAACAGTATAAATATTGTGCTGCCACCATTGAAGCAGCCACGGCATTGATTCGAAATTCTCTGGGTGCCGATGCTATGATCATCTCAACAGATCGATTAAGGGGTCGGGATGGAAAGGAATATTTTGAAATATGCGCTGTGCCGGGAACCCCTCCTTATGAGAAACCCGATTTGGGAACCCCTCCCCATGAGAAGCCGGACTTAGGAACCTTTGGAGACATTAAAAATGAGCTTGAATGCATAAAACAGATGATGGAACTCATATCAACACCCCAGATGTCCATACCCATGTCTCATTTGGTAAAAAATCCCATGCTAATGAATCTTTATGCAAAAATGATGGATCAGGGTATTGAAGAAGTATGGATTAAAGAAATACTTACCAAAGCAGATGTTTTTAACAACACAATGAACCTGTCTGCAGAAGATATCAAAAAGCAAGTGGTCGCGGCATTGATGCAAATCATGGACGTAAAAGATCCCTTTAAATCGTCTGAACAGCAGCAAATCGTTGCGGCATTTGTGGGGACAACCGGGGTGGGTAAGACAACCACCATTGCAAAAATTGCAGCCAACCTCATGGTGGAGCAAGGGAAAAAAGTGGGATTGATTTCCATTGATACCTATCGTATCGGTGCCATGGAGCAGTTGAAAAATTATGCCGACATCCTTGGGGTTCGCTGTTTTCAGGCCTTTACCCGGAGAGATCTGCTTCTGGCCCTTGGACGGATGCGCTCAAAGGACGTTGTTCTCATTGACACTGCGGGAAGAAGCCAGTATGACATGCCCCGGTTGGAAGGCTTGAAAAAAATGATCGGAGATCATGCATCCATTGATACTCATCTTTTATTGAGCGTGGGGATGACACCATCTGAAATGAAGACAACCGTCCAGAGTTTCAGTGCCTTAGATTTTAAAACTTACATTTTTACCAAGCTGGACGAAGCCCGAATGATGGGTAATATTGTAAATCAGCTGGCAACATATAAAATTCCCATATCCTATGTGACCGCAGGGCAGAATGTCCCGGAGGATATTGAACGGGCTGACAGGAAAAAACTGGTCAGCCTGTTGCTGGGAAAGAATACCAGGGTGAACCCTTGAAAAGGTTAAATAATCGGAGACTTTAATGATGGATCAGGCTGCGAATTTGAGAAAAATGATAAAAGGGGAATCTGAGAAGATTGCCAGTTTGATAGAGGATGATAATACCGGAGCAGTTGAATCTGGAAGTGCCCCCAGGGTGATTTCCGTTACCAGTGGTAAAGGGGGGGTGGGAAAAACAAATATTGTTGGAAACCTTGCCATTGCCCTCCAGCGCATGGGCAAAAAGGTGTTGATATTTGATGCGGACCTTGGGTTGGCCAACATTGATATTATTTTTGGGATTAACCCCATGGATAATATTGATTCTGTTATTCGGGGGGAAAAAAAATTAGCCGAAATCATTGTTGAAGGTCCAGAAGGGGTCTCTATCATACCTGCAAGCTCCGGCATTGAAGAGGTTGCCAACTTAACTGAGGGGCAGAAGCTTAACCTGCTCAGTGAGTTTGATGATTTGAATGATAAATTTGATATCATGTTGATCGACACAGGGGCTGGCATCTCTTCAAACGTGGTTTATTTTAATTTGGCAGCCCAGGAACGTATTGTGGTCGTTACCCCGGAACCCACCTCAATTACCGATGCCTATGCTCTCTTAAAGGTGATGTTCAGCCGCTATGGCACCAAAGAATTTTCCATTTTACTGAACATGGTAAAGGATGAAAAGGAAGCCAAGGCAGTGTTTAAAAATTTAAGTAACGTGGCAGATAAGTTTCTTGTGGGCATTTCCCTTGATTATGCAGGGTTTATCCCCGGAGATGAGTCTTTGAAAAAAGCGGTGATTAAACGCCAACCGGTTATTTGTGCGTATCCAAGGGCATCTGCCAGCCAGAACATTAAGATACTTGCAGACTATCTGCTTAACCAGGCAGACACCCGACCTGTGGACGGGAATATCAAATTTTTTTGGAAACAACTTATAAACGGAGCTGATTGATAAACAAATGAAGGCACAGATTCGTAAATATTCCCAGGCTGCCCAGCCGTGCGTTGGTAAACGGACGGGGGAAGATAAATCCAGGGATGCTCTCATTCGTGAATTTGCGCCGTTGGTAAAATATATTGCAGATCGTATGACCATGCGTCTTCCCTCGGGTATTTCCAGGGAAGATTTGATCAGTGCCGGTGTATTGGGGTTAAACGATGCCATTAATAAATTTAAGATCGAAAAGGGAGTAAAATTTAAAACCTATGCCTCCTACCGTATAAAGGGAGCCATGGTGGATGAATTGAGAAAAATGGGATGGGCCTCTCGATCCGTTATTCGGGATAATCAGCAAATCAACGACCTAAAAGATACTTTGCAGGCAAAATGGGGAAGGGCACCCAATGATATTGAGATGGCAGAGCAGCTGGGGATAAACGTTGAGGAATACCATAAAATGCTGTGGCGGACTAGAAGAATTTCCCTTGTGAGCCTTGATGAACCCCTCTCCGATGGGCACACTCCTCGCATGGCCTCCCAGATGTCAGAAGACCCTTCACCATTTGACGCATTAAAACTTCAGGAATTCAAACAGATGATTGCTGGAGAAATTGAAACACTTTCCAAGAAAGAACAGATGGTTATATCTCTTTATTATTATGATGAGCTGACATTAAAAGAGATCGGAAAGGTGTTGGACTTAACAGAGTCACGAATTTCACAAATCCATTCAAAGGTAATTTCAAAATTGAGAACCAGACTTCAAGCCAATACTGATAAGCCATGAAAAATATGGATCAAAACAATGATATACTCACAGGGGATGAGCTGAGTGAAGAAGGTGATTCCGGAGGTGATGGGTTTGTTGGGGATGAGCTGAGCGAAGAGGGTGATTCCGGAAATGAGGAATTTGTTGGGGATGAACTGAGTGAGGATGACAATTTTGGGGAAAAAACTCATGCTTCCCCGGAAATGGTGTCACCCCTGTCCATGTCTCCTGGAAAATCAGAAAGGAAAAAACCAATTCGAAAATGGATGTGGCCCATGGGAGTGATGACCATGGTATTTATAGTGGGGATTGGAGTATTTGTTCTCATCCAGCACATGGGAGGCTCTGACCGGATTACGGAACAGGCCCTTTTAACGGTAAACGTGGCTGTTCCTCCGAAAAATGAGATATGGCTTAAAGATTTCTTGATTCCATTGAAATCAGAACACTTATATACCTGTGTTGCTTTTTCTGTGGTGATTCAATCCTGGGATAAGGGTTTGCTTCAATCGCAGCCCCATGAAAAACAGTGGATTCGAGGGGTACTTTATGATATCATTCTGGAAAAAGTCTGGATTGAGAAGGAGACCCCTTCATTGGAGAAATTCAAAAAATGGATGATTCAGGCCGTGAACCATGGGCTACCAGCCAGTCAGATTGATGCGGTGGAGATCCATCATTTTATGCTACTTTAAGGCGATTGCTGCCAAAGAATATACCAGTCTTTTTATTCACATTCCGACATATTCTTATCCGACAATTGCCTAAATTGCCGGAGGGTAAAACATGCCAAATATTTCTGATATGAACATCATTCTGGGTCAGGGCAGTGCCATCAAACAGATGCGTACTACCACGGAACAGGATGTTGCGTTGAACCGTCAAGTCATTGCTCAGGCTTCTGGTGAGCTTCAAAAAAAAGATAAGATCCGGGTAAAAAATATTGAAGCTACCTATAAAGCAGAGATAGGAGCTGATGATAAAAAAAAATCATTGGTGCTACCATCCAGCGAACATGATATCCCCCCTGAAAAACATAAATTCACCAACACTTCCGGGGGGATTTTTGTAGATATCAAGGTTTGATTATGCCCTTTTCAGATTTGAGCAGTATTGTTCTGGTGTTAGTTTTTATGGACGTCTTAATTGTCATTGTCTTTGTTGTTTTTTTGTGGAAAAACAAAGCCTTAAATATTGAAGAAGACCTTCAGAAAAAAATTGAGGTATTTGAATCTTTGCTTGTGGATGTGGATCATATGTCCATCCATTTAAAAAAAAATTTGGGAGAGAAGTATCTTTTTTTAAAACAGCTGGATGAAAAAATTGACCAACGCATTACTCAGTTGCAGAATTTGCTGGAGAGGGCAGATAAAATAATCGTTGCCATGGAGGTCAATGAGAAAGAAAGGGGCAATGAAAATAAGGTGCTTCCGGAATTAAGTCAAGAATATCAAATTCTTCAGATGGTGAATGACGGTCTGGATCTGGAAGAAATTGCCGGACGTCTATCCATTCCAAGAGGAACCGTTAAACTTGTTATGGAATTGAAAAAAGTAAACCGGAATTAAAAAGAGGGGCTTGGTTTGATATCCATCAGCACAGCATCCCATTTGTTTTCCAAACTATCGGTATCCTCATCTTCAACCCATGATTATGACGCTCTAAGCGATTTGAATCTGGCCCCGGATGATGTTGTTAAAGCTCGGGTATTAAAACAGCTTGCCCCGGGGGATATATTGCTCTTAATTCGGGGAAAGCAGATTAGAGCCCATACACGGGTTCCATTGCAGAAAGGCATGCATTTATCTTTAAAACTCTCCTCAGAGACCGGCGTGCCCACATTGAAACTTCTTGATGTTCAGGAATCCCAAGGCAGGGCCGTGAACCTGGCCTCCATTCGTGGGGCCATTGATGATAATATCTGGGGCAGGGTATATGATGCTCTTGATGATCCAGTTCTGTCATCAAAAGATCGCACAGATATTAGAGCCTTAATGGAAAAAACATCGCAAATGGTTTTTACCCGGCCAGGGGGAGATGGTCTCAAGGCATTGATAGAGGCTTCGGGACTCACCTGGGAAAACAAACTTGCCGGAATAATGACAGATGCTGCCGTGACTTCTGATATAATGGACTCTTTAACCCATGGGGACCTTAAAGGTTTGATTTCAAGGGTGCTGATGAACACCAAGGAGGCTGACACGGTTTTGCAACCGCTGATTTCAGCATTGGACAATATTCAACTTCTTAATGTCCATGGTAATGAACGGGCACGGATGCTTTTTTTACCCCTTCCATTGCAGTTCGCCCACGGCACCATCGGCATGACACAGATTTTGCTCCATTTTCCCCGGGAAGAAGATCCGTCCAGATCACAGGAGGGAGAAAAAAAAGGGGACAGGCAATACTCGGTTGTTATGCTGCTGGAGTTGTCAACTCTGGGGGCCATTCGCGCAGAGCTGCTTTTAACTGGAACAAAGGTCCAGGGAAGATTTCTTGTGCATCAAAAGAATACACTTGAATGCATTGAAACGCATATTGCTTCCTTCATGGACATTCTCAAGGATCGTGGGTTCACCATTGGGCACATGGGGTGTCAACAGGCCCAAGCTCCCATTGTAAAACAAAGTCTTGTGAATGAAATTTTTCCCCAGGAGGGCAGTTCCATCTGTGTTGTGGCTTGAATGAAAAGAAAAAAACAAATACATGGTGCGGTGGCATTGTCCTATGATTCCAAAATTGGAAGTGCGCCCAGAATTGCTGCCAAAGGCAGAGGTGCCTTGGCTGATAAAATTATCGAACTTGCCAGGGATAACCATATTCATATTCATAATGATCCGGATTTGCTCGAAATGTTATCTCAACTGGATTTGAAACAGGAAATTCCTGGGGCCTTGTATGAAGTTGTTGCGGAATTGCTGGCATTTATCTATCTGTTAAATTCAGAGGAGTCAAAAAAATGACAGATGCTGCACCATTCCGTGAATATAACATTTTATTAAGAGATTAGCCCATAATGTCCCCTGTTAATTGTTTTAAATGCCAGTATTATTATGTGACATGGGATAACCACAAACCCCATGGTTGTCGTAAGATGGGTTTTAAGAGTCCTCAGATTCCCAATCTGGTTGTTCGAATGAACAGCTCCAGAGATTGCCTGTTAATTAAACCCAGAGAGCCCAAACCTGCTTGAATCAAGCCCCTTTTTCTTTTTTTAAAAAAACAGGGGGGAATTCCCTATGGAAATTTTTTTCCTAAAATTTAATAATAACCCAACCCTGCCTCCACCCGTATAGTTCTCAATAAGTACCCGAGCATATATTCCTTAAAATAAAATCCCGAGATATAAATGAGTCTGTTGATTTAAAGGCTATTTCAGTCTGGTTCGACTTTGTTGCCACAAGATATAGCAATTAACTGAGCCAACACGCATTATATGGACAAGTGTGATGCCTGAAATATGAAAATCGTGACTTAATCAACAGGCTCATAAATGATATATATCCATGGAATATGGAATATTGAAAAATATATGTGTGGGTACTTATAACCCGCATGACAGGAAAGCCTGTCACAACCAAGACAGAAAGTGGAACTATGCCGCCCCCGACGGGGAATGGGGCCGGAGCCCATCTCCCTCCGGGGGCTCTGTTGTTTTTTTGTTAGGTTAGCGGTGGATTGGCTCGGAAATTGTATTTTTACAAATCAAAGGCTTAAAATTCTGACCGGGAAAATGGGAATGTGCCCCCTATTTGGAACCTGGGTTTCCCCACAACAAAGTAAAATTTATTTTTTATATAGATGGCATCAATATTGCTTTTAAATTTCACATATACTTTCACTATTACACGGCGTGAAGGAAAATTTCCAAGAGATGGAGAATATCTTCAGAAAGTGTAAAGCGTTTTTGAAGGATGCCTTAAAGAAGCATATTTGAACATTGAAAATGTGATCACAGCATCACCATTCCAGGTTTTTCCATGGAGAACAGGTTAATGAGGAGGCATTTTGATATCAGGATTATTCAGCAGTATCGATAGTGCACTGGTTCAAGAGATTAGATTTGACGCCATTGCCAATAACATCGCTAATGTGAATACCAATGGCTTTAAAAAGGATGAGGTTGCATTTGAGCGCTCGTCGTTTGCCTTTGAACTGCAACAAAGGTCCACCACTGATTTTACCCCGGGCAATATCATTCAAACTGGAAATTCTCTGGATGTCGCCCTGAATTCCCCGGGATTTTTTAAAATTGAAACCGATCAGGGGGAACGCTACACGCAAAACG
>CAKZLA010000582.1 GCA_937124525.1 uncultured Desulfobacterium sp.
GTATTCCCGCTCTTTAGTGGTTTTGCAGCGTGAAAAGATAATGGTGTTATGGTTAATCTCATAAATTGCCTGCGCGTCCATCTGTTTTCGTTGTCAATATTCATATGCACCATTGTCTGGTCCCGATTGTTATTACACAGTATTCATTATTATTACAATGCGATCATAATGGCAATTGTTGTCAGCCCAATTTTTTTTTCATTTCTCTTGACATGTAAAAGCATATTTAATACGCTCGTATTAACACAGATGTATTAACATAAACGTATTAACAACATGAAAGGGCTATCCATGAAAAACAATACCAAAGCAAAAATTCTCCAGGCCGCCATCAAAATATTTGCACTTAAGGGATACAAGGCTGCGACTGTTAGAGAAATTGGCCTGGAAGCCGGAGCAGCAAATATCAGTGCAGTCACATATCATTTCAAAGGAAAGGAAAATCTTTATAAAACTGTGTTGGAATTTATGTTTGAAGATGCAAATAAATTTATTCCTGATCAAAAAGCCGATAAGAAAGAGCCGTCACCAGAAGAAAAGCTTAGATTCTTCATCCTCATGTATATGAAGATTATTTATATCATTGATACTAAACTTGATGCAGATCTGGCCTCAATTTTCTCAAAAGAGATAACCCACCCATCTCCTTTCCTCACTGAAATGGTACAAAAACATATAATTCCAAGCTGCGATGCGCTTCAAAAAATATTAAGAGAGATAATAGGCGAAAAAGCACCGTATGAGGTAATCAGGCAATGTGAAGACAGCATTATGGGACAGATCTATTATCAACAATTTGCCTGGCCGCTGATTATTCGAGCCTATCCGGACCAGCCGTTACCGCATACTCAGATAGATAAAAATGCCAACCACATATTCTTGTTTACCCTCGGGGGGTTGGAAACCATTAAAAAGCAATATTATATGCATTCAAGACCAAAGGAGGCGAAATGACCACAGCAAACACTCAAATCTGGAAACTAAGCGCCCTGGAAATAGCCGGTGCCATCAAAAGAAAAGAGATCTCCTGCGAAGAAACCATGATCTCACATTTTGAACATATTGAAACGATCAATGCAAAAATTAATGCCATCTCCATAATTCTTCAAGATTCTGCCCTTGACGCAGCAAAGAATGCAGACAGACTCATTGCATCCGGAAAAACACTGCCACCCCTGCTGGGTGTCCCCATCACGGTAAAAGAAAACATTGACTGTAAGGGATCTTCCACCACCTTTGCCGTCAAAATGTTAAAGGATGCCCGTCCACAAACAGATGCCCCGCACATAAAGAATTTAAAAAATGCAGGGGCCATTGTTCTTGGCCGAACCAATATGCCGGATCTGGGAATGCGTCTTCATACCGATAATGATCTTTACGGTGCCACACTCAATCCATGGGACACCTCAAGGACACCGGGAGGATCAAGCGGCGGCGATGCAGCAGCAGTCGCAACGGGAATGACCCCTCTGGGGATGGGCAATGATTATGGCGGTTCGTTAAGACAGCCGGCGTGTTTCTGTGGTGTGACAGCAATTCGTCCAAGTATTGGAAGAATTCCAGATTATATGTCTTTACTTCCGGCGGAACCCGCAATATCCATGCAGCTTTTTATGGTTCAAGGCCCCATTGCAAGGAAAGTCAGTGATTTGTTGCCTGTATTAAAAATTATGAGCCGGTTCGATCCCCATGATCCACACTGGGTCCCGGCCCCCTTCCTCAATATTGAAAGTTCAGAGCCAATTAAAGTGGGCAAATGCAGCCATTTTAATGGCACCCTCCCTGACCCTGCAGTAATAGACGGCATTCAAAAGGCAGCCGATGCCCTTACAAATGCTGGGTACATCGTCGAAGAAGTGACGCCGCCTAACCTGGAAGAGCTTTGGAAACTTTGGTTTGAGTTGACCAGTTCCGAACTTAGGGCATTCACGTTGCCCAGTGTCAAACCCATTATTTCACAAGGCACCCTCAAATTCCTGGAAAACTGGGTAGAACTGCATCCTGATTGTGGTCATACAGGATACATGGCCGGTTTTGCAATGAGAAAAGCCATCGCCCGGGAATGGTCGCTGTTCCAACAAAAATACCCATTGATTTTAGGCCCGGTTGTCGGAACTCAACCCTTTAAAATTGATACGGAGATAAACAGCATAGAAGGATTCAAAAAGATTTTAAATGGCTATTTCCTATCAATGGCGGCAAATGTGCTGGGGTTGCCCGCAGTGGCCCTGCCTGTGGGTATAGCAAATAATCTGCCCCAGGGAGTCCAGCTTCTCGGTCCCAGATATTATGAGTGCCTGTGCCTTGATGCTGCCCAGGCCATTGAGGACTCTCTGGGAACAATTTCACCTCCGGGCTTTAAATAACAGCTGCACCTGATTCTCACTTCTTGACACACGGCGGCTAAGCCGTTGTGTGTCAATCTGAATTCCAAATATCACAGTTATGATAAAATATAATGGCGTGTTGGATCTGTCGGTCCGGTCCCTGTCTCTTTAACCAAACCCTTTTTTAAAAAGGCTTTTAAGTCTCTCTGCAAACTGCGTCAGTTCACTCCCTGATCGGAAAATAGAGTTTCCATAGGAAAAATAACATTTCCTCCGAGAATTGCTGTGTCCTTTAGAATGGTAAAGTGGACCCCATGTCAAGACCGATTCTCACTTTTTTTAAAGGATTTAAAAAGATAGTCAGATTTTTTTAACATAACTGTTGCACACGCAACAGTTATCCTTTAGGATTGATTCTCAACTAAAACACAGGGATACAGACATGGCGGCCCCCCGTTCCATAGGAAAACAGATCAGCACTATTTCAAGAAGCCTTTCTATG
This sequence comes from uncultured Desulfobacterium sp., assembly GCA_937124525.1. Next base: position 2,830 of record CAKZLA010000582.1, read on the forward strand.
TTTATGGATGCCAAAGCTGCCCATCTCGGGCTGGGTTCGGCCACCATTCCTATTTTAGCTTACCTGTACGACAACGAAGGCGTGCACCAGGATGTCCTGGCCGAGGCCCTTCATTTTGATAAGAGCTCCGCTGCACGAGCCTTGACCCGATTGGAAAAGGAAGGATATATCACAAAAAAAACTGATATATCCAACCGGCGGCGGAACATTATCCGGACCACGGAAAAAGCGCGTACAGCCAAACAGGAAATTTTTCACATCCTCAAACATATCACTGAACAGCTGTTTACCGGCTTCAGTGAGGATGAGGTTACTCAATATTTTGAATTGAACCAAAAAATTCATAACAATGCCGCCTTCATGCTAAGGGATATTAAATGATTCGAATTTCCGTACTTTCCCTCTCATTGCTCACGGTAATGTCCGGTGCGGCTGTGGCTCCTGCCGTGGCAGACATCATTGCCTTTTTCCCGGATGCTTCAGCCATGTTGGGCAAGATGGTGCTCACCACACCGTCCTTGAGCATTATTCCGGTGGCCCTGCTCACCGGCATGTTCAGCAGTCGGGTACCCCGAAAACGGTTGATCTACACCGGCATCTTCTTCTATATCGTCGGCGGGTTCGGCGGTGGCTTAGCTGATTCCATTCCGTTTCTGATATCCATGCGCGCCGTTCTAGGGATCGGGGTGGGGATTCTCATGCCGCTGTCCACCGGGATCATCGCGGATCTGTGGTCAGGATATGAAAAAATCAAAACCATGGGGTATGCTTCGGCTTCCACCAATCTTGGCGGCATCATCGCAACCTTGCTGTCAGGACTCTTGGCGGCCATCAGCTGGCGGGCTTCGTTTTTAATTTATCTGCTTGGGGTGCCGGTCTTGCTGCTGGTTTTTTTCTTTTTACCCGAGCAGCATCCCATACAAGCAAAGGGAAAAAAGCCGGGAAACGCCGCAGGCAATCTTGGCTTCTATGTCCTTTGGGGAATGGGGATGTTTCTACTCATGGCCGCTTTTTACACCATTCCGGTAAACATTGCCCTGTATATCCAGGAAAATGGACTTGGGGACTCCCGTATGGCAGGATTTGCCATGGCCGTTATGACGGGTTCCTCATTTTTAACCGGTCTTGTCTTCGGCCGCCTGAATAAAATTATAGGCCCATGGCTTCCTATATTAAGCCTAAGCGGATTTGCCATCTCATTTTATGGCCTGTCGGCATATCCTTCCACTGTTCCACTGTTCTGTTTTCTGATTTTAAATGGCATTGGTTTTGGCATCCTGGTGCCGTCGATCATGAATGGCGTAACCCGGAAGAGTGCGGAGTCCTCGGGTACAGTGGGCACTTCCGTGGTCACAAGTTTTCTGTTTGCCGGCCAGTTTGCAAGTCCCCTGCTTACCGGCGGGGCGGCCTTATCCATTTTTGGCCCGGGTATCGCCAACATCTTCTTAACTTTGGCTTTCGGGACTGGCCTGGCTGCGGTCCTGGCCCTGTTGTCAAAACTGATTTCATCGAACCAGTTCCAATCACCCAGCCAATCATAATGTCCAGACAACCCATACAGGAGAAAAACTAATGGAAAAAAACACCCCACCCATCCCGGACATCTCAAGACTGTTTATCGGTGCCGGCAATGAATTTGAAGTGGAAACGGTTTTTGCAAAAAAAGGCGCGGTTTCACCTGACGAGTCCCACCCTTTTGACGAGATTATGGTCCTGTTGGAAGGCGAACTGGACTTGGAACTGGATACAGGCGTCGAAACCCTTTCCGGATTGACCCTTAAAGAGTTGCCCGCCGGTACCCGCCATATGATTCGGGTGAAACAAACCCCGACCAAAGTTGTGATCATTCATCCGGATCGTAGGGAAAAATAATAATCCTTTCGGGTGGGGAGGGCTCGGAAAAAGGACAATAAAGCACGCTATCGCTCGGAAATTGCCGCATCCAAACGTAGTGTTGAATCCCCAAGGTTATCCATTCTACTCGAAAGCAACATATCAAAATCTTCGTTTTTTATAATAAGTTCTCCTTTATTGTTTTTTTCAAGATTTTGACTTGTTCAGGTGTTAAATCCTCTTGTTCGTTTTTCTTGTACATGAAGTGTATAAAACATGGTGTCCACGGCCATGAGGGGGAATTGCCGTGGAAGTGCCTCTTTTTTAATGGGGATAAATCCGTTTTTTTCATAAAACCTGTGGGCGGCCAGAAATTTGTCAGTGGTGCCAAGGAAGATCTCTGATATGCCTTTTGTGACGGACCATTCAAGGGAGGTTCGCAACAGATCCGCAGCGGTTCCGGATGTTTTTCCCCTGAAGTCCGGATGGACAAACATCTTTCTCAATGCTGCCTGGCCATTGCCAATATCCTTCAGGGAAAGGGAGCCAACCACCTGTCCCTGACTCACCGCGATCCAGAAATTGCCGGTTCCCTGCTGGTAAAATCCCTGGATGTCCCCAAGGTCGGGCTGGTCCTGGGCTGTGATGGGAATATGGAATTCGGTTTGCTGGATACTGAGAATCAGGGCCATCACCTGTTCCTTAAAGCAAGGGGAAAACCTGCGTATGTGCAGATTGATTTTGTGATCTGTCCGGTCTTCTGTCAAGGCACCGATGCCGGTATTCACCTTTTCAAGTATGGCAACCAGATCTGTCTTCTGATCCGGGGTCAGCCCCTGCATCAGGTTGTTGATTCGTTCATAATAATCCGGCAAAATGGATTCCAGGCGCTGGACCCCCCTGGCTGTCAATCGGATGGTCTGCTTTCTCCTGTCACCAGGATCCGGCTGCCGGATGACAAGGTGGTCCTTTTCAAGGACACTGATCAGTCCGGTGATGGTGGCCCGCGTTTTTCCGAGTTTTTCTGCCAGTTGCGACGGGGTCAGGGCGGTGTCTGGGGTGCGGTTTAATATGGCCAGAACCAGAAATCGGCCCTGGGAAATCCCGTAGAATGCCAGCATCTTTTCAAACCCAGCCAAAAGATCGCTGCCGGTTCTCATCAGCCCTACCAATGACTGGACAGACTTGATATCCATTTTGTCGTACCGTCTGGCCAAGTCTTCAAATTGCCCTTGACTGGGCGTGTCCCTCTGTAGAAACATTCTGCCTCCTTTGCAAATGTAGTTAGGTGGCTAATTACATAGTACGGCACCTAACTACTTGTCAAGACATAACTTGCCGCCAACTCCACAATTCAATTTAAGAAAAACCAGCGTCAATAAGGGGAAACAGATTTTTAAATTCGTCTATTCCAATTGATTCTTGACAAGAAGGGCGATTATTTCATACTTATTCCTACCTTTTTAATATAAATAGGGAAACAATAGTGTATGGATGTGGAAAACCTTCGCGCAAATTTAACCAAATTTTTCTGTTGTTCGCATATTTTGTGATTGATTGCGTGTCTTCAATTTGCCAATCACGCAGTATGCAATTTTCAAGTTCATCCTCTTCTTCCGCCGCACTCATTTCTTCATTTGAAACGATGTAAACCGTCCCATCATCTGTATTGTAAAATGAAGATTCCTCGTCAAATATCATTTCCAATTCATCTGCTATTTCAACTATTTTTACTTTCACCTATTTCCTTTCTTTTTTTGACCATCCCAACATCTCAAATAACCGGATAGACCGGTTCATTTGGTTGGTTGGAATTAAGTATGGATGTCCCCCGATTTCATACCTGAAAATCTCTATTCTTTATCCTCATTTTTCTGTTCCAACTGCTTGATCATCCGGTCAAAGTCACTTTCAAAGAGGCGATCCTGAATGATACGGTATCTTTCAAATTCACTTTCGGCATGGGTCTTGGCAATTTCTGCTGTGACTTTTCCTGCGTCCTGCAAAATTTTCCGGTCTGTCGCTTCGATGAACCGGTTGAGGCGTTTTTCCCAGTCTTGCATCGTCATAGGGATCTGCCGTAGCGCCATATCTTCCGCAACGTCCAGATAGGCAGAGACCAACCGCTGCAATTGCGCCATTTCATTTTTGGTCAAATAGTTTTTGGCCACACTGACATCGAACTTTTGAATTTTACCTTTTGGAGCGTCTTTCCAGGTGGTCAGCCCCATATTATCTTTTTTGTGGTCCGCACGGTCTACGATCATTTCCGCAGCCGTCTGGCCATAGATTGCCCAATGCAGCTTGTTTTGTACCATCGTAAAAAAGCGCTTCGTAGCTTGAGCCGTTATATCATAATCAATGGACGAGGCATAGATATCGGTAATTTTCTGATAGAACTTACGCTCACTCAGACGAATTTCCCGGAGACGCTGCATTTGCTCTACAAAATATTATTTGCCAAGGACAGA
>CAKZLA010000583.1 GCA_937124525.1 uncultured Desulfobacterium sp.
TCATTTAATGCATCTTCCATTTTTTTACCGATCATGTGTTGTTCTCCTTAAATTAGACATTAATGATGAATCGAGGGCTTGGTCACAGCATGGGCCATCGGTCACTGTTGGTGGGCCAACGGGGTCAGGCTTGTGTTATTGTGCTTTTGACAAGTAACTGTGTATAAAGACAATTTTCAACAAAAGTGTCAATAACGCAAGCCTGACCCCAGCCCAGGGTGGCCCATCTTATGACAAAGCCCGAAGACTTTGAAGTATATTGCTCAATGTTTCCTCCTATACTTGCAGGTATTTCTTCCATTGTTGAAGCCAGAGATCGCTCCCTTTACCTTTCATTGAGCCTGGCAATTACACCGATTATTGGCGGTGGAATAGCCCCGGCATTTATTGCTTATGTGGGGGAAATTTCATCTTTCTCTTTGGGCATGGCTATGATCGGGATATTGACACTGTGCAGTATCGGATTGGTACCGTTATTAAAAGGGAAAAAGAACGTGGAGTAGGGGGGCGCAACGGAGCACGGCGGTCAAAGGCATGGGGTTATTGTTTTTGGTAGGATTGGAGGCAAAGCAATCATACCCAGGTGCTTGAGGTGTGGACTACTGTTTGCTTGGTGCGGGGTAATGAATTCCACTATTGATCTTTGCGGGGTTTTATCAAAGCTGATTTTTAGTATCGTTTTACATAATTTATAAATCCTGATATGCCTCGTTTCATATAAAAGCAGGCATGTGGGTAAAGATAGCATGCTGACATGGACATTCGCGGAGGCGGTCTGGGCAATTATTTGATTTTATACCAGCGCTGAAGCGCTATTTTTGCAGAGACATGACTTGGTTAGGAACGGAGGGATTCGAAATGGTATGGTGGAGCGAGTTGTCTGAGTTCTGGCAAGGGTTCATATGTGGAGGGATAGCTGTCCCTCTTGCAATTGTTATCATTGAAATAATGGTAAAGTTTGGGCTGAAGCGGGCCTGACAGCCTAATCTACATTGTAAATACGCAGATAGGTCTTCCCAGAACTTAGGGGACTTCATTCAAAGTCATTTTTTATGGGCGTATGTGTATGTCCTAACCTGGACAAGCCAGAGCCAATTCCGGATTACATAATCCGGATTCTAACGAATCAAGTGGTGAGGTCCAAGCCCCTTTTCAACCCCGGCAAGTTTGGTGACTTTTTGAAATAGGATAATACTCAAATGATTATTAAAGAAACTGGAAAAATAGGTAATGATTTTTATGTGGTCGGGCCTCCAAGCGTACCGGTTTACCTTTTAGACGGGCCTGTGCCCGTGCTGTTTGATGCCGGGCTGACTGCCGGGGCGTTCTTATATGAGGCCGGGA
>CAKZLA010000584.1 GCA_937124525.1 uncultured Desulfobacterium sp.
CAGAGAATAAACAAAAGAGCGGCAGGCACATCTGTCATGCTTAAACAGGGGAATGGCCAGAAGAATGATACTGGTCATGGTTTCAAGGATGGCCGGGGGAAGCATCAGAAGAAAGCGGGGGCCGTTGAGCATCAAAAGAAAGCCGATTCCCACCACACCAAGGGTAAAGGCCACAGGTGTTCTGAGAATAAAGAGAACAATAACGGCAAGAAACATGAGGGCAACTATTATACCGGGATTCATCGAACACTCCTTTCCTGGTGCTTGACAATGGTTCTTGCCAAATCAGCAGTCAGCTGCAGAATAAAAAACAACGCACCCGCCGGAATCATCATTTTAACCGGCCACATGGGGGGGGCAAAAATTGTGTGGGAGTGTTGATGAGTTATGACTGCATGCCAGGCAAATTTGTATCCCTGCCAGAACAGGATACCGAACATGAAAAAACCGATAATAGAAACCACAATGTTGGCGAAAAGTTTTCCGGATTTGGGAAAACGCTCATAAACAATATCAACGGCCACATGGCTTTTTTCCAATAGAACCCAGCCTCCTGTCAGAGCAATATAGGCGGCAAATATCTGGCCGCATATTTCGTGAACCCAGATGGTGGGGCTTTGAAAAAAATATCGTGAAATCACTTCGAAAACCATGAGGGTCATGAAGACAAAAATGAGGTAGCTGGCCCCCTTTCCCACGGCGAGATTTATTTTTTCAATAATACTAATCATTTTCTTTAAAGCTTGCATAGTGAATCCTAACCTGGACAAACCAAAACCAGACGCTTTTTTATGATGTTAGTGTGGAACATAACGAAAATCAGAGGTGAAAGAGTAAATGATACAGTAGCCTGCGCAAAAAAAAATCACAAAATGCTTAAGAAAAATAGGCATCCTTCTTTTCCACTTTACACTTTCCAGAGCAATGTCTCTATTTTGAGGATAAGTTTTCAGAAAAGTGTAAACTACTTTGGGTCATATGAAAGATGCCGAAAAATATTTTTTTTACACATATACCTGTTCTCCGGATATCGCAGGCGATACCCGGAGAAATCGTGTCATGTCAAAGCCATGGCAGATCCATTGATCCATCATAAGCATTATAGGTCATATCCTCTTTTTTTCAGATCTTTTTTAACAAGTTTCAGGTATTGGGCAGATAATTCATCCGTGGCAAGTTCTTCATCCCACATGCCAACGGCGGTGCTGATCCATTTTTCAACCACGTCCGGGGGAAGTTGGACATACTCTGCACCCTGGGCTTCCATTTTTTCTTTTACTATCTGGTTTTCTGCTGCAAACAATGCGGCTACGTGTTGTGAACAGGCTTTGAGTTCTTTTTCAAACATAGACTGCAGGTTTTCAGGAAGTTCGTTCCAGCGGTCCTGATTGATGATCACCTCACAGTTTTGTGCTCCGGAAATATCTGGAACTGTCTGGTACTTTGCAACTTCAAAGGTCTTGGCAAGAAAGCTTTCGGTGTGGCTTCCACTGATTTCAGCATCAATGGTTCCTCTGGAAAGAGCAACATAGATTTCAGAAAAGGGGATGAATACGGTGGGAATTCCCATTTTCTGGAATGTTTTTGCAATGGAGCCCGATGCCCGGACTGTACTTTTTTTCAGATCTTCCCAGGTGTTGATGGGTTTTTTAGAGACAATGGTATACCCGTCCATGACAAGGGGAGCAGCATAGAAAACATTGACCTTGGCATATGCGTCTCTGTAAAATTTAAGAACCTCTTTGTCGTAGATGAAATCAAGAATCTGATCAACGCCCCTGGGGTCACCGGGAAGGGCAAAGGCAGTTGCTGCAACGGGAAGTATTCCGCCATGGTAGCAGGAACAGGTGGTACCCATATCAATGGCGCCGTTACCAACGGTTTCAAAAATGTTGGGGCCTTTTACCAGTGCACCGGAGGGAAGAACCTGGATGACAATCTGTCCATCGGTGTTTTTCTTTACTTCCTTTGCCATTTGAGCAACGGCAACAGTTATGGGGTGGTTCAGGGAAAACATATTCTGCATGGTGAATTTGAATTTTTTAGCAGCATGGGCGTCGTTGACAAATCCTGTGCCAAATCCGGTTATAATGATAGAAAGCATCGTAACGAAAAGAATGTTTTTCAAAAAATGATTTTTTCGCCGTTTTAACATGTTGTTTTTTCTCCCTTACTGGAATTGTTTCAGTCAATGATCAAGGTTGCTTTTAGAAATTCCGGTGTCCTCACGTCTTTATCGGCACACGGCATAAAACAATGAGCAATGATCGATGGTCTAAGTATATGAGGCTATATGCAAAGTGTATACCGTATATTGTTTAATGGCTGGAGTACCCATTTTCCGGTGATCTGGGCCGGTGAAATTTCATAATAGATAACAATATTATGCAAAATAGCATAATGTTTACCAGGATTATATCTTGATTATACTGGTGGAGAGACCAGTTCAAAAAGAAAGCATCATTAATCATTATTAATTTATCAGTCTTGGTAATCATTTTATTCTTTGGTATGCAAATTTGCATAGATATGCATTTATGCATTTTTTTAGTAGTGTGGTCATATTTGGTCAAATTTTATTCAACATGCTGGAATTATGAGAGTTTTATTTTTTTTGTGGCAGGCCGGGCCCAAAATACGGTCTGCCCGTGGCAGTTATATTGATTTTTTATAATAAACTGATTTGATTTAAAAATATATCCTTACTAATTTCAATAGAATCAATAACTTAAACAAAAATCGGTATGATATCTAATAAAAAATTTTATAGAAACCCATCCTCGGTGAGATGGCACATTTTTTGCTGTTGTCGTTACCACAACCACAACGAGGTTTGGTGAGTCCAAAGACTCCCTTGAGATATGGCATCACTCGATGATCAAGCCCCACAATTGCAATCGCATCATAATTATCAATTCAGTATGGGAGATAAACAATATGAGTTCAGCGAAGTACGATCGTTTTATGGCAATGCGTAAAAACAGTGTCCCCCAGGGACCTGCCAACATTACCCCAGCCGTTATCAGCCATGCATCAGGTGCTGTTATGACCGACATTGAGGGCCGTGATTTCATTGATTTTGCCGGCGGTATCGGCGTAAACAATGTGGGACATTGTCATCCCAAAGTAGTGGCAGCCATCAAAGATCAGGCCGACAAATTCATTCACACCTGTTTCCATGTGGGCATGTACGATTCCTATGTGGAACTGGCAGAAAAGTTAAATCAACTGGCTCCCGGTGATTTTGAAAAAATGACCATGTTTGCCAATAGCGGTGCTGAAGCCGTTGAAAATGCAGTTAAAATTGCAAGGTATGCAACCAAACGCCCCGGAATTATCTGCTTTGAAAACGGGTTCCACGGCAGAACCCTGCTTACTATGTCCCTGACAAGTAAGGTGAAACCCTACAAATACGGATTCGGCCCCTTTGCTCCGGAAATCTATCGCATGCCCTATCCCTATTGTTACCGATGCCCATTTGGTTTAAAACGTCCCCAGTGTAATACCTATTGCGCAGATTACCTTGAAGAATATTTTATCACCAATGTGGACCCTGATTTTACAGCGGCCGTCATTGCAGAGCCCATCCAGGGAGAGGGCGGTTTTGTGACCCCTCCACCGGAATATTTCCCCAAGCTTGCTGAAATTTGTAAAAAATACGGCATTATGCTCATAATTGACGAAGTCCAGGCCGGTGCCGGTCGAACCGGTAAATTTCTGGCCATTGAGCACTGGGGTATTGAGCCGGACCTGATCACCCAAGCCAAGAGTCTTGCCGGTGGTATGCCCCTTAGCGCCGTGACCGGTCGAAAAGAGATCATGGATATACCCCACATCGGTGGCCTTGGTGGCACCTATAGTGGTAATCCCATCTCTTGCAGTGCAGCCCTTGCAGTCCTTGAGATCCTCTTTGAAGATAAACTCATGGAACGCTCCAAAGCCCTGGGTGAAACCCTGTGGGATCGATTTACCACCATGCAGAAATCCCATGAAATAATCGGGGAAGTAAGGGGCAAAGGCCCCATGCTGGCATTGGAGCTTGTCAAGGATAGAGAGACCAGAGAACCGGCCACGGAACAGGCCAAAAAATTAATCCAGATTTGTTATGACAAGGGATTGATCGTTCTTTCCTGCGGTAACTTTGGCAATGTAATTCGAACCTTGATGCCCTTTGTCATCACCGATGAACAATTGGATAAGGGGCTTTCCATTCTTGAAGAGAGTCTTGAAGAAGTGAGTAAATAAACATCCCGGGTCGGCGGTCGATCATCCGGCGGCTGACCCTTGGCTTGATTACAACACAGGGCACTCCATACCCTCGCTGGAATAATGGGTCCTGGGATGTGATAACGCCTGCCCCCACCAAATTATGATAAGGCCGGTTTTAACCGGATAACTGCCATGGGCAGACCGTATTGGGTACCCTGGCCTGCCACAATAAATATTAAAACTCCAGTTATTACAGATCATTGGGTGGAGTTTTTTATAAAGGAAGCAGTATGAAAGGTTTTTTCAAGCGTCTCATTATCATTGATGTGAGCAGTCAAGATGTTACTATAGAACCCATTAAAGAAGATCTCCTGAAACAATATATGGGTGGCAAGGGCTTGGGAACCAGGCTGCTGCTGGATCATAATCCCCCCCAGGTGGATGCCTTGTCCCCTGATAACAGCTTTATCATGGGGCTTGGACCTGCAACGGACAGTAAGCTCTATGGCAGTTGTCGGTATGGTATTTATACCAAATCTCCCCTCACCGGCTTTTATGGTGAGTCCTATTCCGGGGGAAGCGTTGCCATCTCCATGAGTAGGACAGGCTATGATTTTGTGATTTTAAAAGGGGCCTCGGATCACCCTGTGTGGTTGGAGATTTCAGATACTGAGGTCAAGTTCCACGACGCGGATGATCTCTGGGGAAAAGAGAGCTATGAAACCGAGGATATTGTCAAAGAGCGATGCGGTGTCAAGGGCTGCGGTGCCCTGGTCATCGGACCTGCCGGGGAAAATCTGGTGCGGTTTGCCGTGGTGGAAAACGATTATTGGAGGTCGGCCGGTCGCTGTGGCATGGGGGCTGTGCTGGGATCTAAGAAGGTGAAAGCCCTGGTGTTTCATGGTTCCTGCCGGCGGGAGTACCATGATCCTGAAAAAATTAAAAAATATGCAAAAAACATGCTCCATGAACTTAAGGATCATGCTGCCACCAATATTTACAAAACCCAGGGAACCCCTGTCATGGTGGCGGGCTTAAACAATGCCGGGGCCTTTCCCACCAAATACTGGTCCAAGGGAAAATGTGAGCACTGGGAAAAAATTAATGCCCAGAGCATGAAGGAGTGCCTGGACCCCAAACCAAGGTCGTGCAGAACCTGTTTCATGGGGTGTGGAAAATTTGTCACAGTAAAGGAGGGTCGTCACAAAGGGCTTCAATTGGAAGGGCCGGAATATGAGACCATTTATGCCTTTGGTGGCCTTTGCATGATTGACAGTATTGAGGATATCGTAT
>CAKZLA010000585.1 GCA_937124525.1 uncultured Desulfobacterium sp.
ATTTTTAATTTCAGCCAGTTGTGATATAAGAAGCACATGATTTCAAAGGCTGAAAATATTTGTGATTTAGAACAGATAGTCGACTCTTTATTGAAAAAAGAGCAGGATTATCTGGCTGAAATAAAACTGCTTAAAGAACAGCTCAAATTTTTTAAAAATATGGTATTCAGCCGTAAAAGTGAAAAAGAAACGGTTGAAGATAAGCAGCTTTCTCTCTTTGAAATGCCCGAAGAGCTATTCCCCCTTGCCGAAAAAATGAATGATGAAGAACCAATCATTGAAGTTCCGGCACATAAACGAAAAAAAAGAGGGCGCAAACCCATCCCAGACAATCTTCCTCGCGTTGATGCCTTGCATGACATTCCGGAATCTGAAAAGTTATGTGAATGCGGCTGCATTAAAGAATGCATCGGCCAGGAAGTGTCTGAGCAACTTGACATTATTCCACAAAAGATTCAGGTCATCCGGCATATCCGTCCCCAATATGCCTGCAAATCCTGTGAAGGCGTTGAGAGTAACGGCCCCACAGTTGCCATTGCACCCATGCCCGAACAGATCATTCCCAAAAGCATCGCCACTCCCGGTCTGATCGCCTATGTTCTGGTGGCTAAATTTGTGGATGCCCTACCGTTCTACCGTCAGGAAAAACAGTTTCTGAGGATCGGAGTGGAGATCTCCAGGGCAAGCATGTGCGGCTGGGCACAAAAAGTTGCCGATGCCCTTGAACTTCTTCTGGATTTTCTCAAAAAAGAGATTCTGACCGGGCCACTCATCCAAATTGATGAAACCCCAACCCAGGTTCTGAATGAGCCCAATAAAAAAAATACCACAAAATCATACATGTGGGTGTTCCGTGGAGGCCCCCGGGAAAAACCCGGCATTTTGTTTGAATACCACGCCTCCCGTTCCGGTGATGCCGCTGTTGCCTTTTTAAAAGGGTATCATGGGGTTGTCCAGACCGATGGCTATGCCGGATACGGTTTTCTTGATACCGCCGATGGAATTGAACCCATGGGATGTTGGGCACACGTGCGTCGAAAATTTCATGATGTGGTCAAAGCCCTTGGCTCATCCCAAAAAGGTGAGCGTAAACAGGGCCATGCCGACCAGGCATTGAAATATATCCGGGAGCTTTATCGTATTGAAAAATATGCCAAAGAGCAGAATCTCACCGGTGGTGCACTTGTGTCCGTACGACGGAAAAAGGCAAAACCGATACTGGATGAATTTGAAACCTGGCTTACCTGCAGAAGAGAAGACGTTCCCCCGAAAAGCCTGCTGGGGAAGGCGGTAAGCTATACGTCCAAGCAGTGGCACCGCCTGGTGACATATATCGAATACGCCGATGTGACCCTGGACAACAACATGGCTGAAAACACTATCCGCCCCTTTGCTATCGGCCGGAAAAACTGGTTGTTTAATGCCTCACCAAAAGGTGCTGCCGCAAGTGCCGCCATGTACAGCCTCATTGAAACAGCCAAGGCCAATGGACTTGAGCCTTATTGGTATCTCCGGTATATCATTGAAAAAATACCCGATGCCATGACCGAAGAGGACTACCTTGCTCTGCTGCCACAAAACCTGGATCAATCCCAGCTTGCAGGGCCGCCGGTTCATTATTGATATTTTATTCATTTCGCTCATGGCATAGCCAATTCTCTGGAAAGGATTATGCCATGACGTTTTGGCTATGAGAAGATGGGGTTTATAGAGCGCTTACCCATCGAGGTCTTGGCCTTGGCATCTGGTATGGAAGAAAGCGCAATAAAAAGTTTTCTGGTGGATTTAGGACGCCCATTGTCGATTTCTGGAGACGCGGTACAGTTCTTTGATGAACCATCGGAAACATGGTTTCGCGAAACCTATAAACCTGCGCAAGAAAAACTTATTATATTCATCAATGCGATACGACCATTGATAAAGAAAAACAGTTATGTTGCCTCCGCATTACCGCAACTAATGCTTGAGGCTGGGCAGTATGAGGAACTCTTAGATTTGGTCCTTGAAGATGCTGAGCTACCTGATCAAAATCCTGTAGATCGTCGGAACGCCTCATTACAACGATTACAGTTTGCTCTGTAAGCGCTCAATAAACCCCATCTTCTCAAGGAGGTCACAACCTGAGATAATAAGCCAACTTTAACAAAAGGAGGCTTACACGACGATGGGAGAAGAAAAGGAAATTCTAAGCCGGGATCGGCACGAGTTCTGGAAGCATCACCTTGAGGCGTGGCAAAAAAACGACCTCAGTCAGGCAGCTTACTGCCGCCAACATAACTTGAAATCCAACCGTTTTACCTATTGGAAAAAGAAACTTCTCCAGGCAACAATACCCACCCAGTTGATACAGGTACCGGAAGAAGCCGTTCGGATGGCAGGCGATAATTTTTTCCAGGCCAACCAATCACCCACCCTCCGGCTTTGTGCACCATCCGGATTCAGTGTTGAGATCCCTGATGATTTTTCCCCTGTCACACTGGGGCGGCTTTTACTGGTATTAAAGGAGGTATGACATGTTCCTAACTTCCACAAATACCAAGGTCTACTTGTCGTTGGGTGCAACAGACATGCGAAAATCCATCGACGGCCTTTCCATTCTGGTAAGTGAGCATCTGGTACAGAATCCCTTTTCAGGCCATCTGTTTGTTTTCTGCAACCGGAGGCGCAACATGCTGAAAATTCTGTACTGGGATCGCAACGGTTTTTGTCTTTGGCATAAACGTCTGGAAAAGCATACCTTCAAATGGCCCGTCTCCATACGGGAGGTGATGACCATCGGTCAACGGGAACTTTCCTGGTTGATGGATGGGCTTGATATTCAACAGAAAAAGGCTCATAAAAGCCTGGATTTTTCTGCTGTTTTCTGAATTAAATGATTTTTAATTTCAGCCAGTTGTGATATAAGAAGCACATGATTTCAAAGGCTGAAAATATTTGTGATTTAGAACAGAT
>CAKZLA010000586.1 GCA_937124525.1 uncultured Desulfobacterium sp.
CATTTCCGCCCACGCCTTCAAGCAGTTCATGATCCATCATGATCAGCCTTTGTTTTATTAAAGCCCGATTTTTTTAAACAGCTGCCATGTTTGTAACCAAGTCCCCCACGGTGAAACCCGGTCCCTTCATGCTTTATGATAATCGCCATATTTTCAGGAGGTTTCATGAATGAATTTTTAAAAAATCTGAGAAATCCCCAGCGAAGTCAAAAACCAAGATACACTGCCACCACGCGAAAAACTGCTGAAGGAAATTTTCATCCATCCGTTGACAGACGAAGGAATAAAGAGCGAAGGGAATCGCAACTAACCGGTTTTGACGATCTTCCCCCGGGAAACGATATCTTAAATCAAGTCCTGCCCAGCATAAAAATCCATCTGACAGCCATCACAACCGCCGTTGAAAGAATGTGTGAGACCGGTGAAAAACTGGCTGAAACCCAGACAAAACTCCACCAGGCGATGACTTGTTTCTTTAATAATGTAAATGATATTCTTACGGAAAAAATCGTCCCCCAGACTGTTTCCCCCACAGTTGAACAAAAAAGCACAGAGACACCCATGGCCGAACCCATGGAGGGGGCACGGTTCACAAAAACCGAGGTCATTCATATCATCCGGGAAATGCGGGAAAAACGATGTACATTTGGGGAAATTGCTGCAGAATTGAAGGCCCGGGCCATCCCCACTTTTTCAGGCAGAGGGGAGTGGCATGCCCAGACCATTCACAGATTGTGTCGAAAATAAAAACAGATGGGGTGGCTGCGCGACATCTGTGATCCCGGGCATGCGGTATGCGTGGAAATTAATAAGCCTGGAGTGGTTTAAATCAGGCCTTGAGTATCTCTGAGCACCCCTTACCCTTGGTTTCTGGAGCTGCGGATATTTGATTGCTGCCCTTAGTTTTAAAAGGCCTACCCACTGAAATAAAGAGGCCCTGAAATCAAAAAAATCACAAAAGTACATATAGACATCCCAGATTACCTCTTATTTAGACCGAGTCAAGCCTATGGCAATGAGTTCAAAGGCCGTTTCCAGCGTCTGTATTACAAAATCTTTTTCATTATTCAAAAGACGTTTACTGTCCACCCACAACACCACACCAGAATAGGTCGCCCAGATAATATCTGCAAGGGCAACGGGGTGACGCTCCACAAAAACGCCTTGATCAATCCCCTCTTGAACAATGGCTGTAATGGCCCCTATGGCATCGGCAGATGTCTCTTTTATCTCATTGAGAACCGGACCTGAAAGATTTTTCAGTGTTTCCCCGGACTGGAGATGGAAAAGATTGATCAGTACCATGGCATCATATTCGTACACATTAATAAAAACATCCTTCAACGCCATGAGTTTGTCCATGGCATCAAGATCCTTATTGTGGACATAGGTCGTGATCTGTTCCGTCAGATGCTGGAGAATATTAATGGAAAGTGATGTGTGAAGCTCTTCTTTATTCTTAAAATATAGATACAGGGTTCCCGGACTGAGTTCGGCCTCCCCTGCGATCTCCTCCATGGTTGCTCTGTTGAAACCCTTAGCTGAAAAGACCGTTTTGGCAGCTTCCATGATCTGTTTGCGTCGCTGTTCTTTTTCTCTTTGCTTACGTTCGTGTATGCCCATATCAAACCTCTTTATATTTTGAACCTTCTTTACTGTATACTAAGTGGTTTATTAAATACATGGGCTTGGAAAAAACCTCAAGAAAAAAATATTTTTCCGGGCTCATTTTTATAAGAAACTCCGTCCGATTATTTGTAATAACTGGAGTTCTGATATTTGTTGTGGGCAGGCAAGATCCCCAATACGGTCTGCCCGTGGCAGTTATATTTGACGTTCCAGCCCCCAGATTTCCCGGGCATACTCCCGGATGGTACGATCACTGGAAAAAATACCGGTGCGTGCCGTGTTAAAAAGGGTCATTTGTCCCCATTTTTTTCTATCAACATAATCCGCAGCCAACCGGGTCTGGGCATCCACATAGGACTGAAAATCCGCAAGATTCATGTAATAATCCCCATGGTTAACCACTGCATCAAAAAGGGGAGAAAAAAGATCGCCTTCCCACCCGCAGAATAAGGGGGAATTGATGGCGTCAAGCACTCTTTGTGCCTGGGGGGTTTTTGACAATATTTTTCCGGGGTCATAGCCCCCCCGCATGGCCTGTATCTCTTCCACATCATGGCCGAATATATAAATATTTTCCTGGCCCACGGCTTCGGCTATTTCAATGTTGGCACCGTCCATGGTGCCCATGGTCACGGCACCATTAATGGCAAATTTCATATTTCCTGTGCCCGATGCCTCCATGCCTGCTGTGGAAATTTGTTCACTGACATCGGCACCGGGGATAATAATCTCCGCCAGGGAAACTTTGTAATCTGGAATAAAGACCACCTTGATCCATTGATTCACCAGAGGATCTTTATTTACCACATCTGCCACGCCGTGGATCAGGCGGATGAGCAGCTTTGCAAGAAAATATCCCGGTGCGGCCTTGCCGGAAAAAATATAGGTCCTGGGGGATGGCGGAATAACCCCCTCCTCATGAATCATGAAATATCCATGGACAATGTGCATGATATTTAAAAGCTGTCGCTTATATTCATGAATTCTTTTGGCATGGATGTCAAAAATGGAATCCGGGTCTACATCAATGTAAGCCGTCTTTTTGATCAATTTTGCCAGCCGAACTTTATTTTCCCTTTTTATCATGGAAAATTTTTCCAGAAAGGCGTTGTCGCTTCCCAGGGGTTCAAGGTCTTTCAGGGTATCAAGATCGGTAATCCAGCTATCACCAATGGCTTCCGTGATGACCCGGGCCAGACCGGGATTGGCGGACAGCAGCCACCGCCGGGGGGTTACCCCATTGGTTTTGTTGTTAAATTTTTCCGGCCACAGGTCATAAAATTCAGGAACCAGGCTGGTTTTGACCAGATGGGAATGAATTTTTGCCACCCCATTAACCGAGTGGCTGCCCACAATGGCCAAATTGGCCATTCTCACCTGTTTTTCATCCCCCTCTTCAATGATGGACATTCGGTGAAGACGTTGGGGATCATCCGGGTACTTGGCGGTGAGGGTTTTCAAGAAGCGCTGATTGATCTCGTATATAATCTGGAGATGACGGGGAATCACCTTCTCCACAATGGCCAGGGGCCATTTTTCCAAGGCCTCGGGCAGCAGGGTATGGTTGGTATATGCCAGGGTCTGGGTGGTGATTTCCCAGGCATGGTCCCACTCCAGGCCATGGACATCCACAAGGGAGCGCATCAGCTCAGCCACGGTGAGGGCCGGATGGGTATCATTGAGTTGAATGGCCACTTTTTGGGGGAACTGATCAAAATCATCGTGCTTTTTTAAATAGATGCGAATGATATCCTGCACCGCACAGGCCACCAGAAAATATTCCTGGACGAGGCGAAGCTCCTTTCCGGCTTCCTGGGAATCCGACGGGTAGAGTATCTTGGAAATATTTTCAGAGCTTATCTTTCGCTCCACAGCCCGGAAATAATCTCCTTCATTGAAAATCTGAATATCAAAATCCTCCGAGGCCCAGGCGGAAAAAAGACGCAACCTGTTTGCGGTGTGCCCCCCG
>CAKZLA010000587.1 GCA_937124525.1 uncultured Desulfobacterium sp.
AGGACCAGCTTTGGGATCCTGGCTTTATTTACAAGGTGGTTTTCAAATGACATTTGTAATAACTGGTCTCATAGCAATAGTTGTTTCCCTTGGTTATTTGATATTCTCACCAAATGTATCAAGATCTGGCATCAAATACATATCGGACTCCGCCACGCGAGCAAAGCCTTCAATACTAGAGCCATCAAACCAGATCCCATGATCAACGGCTTCGGCAAACTCCGACACAGGAATCGTATGATTTTTTACCATGCCCATAATATCGGTGAACTGTAGATTGATAAAAGCCACTTGATTGGGTTTAGATTTTTAATGGGTTTGAGTTCATTTTCGTGAGAACATGCCCAAATAACCATGCTATTATTGATTTTTTTTGCATTTTTCAGGACAGGATGAAGATAGGAAATGGATGCTCGACAATACCAGTAATCTGCCTTTATTTCGTTCATAATTTGGTACAGTTGAATTTCATTCAGCCATCGCAACTCATTTCTTTTTTCTTTAACTCCATGAATGGTGATTCCTTGAAATGTGTAAGTGTTGGGATGAATCTGGTTCCGATGTTCACGGATATAATGAATCGTCCAGCCTCTCCTAATCAGTTCCTGGGCCAGATAATAGCATTGAAGTTCGGCACCTCCCTTGTATTCGTTAAAAAATGAAGGGACCACAAAACAGAATGTTTTTTGTTTTTCTTTCAAAAAACTCCTTTCTATCCTCCTTATTGAAGGAGATTCAATGAGGAGGAAATGTTAAATTCATGTGCTCCGATATCAGGCCCAGATTGGCTGAAGCAATTTCCAATGGCCGTACCTGTATCATATGAGAATTCTTTATTCAAGGTCATGACATTATTTTTATAATCCATATCAATAATGTGAAATTTTTCATGGATACCCTTAATTTTGACACATTGAGCGTCATCAGATAATTGGTTTTTATAAAAAAATATGGCTTTCTTAATGGGAACCTTGAGATCTTTGTTCCGAGAAACTGGTACTGTGAGGAACCTGCCCGTGTCGATGGCCGGAGAATTTTGTTTTAGATGATAATTATCCACCTTTGGATTGACAAAATTCGGATTAATATCTTTACTGTGAATTTCAACTGCAAATTTTTTACGGTATTTTTCAAAAGAATAATTTTTATTGTTATGGGAAAAAACGGCTGAATGGTTCGGCACATAATAAATATTATGATCAAAGCAAAAACTTTTGTAATCAGGAGGACGAGAAGGCTTCAGAAAACGAATTCGACTCATGGCCGATTGCTTTGAAAATACAATGTTATTGATAAAATCAACATTCTCAATTTTTCCGTCAACATCAATGGGTGATCCACCCCCATCCCAGATAAAAGTATTGTTATAGATGGCCACGTTGTGGGTTTTTATTCTTAATAAATGATACCCATTGCCCTTAATGATGCTGTTGATAAGTCGAACATTGCCAATGTCTGACTGGAGATTTATTGCCGCAGATGCCATGTCAGTCGGTTCATTTGTGCTGGTTTGGCCTAAAATAGTGACTTCCTCTGCTCTGTGTCCGACAATAACTCCTCCCAATTTGTTTTGAGAAGATTTGTTGTTTACGAGCAAAATTTTTTTCCCTGATGCTATGCCAAAGCCATTTTCTTCACATAATTCTGCCGTATTGTTTCGGATTAAAAAATGGGAACCGGCATCATTGTCATCGCTATCTGTGTGGATAGTGATTCCGTCATTATGCATTACCTTTTTAATATAGCAATCACTAACAATCACATGACTCAAGTGATTTTGCGGAGATCCCCCCAAGTTAATTCCATTATTTTGAGAATTCTCAATATGACATTCTGAGATAATAAGATTTTTTCCACCATACATAATTCCTATACCATTTTTGCCAGAATTTAAAATTTTTAATTTGTCGAGCAGAACGTGATTAAGACCATCTCTGACTGAAACGGCAATGGCATTGCCTCGGGCATTTTGAATTTGCAAGTTTTTGATGGAAATGTAGGAGTGATTTATACGTATGCCGGTGTTAATACGATGTTGTAGATCAATAACAGGTGTTGCTCCACTTCCATAGGCATCAATAACAATAGGTTCGTCTTTTGTTCCTCCGCTGGGTGCTTTCAAGGTTTGATGCCATATCCCGTTTCTTTTTAATAATATTTTAGCTCCTGGAGAAAATACGACTTTTTTGAGAATTACAAAATCTTTCCATGGTTTATCTTTGTCGGTGCCAGGAGATTTATTATTTCCTTTGAATGGATCAATATAGTATGTTTCGTAATTACTTTTTGGAGTAATTACCATCTTTGAGATGGGATGGGAGGGGGAGGGGGAGGGGGAGGGACGATAAATGATAACGGCAATCAGAACAAGAATTAAAGCTAATAACATTAGGATTAACTGATTAATTTTTGACATTGTGGTGGAATCTCCTGCTTATTGGGAGTGTATAGTCGGATTCACTATTCTTTAATTTCCGTAATTGGTTTTAGATGAACCCATAAATGCCAGCCAAGTAACTGTTCAAGGGGTAAACGGCCCACAGGAAGGGGAGGAGCATGCATAAATCGTTTGTAGGTTCGATGGATTCGAAAATCAGGGAAGTCTTTTTTGACAGTTTTTAGGTCATAGACTTTTGAATAAGGATTTAAAGGACCGTCCGTATTTTTATGAATAAAATTAGACATTCTTAAATAAGGTATAAGTCCCATAAGTCGGGCATTTTCAAGATGTTGATTCAACTGCTCACCTAAATCCAATTTAAAATAATAAATACCGAGTAGGCCGAGTCTCCGGAGAAAGCTGATGGATAAAAGGTAATTGAGGGACCAGCGGGAATATAACATAATGATAAGCTCTCCATTTGGCTTTAGTACCCGGTGAATTTCCGTTTGAGCCGTTTTAACATCCGGTACATGGTGAAGCACACCATGACTAAATACAATATCAAAACTGTTTTTTTTATATGGAATCTGTAGTGCGCTTCCTTCCTTAATATCCTCATAGGAAAGTCCACGGATGCTAAGGCGGGCCTGGACTCTGGTTACAGATTCTGGAGTAATGTCCAGCCCAGACCATATTGCACCCCGCCGAATGATCTGTTCAGAATCCGCTCCCTGCCCCAATCCAATTTCCAGAGTTTTCTTTCCTTTGAAATCAATTTGGTTCAAGCACGCTAATATATGCGCTTCTTTCTGGTATCGGAATTTGTCATAATCTGAAAAAAATTCGTCATAGTTTTCTTGGCGGTTCCTGAGATTCTCAACTTGATGGTCTCCGCAAGGGTGTTTGTTCCAAAATTTTTTAATGTCAGATTCTTTCACAGCAGTGCTCCTGAATATGTAAAATTGTAAATAATCGTGTTATAAGGATTCTACTTTTTGCTTCAAAATAGCGGCGATGTTAACCCATTCGCGTCTTGATATATTATATCTAATAGCATTGGAATCGTATTGCTTTCGGTTTTGATACAAATGAGCTAATCCCTGAAAAAATGCTTCAGGGTTATCATCGATCAGCACGCCGTTATAACGATGAATAACGATTTTGTTTTCCAGAGTGTTGGTTGCCAATACCGGCATCCCTGAAAGTAGGTATTCAAAAGTTTTTGTCGGTGGCTGAGCATTGAAAAAATCTGTTTTAGGAATGTAGGAAATCCCAACATTGTGATTCTCAAAAAAAGACTTCAATCTGTCATGGGGAATCTGGCCAGCAATATTAACCGCATCAGTTAAATTTTCTTGCCTCACAAGGGCTTTTAATCTTTGTTGTTCTTTGGGAGTCTCTCCGCTACCCACAATAGTGTAATGAATATGAATTTTATCCTTGTAGTTATGATAAAATTTTGAAAAACCTTTGATCGTTTGGTCGATATTCCGCTTGAAGAGTGTTCCCACATATAATAAATGTAGTGAGTTGAAGGTTTTTTCTTTGGCAGAAATGACATCCGCACCGATTGGGAGGATAAAAGTCCTTTTGGGAAGGCCAAGTTTTTTAACCAGGCTGTTTGAAATGGCAGAAATATGTTTGAAAAAATTTGATTCAATTGTTATTAATAGATTAAAGGCCGATCGCCAAAGCACTGAACCCTCTATGGTGCTGGATCGAATGTCCAGCAAGAAGGTTTTTCTGGAATAAATTATTTTAATTAGCGAACATCCTTTGAAATATTTGATAAAGTGAATATGGTATCCCTTTTTAATTTCTTTGATTACACTTTTCATGAAACGAATATTTCTTATGACAATATTTCCTTTTCTGGATATATATATGGTATGAATACCATTCAAATTAATTTTTGGATCTTTGTAATCCCAACAAATATAAGCGATACTAAAATCAGTATAAAGATATTTGCAATAATAATAGGTGTCAGAATGATATCCAAATTGTCTCTGATTAATGATAAGCATTCTTTTAGAATGCTGCTGCCTTTGGGAAACATGTGTCAAGATAAGTATCCTTTTTGTTTCATAGCTGCATGCATCTCGCGGTCTATTATTTGTTTTAGTTCGATATCTTGAAATACCTCTTTAACTTTGTAATTAGTGTTGCGTATCAGGGATAGATCATAGGTAAATTCTTCGAATTGTATATTTAAAAAATTAGCCAGATTAGATAGGGTGTTCTCTGTGTTGTCGCACAGAGACTCATAGCTTAATTCAAAAAAAGCATTTTTATCATCCAGAGATAACTTTTTTCTATCTTTTTCGATATTTAGTATACAGTTGTTCCAGTATCGAGCGCATGTAATATAGTAGTCTTCCATATCTGGACGATAATTTTGATATTTTTGATAATTTTTTTTGAAATAGGAAGCAACAACAGATGGGCCATATCTATATATGTGAATGAATTTTGCTTCAGGATAGAGTTTTATTATTTGGGGCATCATAAAAGAAATCATCGCACTCTTAATAAAGAACACTTTTTTTATCCCCGTTATCACTTGAAACCCATTAAATGTTTGTTTTATTCTTTTGGAATGATTTATTGGCCAATTTCTCAATGACAATTCAGTATATGCCTTGGAATCAAATTCTATGGGCATCGTTTCAATCTGAATCTTAGTTGAAGATTCTAATTTGGGGTGCCACAAATCATTTCCTTCACCGGGAAACCCGGAGATATCTGGATGGGATTTTAGGATTCGGTCAAGCAATGATGTCCCGCACCGACCAGTACCTACGATAAAAACTACTTGCCCAAGATCAAGGCGAAACATACCTTCTAAAATCCCAGCAAAGTATGCAGTTTTTATTATAGTTTTTTTGATGACTTCCCTAATCATAAACTAATCTCCTGAAAATTATTTTTAAGGCTCATGTTGGATTCTGGGGTCTTGATGTGCCTCGTGAGTCCTAAGTTTTTCTGGAAGGCATGAACGCACCTCTCCCCCAATTCCTAATTGCTTTTAATTAAACCTCAGGCTCTGCCTGAGCGACCCGAAAAGTTTGACAGTTCCGGCGAGATTTAAAAAATGATAAAGGTTCTTCCTCGGGAAGGCTCCGAAGGAAGTGAGGAAGAACCAATGAGAGATTGGCAAACATTATCACACGTCAAATGGGATTGCAAATACCACATAGTATTTGTGACCAAATACAGGAATAAAACCATATATGGGGGATCTTCGGAGGGGAATTGGTCCGATTATTCGGCAATTGTGCGAACAAAAGGGTGTCGAATTGCATGAAGGTCATGCAATGCTTGACCATGTTCACCTTTGCTTGAGCATTCCTCCAAAGTATAGCGTGTCCAACACAATAGGCTTTATCAAGGGCAAAAGCGCAATAAGAATTCATAGAGAATTACTTAATACCAAACGGATGACTGGCTTAAGTTTTTGGGCTAAAGGTTATTGCGCCAGCACAGTAGGGCTTGATGAAGAAATGATCAAAAGATATATACGACAGCAAGATCACAATAGTTCAAAATAACGTGAACCTTAATTAGCCCCTTCAGGGGCTTTCCCATCACAAAGCCCCCTTCGAGGGGGCTTCCTCATACTACCCGCTATGCGGGTATAGTAGGCGATTTTTACTGAAGGGGAACTGCCCAAGTTTAAATCACCGATGGTTATCTGTGCTGCTTCATCAGCTCGAGCTCCTGAGTTGTAAAGAAAAAGCATCAAAGCATAGTCTCTCTGGCCTTGCTCTGTACTGCGGTCCGGAGCATCAAGAAGGGCGTTCATTTCAGTTTTTTCCAGATAAGTCATCACAGTTTTGGAGGTCTTTTTGAAAGGGATACCCCGTATCTCAGAACACCAAGAGACGTGTTCGGGGCTTCGCTCACTAATAAAGCGTGAAAAGGCATGGATAGCAGCAAGACGCTGATTGCGTGTAGCTATAGAGCAATTCCGGTCCGTTTCAATGTATTGAAGAAAACCTCGGATAACGTCCGCTGATATATCTTCAATGCAAAGGCAATCTACCGCCTTCTTTAACCTTTTAGCAGAAAATGGAAGCAATAAGGCCAACGTATCGCGATAGCTTGCCTGTGTGTTGCGGGCAAGGTTACGTTCACCAACCAAATATTCCATTAGGAAGCGTCTGATCCATTTGCCGATAGTTTTTTTTTCAATTTTCATCTTCCACCTCCTGCATGGCATAACGTTCGAAACGACGACTTGCTTGAGTCTGGAGTTCAGGAATGATGCTCAAGTAACGTTGGGTAGCGGCAATGTTCCGGTGTCCCAGATAAATTGATAGGTGGGGTAGCAGCCTTTGAACATCAGCGCCATCGCGATACCATGACAGGAGTCTATGTACCGCCATTGTGTGCCTGATATCATGTACCCGTGGTTGGTAGCGAGCCTCTTTTTCACGATGGATTCCAGCCAGATTGCGGAGGATCGGAAAAATTTTTCTGGCCTGGTCATAGGTCAAGGAATTTCCAGATCTTGTAACAAAGAAGGCAGAATCATTTACTTGAGGGCACGGTAATTTTCCCCGCCGTTGCATATAGGTTCGAAGAGTATCACAGAGCCGGGGGCCGATCGGCACCAGACGGGTTTTATAGAATTTACTATTGCGAACCATAATCAGGCTTTCCGTCAAGTTTATATCTACCAATGTCAGTGAAAGTGCCTCCCCGATACGAAGTCCAGTGCCGTAAAGTGTGAGGATGAGCGTATGGAAGGTGCAAGCTCGAAGAGGACTCCATGGACTTTGGAGTCTATGGGTTGCCGCAAGAAGCCTGCGCAACTCTTCCAGTGTATAAATATATGGTTTCATCGGTGCCGGACATTTAGGTACAGTTTTGGGCAGGGGGCTAAAGTTAATATGATTGCGGATCATCAGGAAACGGTAGAACAGACACCTTTTATCGATATTAAAAAAACAATCTAATATCTTCAATTAATTAGATATAAAAATAGACTTTTCTTGTT
>CAKZLA010000588.1 GCA_937124525.1 uncultured Desulfobacterium sp.
ATTGCAATCGAAATTGCATTGATTTAAAAAGTCAGATTAGCATAATAATAAAGCCAGGAAGGCCGGATGTAAGAAATTATATCGGGAATTTCTGGCTTTTTTTATTTGACATTACAAAATATAAAAATAGATATAAAAACATTATTATTACAGTGGGTTGAAAGTGATGCGTGTAAGTTTTCAACAAGCCCGGGCATTTAAGCCACCCTTTTGAATAGCACCTGGCGTTTAAAGGGTACGCAGGGTTTGAGATTTTACTAATGTGTGTAAAAACTGGAAGACAGTCCTGTATCCGGCCAAAGAAGCATGCTGTCTTCCAGGGGGATGTCTCCTGGATATCCGGGGAACGGACCCCTTTCTAATAAAAGCATTGTAAAATTGTGTCAATTATCATGGTGTCCTCCCAGGTGGCCGGTATTGCGATAAAGCCCCCAAAATGTGTTGTCCCCGATGACGCAGAATCTGTGCCCCTATTCAAGGTGTGTAGTGCTGTGCGTTTAACTGCCCGGTCCGTTGCCTAAACTTAAAGAGGTTTATAATGACAGAAAACAAGAAAGTGAACATCGTGTCCATCATGTGGGGATCGTACCTGCCTGCATTTATCAAGGCGGCTGCAGAAAGCCCACATCTGGAGCTGACAATCTTTTCACACAAGGAAATTGTGAATGATTCCGATGTGCTTGAGGCTTTTTTTCGTGCGGCAAAAACAGCGGATGCAGTGCTTTTCTACTGGACCTATGACGCCTTTTACGAAGAGATCAAGGCAAGGATAGAGGAGATCAATAAAAATGCGATTGTCGTGACCATCTCCTATGATCCGGTGAACTGGGGGATTATTTCCACGGTTTCTCCGTCGGACTGTGCCACAGCCTACGGATATATGGCCGAAGGAGGAACTGAAAATTATAAGCGTCTTATGGAATATACTGCCCATTTTCTGCGGCCTGAAATCGAAGTCCGGGATACTGTTCCCATGCCTTGGCAGGGCATTCTGCTCCCGCCGGACCTGCATGTCTATGAAACCGTTGAAGCGTATGCGGCCGTCCATCCCTTTGATTATGACACCACCGTGGGAATTCTCTTTTCCCGGCACAGCTTCACCAATGGGGATGCCTCCCTGGAAGAGGCGTTTATCAATGCGTTCCAGGAGAGGGGCGTTAATGTATTGCCAGTTTTTTGTAATGGCACACCAGACCCGGAGGCCGGCTCCCTGGGGCCTATGCAATCGGCTGAGACCTATTTTTTTGATGAAAACGGTAACCCCCTCATCCATGCACTGATCAATCTTCACTTTTTTTTTCTGGGCCGTGAAAACAGTGATGATGTGAGTGAAACCGGTGTGGCGGCCCAGAGCGTGGCCCTGTTCAAAAAACTGAATGTTCCTGTGTTTAAACCTCTGGTATCTTATTCTAAAACCGTGGAAGAGTGGAAAGAAGATCCCCAGGGGCTGACGGAGGAGGTCTGCTTTGGCATTGCCATGCCGGAATTTGAAGGCAATATCGAGCCCATCATGGTGGCGGCCAGCCGTAAGGTGATTGATGAAAAGACAGACACCTCCTTTGAAATCCGCGAGGTCATACCCGAGCGGGTTCATTACCTGGCGGACAGGGTAAAGAATTTCATTGAACTTGGCAACAAAAGACCGGAAGAACGAAAAGTGGTCTTTGTCTTTCATAAGAATGAGTGCGCAGGTCTGGAGGCCAATATCGGAGGGGCCGCCGGTCTTGACTCCGGCGAAAGTGTGGTCAGGATCATGAAGGAGATGGCTGCCAGGGGGTATATTCTAAAGGATATCCCAGAGTCGGGGGAGGCATTGATGCAGATGATCCTGGACCGAAAGGCCATTGCCGAGTTCCGCTGGACAACAGTGGATGAGATCATCAGCAAAAACGGACATCTGGCCCTGCTGGACAATGAGATCTATCAACAGTGGTTTGATGCCCTTCCCCAAAAAGCACAGGATGAGATGATTAAAGGGTGGGGACTTCCGCCGGGGGAGGAGATGAACGGGGTGCCCCCCAGCATGGTCCATGAGGGAAAGCTTGTGATCACAGGGCTTAATTTTGGCAACGTCAATGTGATGATGCAGCCCAAAAGGGGATGCGCCGGTGCCAGATGCGACGGGCAGGTGTGCAAGATCCTCCATGATCCGGATATCCCACCCCCCCACCAATACATTGCCACCTACATGTACATGGAAAAGATATTCAAGGCGGATGTGGTGATCCATGTGGGCACCCATGGAAACCTGGAATGGCTTCCCGGCAAAGGCGCAGGCCTGTCAACTGCCTGCTGGCCGGAGATCTCCATCGGACGTTTGCCCCATCTCTATATCTATAATTCCGATAATCCGGCAGAGGGGGTGGTGGCCAAGCGTCGCAGCTATGCGGTTACCGTAAACCATCTCCAGGCCATGCTCACCATTTCAGATACCTATGAGGGGTTGAAAGACCTGGAAGACCTGCTGAATCAATATCATCAGGCCAGGGATAGAGAGCCTGCAAGGGCCCATCAGCTCCAGCATCTGATTCAGGAATCCATTGAGATCAACAACCTTAAAAAAGAGGTGGAGGCGGTTGCACCCAAAAATTTTGGTGAGTTGGTACAGCGTTGCCATGAATTGATCTCATCGGTGAAGAACAGCCAGACCCAGGTGGGCATGCATACCTTTGGCCAAATTCCCGAAGCGGATAAAGCCGCCGAATATATCAACACGATTTTAAGATTTGACACCAATAACCCTCTGAACAGCCGGAGACTGGTCTTTGAACTTCTGGACGAAGATATTTTTCATGCCCTGGAGCATCCCGGAGAATATGGAAAGTGCGGCAGGCCCTATTCGGACCTTCTCTTTGAAGCGGACCGAAAAGCCAAGGAGATCATTGACCGGATATTGGCCGGGGAGGAGGCAGAGGTTATCCTTCTCAGTGAGTTCGGCCGCCTGCCTGCCCCGGATCTCTTTAAACGATTCCGGGATTTTGCAGATCTTGTGGATGATGTGGCACGCCGTATCCGTGATTCAAAGGAGATTGACTCCCTTCTCAATGCCATGTCAGGGGGGCATGTTCCTGCTGGTCCCTCGGGTTTTATCTCCAGGGGGCGGTACGATATCCTGCCCACTGGCCGTAACCTGTATAATGTAGATCCCACCCGAATTCCCACAAAGGCAGCCTGGCTGGTGGGGGTCAAGCTTGCCGAGGCATTGCTGGAACGCTACCAAAAGGAGGAGGGAACCTTTCCCCAGTCCGTGGGCATGGTGTGGTTTGCATCGGATATCATGCGCTCCGACGGAGAGCAGATCGGTCAGATTCTGCATCTTTTAGGGGTGCGGCCCCAATGGAAGGCCAATGGGCAGGTGGACGGGTTTGACATTATCCCCATTGAGGAGCTTGGCCGTCCGCGCATTGATGTCAATATCCGGGTGTCGGGCATTACCCGGGACTGTTTTCCGGATGCGGTGAGGTATGTGGATGAGGCGGTGTGCGCAGTGGCCCTGCTTGATGAGGAGAAAAAGAGCAATTTTATCAGAAAGCATATCCTGGAACAGGCTGCCCGAAAAGGGCTTGATCCTGAAAATAGAGACGAATTCAGAAGGCTCTCCTTCAGGGTTTTCTGCGCCCAGCCAGGTGTCTACAGGGCCGGGGTCAATCTGGCGGTTTATGCCTCTGCCTGGAAAACCGAGCAGGATTTGGCAGATGTCTATCTCTTCTGGAACGGGTATGCCTATGGGGCCGGGAAAGATGCCTTTGGGGTAAAAGCCCATCCCGAGCTTGTGGAAAATCTTAAACAGGTACAGGTCACCTTTGACAAGCACATTTCCGATGAAACCGATTTTCTGAAATGTTGCGGTTTTTACAGCAATTACGGTGGGATGACCGTTGCGGCCAAGGCCATTTCAGGGAAAAAGCCCAAAACCTATTACGGAGACACCCGTGATCCGGCCAATGTGTCGGTGACGGACTTTGCCGATGAACTTCGCCGGGTGGTTCGCTCCAAGCTTTTAAATCCCAAATATATTGAAGGCATGAAACAGCACGGATACAAAGGTGCCGGTGATCTTAACAAGCGCATCGGCCGGGTGTACGGATTCGGGGCCACCACCGGAGAGGTGGATAACTGGATTTTCGATGAAATCGCCAAAACCTTTATGCTGGACCCGGAAATGAAGGAATGGTTTGAAAAAGTGAATCCCTGGGCCATGGAAGAGATCGGTCGCCGTCTTCTTGAAGCCCAAAGCCGTGAAATTTGGGCACCTGACCCCGAACTTTTAGAGCAGCTCAAGGAGGCCTATCTGGATACGGAGGCCTGCCTGGAAGATCGCATGGGAGATGTCACAGGAGATTTCCAGGGCGGTGCAGTGGATATTATGACCACTGAGGATGTCGAGTCCTGGAGTGAAAAGATGAAGGATATCAAAAAGATCATACAGGAGGCGATTTGAAATGCCAGCTCCTATGCCGGCTTATCTGCCAGCTTATCTGTCAGATAATGATGCTTCCATCCCAGCGGCCCCTTTCATCCGTGGAAAATTTGTCCGTTGTGCCTGGAGTGGATTCAAACAACAAAAGGTGAAACAGACGGATATGATGAGTTTCGGCATCATTCAAAAGTTCTTTACATTTTCTGAGGCCATTCCCAATTTTCAGAGTTTTCTCCAAAAAAAATGTAAAGAGTTTATGGGGGAAGATGAAGGAAGTTTGAATATTAAGCTCTTTATTTGTCTCATAACGGTATTATATATCGTGATTGGAGGCGGTGCAGCGGGGCGTGCAGAAAGCCGTCAAATCGTGGGGGAAGATGATTTTGGCAGAAAGATTGTGCTGGAAAAGCCACCGGAACGGATTATCCTTTTGTCCGGAAGCTCCATTGACCTTATTTATGAGTTGGGAGCAGGAGATAGGCTGGTAGGTGTCGTTGACACCATCGGCACCTCCTATCCCGAAACCTGTCGTCTATACCCGTCCGTTCTTGAAAAAGAGCGGGTGGGACGGTTCAATGCGCCCAATATTGAGAAAATCGTCTCCCTTGCACCTGATTTGATAATCCCCTTTGCCTCGTCGGAAACCCCCGGAAAATACACCACTGTTTTTGAAAGAAGAGACATGCCCTACGCCGCCTTTGTCTCTGTTGAAAATGTGGCATTTGGCATTGAGCAGATAAAGCGAATGGCAAGCGTTCTGGGCAGAGAAAAAGAGGGCCAGGCACTGGCGCTGAAAATTAGAAATGAGGTGGATACTTTAAGTAAAAAGATATTGTCAAGGATTAAAGACACCCCGCTGGTTTACTATTGGTGGGGTGTTCGTAACGGAACCTATGGTGCAAAGGCTGCCATCACCGAACTTATCGAGCTGGCCGGCGGTGTTAATCTGGCGGGACAATTTGATACGCAGTACATGGAACTCTCCCCTGAATATGTCATTGCCAGTGATCCTGATGTGATCGTGATCTCCTATTGGAGAGAAGACCAGAGGGAAGAACGGATGGCGGCCTTGAAAAAAAGACCTGGATTCAGCGGGGTCAAGGCGGTGAAGGAGAACCGGGTCTATACCATAGAGGGACACTATTTCCACACCATAATTCGATTTGCAGAGGCGATCCAAACCCTTGCCGAATTTATCCATCCTGGAGTGCTTGGGGATTCAGATCCTACCGGGGTGCCTGGGGGTGCTGATTCTCCCGGAGCCGTTGATATCTCAGAAGATGACCTCTCAGAAGATGACCTCCCAGAAGATGACCTCCCAGAAGATGACCTCCCAGGACATGAGCTCTTAGGACATGACCTTTCAGGACATAATGTCTCAAAACACTCGTCTCGGCTTCAGGTTTCAGATCATTCAGGAGACCTCAGACCATGAAACGTGGAAACCCGTTTTTAATGATGAGCCTCCTTGGAGCAGGACTCTTAGTTGCGGCATGCCTGGCGGTGATGATCGGGCCGGTGGTCATCAAACCCCTTCTGGTGGTTAAAATCTGGCTCCATCAACTCACCGGCGGCCTTATTGAAAAGGACTGGAGCAGAATTCCGGAGGTGATTGTTATTGATATCAGAACCCCCAGGGTGGTGCTCTCCATCCTTGTGGGAATGGGACTGGCCGTGGCCGGGGCCGCCATGCAGGGACTTTTCCGGAATCCCATGGCCGAGCCCTATGTGCTGGGCATGTCTTCTGGTGCTGCCGTGGGGGCCTGCCTTGCCATTGTGCTGGGAATGGGAAGGGTGTTCGGTCCTCTTGCCATACCGGTTCTTGCCTTTACAGGGGCCACTGCCACCATCTTTGTTGTCTATAACATTGCCCGCACCGGAAACAGGGTCCCCACGGAAACATTGCTACTGGCCGGCATTGCCGTGGGGCTTTTTCTCTATGCTGTGGTCTCGTTTCTCAAAATCACCGCTTCCATGGAAAATTTGCAAAATGTGGTGTTGTGGCTCATGGGCTCCTTTGCCATGGCCACCTGGCTGGATGTGAAAATTGTTATTCTGCCCCTTTTGGGTGGAATCGGCGTGCTCTGCTTCATGGTCCGGGAACTGGATATTCTTCAATTTGGTGAGGAAACGGCCATTCATCTGGGCATGAATGTGGAGACGGTGAAGCGGATATTGTTGATCGCTTCCGCACTTGTTACCGGTGCGGCTGTTTCAGTTTCAGGGATCATCGGATTTGTGGGCCTCATTGT
>CAKZLA010000589.1 GCA_937124525.1 uncultured Desulfobacterium sp.
AATCTGCAAAGTACCCCCCTCATTTTTTAGATTTACACCGACTTTATGGTGTCCACAATAAAGGGGGTGCACCGGATTGCCACGCTTTGTTTTTTTATCCAGATGCGGGCCATTGAAATGGATTCCCCATCAATATTGGTAATGTTGGCAAGCTCTTCGGCAAAGGCCACATCCTTGATATTAAACTCATAATAAAAGGTGTTGGGAGTAAATGGGTCAGCAATGAGAATCAGCTTTGTCTTGTTATTGGGGTGTTTTTTAGGAGAACCGGAAAAAGGGATGTGGTTGTGCTTATCCACACTTTGGGGTTTCTGGTAGGTCTGAATCTCAAATTTTTCTTTTAGCTCAACAAGATTAACAATGGCCATGATATTCCTCCTCAAATCAAATCTGAAATTTCTTGCTTCATTATCTTCCATAAGAAAGAACTGGTGTTCTTCATGTGAGTCCAAAAGTACTTTACACTTTTTTGAAAAGATTCTCAGGAAATAAGGGAATGTTGTGAAAAATGTCAACCAGTAAATGAAGTATGCCTGATATCCTTGGTTTTCTCCTGGTGCTTTATCCTTATTAGTTGCCCGTGATTAGTTGCCCGTGGAGCCAAATCCCCCCTCTCCCCGTGCGGTGTCTGACAGTTCTTCGGACACCACCACATGGGGTCGCAATACCGGCATAATAACCATCTGGGCAATTTTCATCCCGGCGGTGATGTGAAATATTTTTTTAGAATGATTTATCAAAATGACACCGATCTCGCCTCTATACCCCTGGTCAATGGTGCCGGGGGTGTTCAAGACGGTGATGCCGTTTTTGTATGCCAGTCCGCTGCGGGGGCGAACCTGGGCCTCGGTGTTGTTGGGCAGTTCAATTTTTATTCCGGTTTTAACCAGTTTGAACTCCCCCGGCTCCAGAGTCAGAATATCAACGGAAAAAAGATCCAGTCCGGAATCATCTTCATGGGCGTACCGGGGAATGATGGCATCTTTTCTGGTTCTGGTAATCTTCAGTATTGGTTTGTTCATAAAATGCTCCAGAGAAAAACCCCTGTTTTGCTATCATCGAGTTCCAGGTAATGGGTTATCGAATAAAATTGGTCATGATTTTGGCAGGAGGTTCCGGTGCTGGGATCTCTTTCTTTCCCACTTCCATTACCTTCATTAACCAGGCCATGTTTTTTCCCAGCACTTCCATGATCTGTTTGCCCTCTCCATCCTGCTCCATTTCGCCGGGGTTCATTCCATGGGCCACATTCCAATAGTTGGAATTGGGCATCATCATCTCAGAATAAATGATATAGTGATTGAGTTCATCCATGGTGGGAATGCCACCGGATCGCCGCACCGCAGCCACGGATGCACCGACTTTGTGGCGGTACAGGCTGTTGTTTGTGGTGGCCACAAAAAAAGCCCGGTCCAGAAAGGATTTCATGGTGCCTGCCACACCGGAAAAATGTACCGGAGATCCCAGCAGGATACCATCTGCGTCTATTATCTTCTGGATCCATTCATTGACGGGATCATCCTCAATAACGCATCTCTGGTTCTGTTTTTTTGCGCAGGTAAAACAGGCCAGACATCCTCGGATCTTTTCCTTTCCCACATGGATAAGCTCCGTTTCTATCCCCTGTTTTTCAATTTCTCCCAATACGGTGTTAAGACATCCTGCCGTATTTCCCTTTTTCCGTGGACTGCCGTTAAATGCAACTACCTTCATAAAGTTCTCCTTAAATTTTTAGTTTACACCCGAGCTTGACAAGCCGGAACCCAAAAAATTATAATCATTCCAGGAACCCCGGTCAACCCTGGATTGATCCGGGGGCCGTGATAACCTATATTGGTTCATGATTCTGAAGGGACATCTTTAAAATTTTTTTCCTTTTTGATGTTGCGAAAAACTGAATTGTAACTTCATTCATTTTTTCTTGACAGCCATTGATGAGTGTGCTTATAAATTCCAATTATATCGCGTCAAGAAGGCGCAAGTGAAGTAAAATAGTACATAAATAATAAAACCAGGCCAAGAAGGCCAGACACCGTAAACACCGGTGAACTGGAATTCTTGGCCTTTTTTATTTTCAGGGCATGTTGACACAAGTCCCAAGCAAGGAAAAGCGTATGGAGAAAAATCAAATCATCCCGTATCTGTGGGCTCTGGCCTGTTTTCTGACGGCCTTGGCCCCACCCTGGCCGGTACTGGCCGGGAATGTGGAAAAAAAGATTGAAGCACCGGTCCATAAAGCCGTCCAAATTGAACAGAAAACCCAGGCCGCTCAGTCCCAGTGGCGGAATGAAAAAGAGAAAAAAAACAAGATATTTGACGACCTTGAAACAGAGATAAAAGCCCTTGAAGCACAAAAAGCTCGGCAGACTGACCAGCATCAGGCCTTAACGGTACGAGTTGATCGGAAAAAACAGGAATTATCGGATATTGCCCAGATTTCAGATCAGATCTCTCCCTTTCTGGATCAGCTCCTTGAAAGGGTCCAGGATCTTGTTCTCCGGGACCTGCCCTTTTTACAGGAGGAGCGCACCAAGCGGTTGGAGGCATTGACAGCCCTGTCCCATGATCCCGAGGTGCCGGTGAGCGAGCGCTTCAGGAAGATCATGGAGGCATTGATGGTGGAAGCGGAGTACGGGCAGACCATTGAGGCATATCAGCAGACCATTCACCTGTCAGGGCAGGATACCCTGGTTAACATCTTCAGGTTGGGCCGCATGAACCTTTTTTACCAGACCCTGGATAAACAGCACTGCGGGGGATACAACACCGCCCTAAAGGGCTGGGAGCCCCTTGACAGTGTGTATCTTAAAGAGATTCAGGCAGCAGTTGATATGGGGTCCAAACGCAAACCCGTGGAGATCCTGGACCTGCCCCTGGGAAGGATTTCCGTCCAATGAAAAGACTTGTCAAAAATACCCATACCATAATTATGTCACTACTCCTGTGCGGGGTCTGCCTCTTAACAGCACCCGCATGGGGGGATGATCTCCGGCTGGTTCGCATGGAGACCGAAAAGATCGAG
>CAKZLA010000590.1 GCA_937124525.1 uncultured Desulfobacterium sp.
TTCACCGGCCAGGAGTTTTTCATTGATTTCACTTATCACCGGAAGGATATCCGCTGTCTGCTCCACCACATAGTGGACACCGGCGGTTTTAAAACGAGCCTCAATGGCGGCCAGACGTTTGGCCAGGTCAGATGGGTCAAGATCAGCCACCTGTTCCGGGGTAAATCCCATTTCATTTCCTGTGCGGGTAACGCCTATGGTCCACATGCCGGCATTAAGGCCTTCTTCAATATCCACAATAGTGTCACCGATCTTCACCATGGCTTCCATGGGATAGGTATTGAGTTTCATGGCGTTGAGAAAGCACATCCAGGGATAGGGGCGCCCTGCCGGTACATCTGATGAACAGACAATGGCATCAGGGTGATATCCCTTTTCTTTGGCAATGGGTACCAGTACATTCATCATTTCCTGAACATAGCCTGTGCTGGAGCCGATTTTAATGTCCATGCCACGCAGTTTTTCCATGGTCTCCACAACCCCCTCAATGGGATCACTGTGGTTGGCGATGGTATCCACCATGCGGACGGTTGTGTTGTTATAAAGACTGTCTATATCCTTTTCATCAGGGGTACGGCCATGTTCTGCTTTCCAGGCACATTCCACGGACGGCAGTCGGCACATGCACCGGATGTGATCTTTTTTAGCCATACCCATGAATTGACGGGCCTCGTCAATGGTCACACAAATACCGGCATCGGCAAACACAGCCATAAACACAGCCGCAGGCCCCAGACAGCCATGGTCCACGGCGGTACCGGCCCAGTCCATAATTACGGACTGCACCGGTCCGGTATAAGCGGTTTTTTTGATAAATATATCCATTGTTTGTTCCTTTTTTTCGAAAGAAATTCTAATTTTGAGTGTAAAATTCATCGGCTCCAGGCCGAATGTCGATGTCGGATACGCCGGGTTAAAAAATTGTATATAAGCCGGACTCCGCCATTGGTAAGTACCACCAACACCGACATGGCACATGCTGGTGCTGTATCGCCGGCATCATCCATATTGGCAATGGCAACCGATGCCAGGGGCAGATCCGCAGAGTAGAGAAAAATCACCGCAGACACGGTTGCCATGGAATTGACAAAATAATACATCCCGATTTCCAGCATGGCCGGCAGACAAACCGGCACCGTCACCCGGAAAAAGGTTTTGTAAAACGGTACACCCATGGCATCGGAGACCTGCTCAAATTCGATGTCCATTTGCTTTAATGCCGTGGTGGCTGTTAAGAAGCTGACGGAGTAGAAGTGAATAATGTTTGACAATACCAGGATTCCCATGGAGGCATACAGAAAATGGAGGGGATTGGCGATGAACACCCCGGCCAGATGCCACCCCGGCGCATTGAAAAAGAAAATATAGGCCAGACCAATGACCAGGCCGGGCAGGGCCAGGGGCAGAATGGAAAGAAAATAGGCGGTCTGACGTACCGGGTTCATGACACGCACCTTTTCAATGAGCCAGGCGGAAAAAAAAGTGATGAACGTCCCCAGAACCGCTGAATAAAAGGCCATGCGAATGCTGTTGAAAAAGGCGCTGTACCCGCCGCCTCCGGTTCCGGAAAAATGATAATGCCCCAATCCCAATGACATGTCATAGGGCCACACCTTCACCAGGGAAGCCATGAGGGCAGTGGAATAAAACAGGACAATCATCCCCACCACACTGCCGCAGAAAAAAAGGGCTACCCTGTCTATCACAGGGTGGGGCCGGGGTACCAGGGGGACGGCCTGGGAGGTAATCATGGCCACCTGCTTTCCCTGGATGAGGCGATCCCCTACAAAGGCCAGCAGCGTTGGGATAAGCAGTATCACCGATACCACGGCACCCATGACAAAATTCTGCTGACCGATTACCTGTTTGTAAATGTCTGTGGCCAGAATGTTGAAATTGCCCCCCACCACCTTGGGTGCCCCGAAATCGGTGAAGGCCAGAATAAAACAGACAAATACTGCACTTAACAGACCATATTTAATTCCGGGCAGGGTAACGGTGAAGAAAATTCGCCATGGGCCTGCCTTAAGGGATCTTGCCGCTTCATACATTCTGGCATCGGTGATGGAAAGGGCAACGGTTAAAATCAGCATGGCCTGGGGAAAGGTGTAGAGAACTTCAGAGATGACA
Organism: uncultured Desulfobacterium sp.; assembly: GCA_937124525.1. Next base: position 2,131 of record CAKZLA010000590.1, read on the forward strand.
ATGCCCACCTGGCCGTACAGGGGAATCTCAATCCCCGGTATGAGCCCGAAAAATCCCCGGGTGATGAGCCCCTTGCGACCAAAAAGATAGATCAGTGCAATGCCGTTGAGCAGGGTGGGGGCAAACAGGGGGATCATGGCCATTCCCTTGAACATTCCCCTGGCAGGCATGCAGGTCCGGGTGAGACAAAAGGCAAAGATAAAGCCAAGGCTGACAGAAATAACGGTGGTGTAAAGGGCCACCTGAATACTGTTTTCCATGGATCGGGAGAGGCTTGGAGAAGAAAAATAGGTATGGAAATTGGCCATTCCCACAAATTGTCCCTCTGCATTGGTCATACTTTTGGCCAGGAGATTTCCCACGGGAAGAATCACCACCCCCACCAGCCAAATACATAACAGCAGCAAAAGGAACCGTTTCAAAACCCCTTCATTCCACAGGGTTTTTGTTATCACCTGGGTATCGGTGCGGGTTAGCGTGGACGTTTCACCCACAATGCACCCCGTGGGACAACATAGTTCCGGTGGTCCCACTACTTTTATTTTTGTAAATCAGCAGTCGTTCCGAGGGCAGGGTAACGGAAACGGTTGTCTGGGGGTTGATGGCAAATCGCCGAATTTTTTCGGTGGGCACGTCGGCTGTGATGGGTGGCAGGGTCCCGTTGGGTGCAGAAAGGGTCAGACCCAAACGAAACAGTGCTCCTCGATATTCCATGGAGTCAATGTGGCCGGTAAACCGATTGTCCCCGGAATTTTCCGGGCCTTCCACCATAACATCTTCGGGCCGGATGGCAAGGGTGGCCCTGTCTCCTTGCATCAGTTCAACATCATGGTTTTCATTGGCCACCTGAAAAGTTGATCCATCAACGTCATATATCCCTTTTGAAACCTTGACAGCAGTGTCCATGAAATTCATGGAACCAATAAATGAGGCAACAAAGGGGGTGGCGGGTTTTTCATATATCTCGTGGGGGGTACCTTTTTGAACCACCTTTGCCCGATCCATGATCAGAATGCGATCCGCCATGGTCAATGCCTCTTCCTGGTCATGGGTTACCATGATGGTGGTTACCCCCAGACGTTGCTGTAGCTGCCTGATTTCATTGCGTAACCGTACCCTTACCCGGGCATCCAGAGCGGACAGGGGTTCGTCCAGAAGCAACAGGTTCGGCGAAAGGGCCATGGCCCGGGCCAGTGCCACCCGCTGTTGCTGACCGCCGGACAGCTGGGCCGGATATTTCTTCCCAAGTCCGGACAGGCCCACAAGTTCCATTAACTCTATGACCCGCTGCCGGACCTTTTCCCGGGCAATATGTCCGGTCAATCCATAGGCAATATTATCGGCGGCCGTCAAGTTGGGAAACAGGGCATAGGATTGAAATACAATGCCCACATTCCGCTCGGCCACGTCCGTATGGGAAAAATCTTCCCCGTTAATGAAAACGCTGCCCTGGCTTTGTCGTTCAAGTCCGGCAATCACACGCAGCGCAGTTGTCTTGCCGCATCCGCTGGGACCCAAGATGGAAAGAAACTCCCCGTGCCGGACGGTGAAGGAGACATTGTCCAGTGCAGTGACGCTGCCAAAAGTTTTGGAAATATTTTTTAACTCCAGATAACTATTTTGAGCCATGACAGGGTATCTCCAGATAAAGAAGGTGGGCCGGAAAAAAGATCTTTCCGGCCCGCCGGGGTTTCACATAACTGCCACGGGCAGACCGTATTGGGGATCTGTCCCACAACGAATCATGAAAGTAATGTTAGGAATGCCTACACTTTCATATAAAAAACAAAGGCCGGTTTTATTTGGCATCACTTTTACCGTCATATCGTTTTGACCACTCCTGTAATATCCGGATGCGGTTTTTTGCAGCCCATGTGAAATCATTGTCTATGAGCTGGGCTTCGGGATTTTGGGGAAAACCCTCGGGCACCGGTGTCCCTGTGGCATAGGCGGTCACCGGATACACCTGGGCATATTCTTTCATGACCGGTTCACTGATGGCCCAGTCCAGGAAAACCCTGGCACTGGATTTAATATTTTTCTTTTTGATCAGGCAGTTGGCCTCTACATCCCAGCCGGAACCTTCTTTGGGGAATATCGTCAACACCGGTTCGCCTTTTTGTTTCTGCATGAATCCCCGGTAGGCAAAGGAGAGCCCGATGGGCAGCTCACCGGAACCTGCAATTTTGCAGGGTTTAGAGCCGGAATGGGTGTATCTGGCCATGTTGGCATCCAGCTTATCCAGATAGGCCCATCCATCGCTTTCTCCCTTCATCTGAAGAATGGCGGATACGGTCAGAAATCCGGTGCCCGAAGAGGCGGGGTTGGGCATGACGAGATATCCCTGGTACACCGGATTCAGCAGATCTTCAAAACTCTGGGGAATGGGAAGTTTCAACATCTCACACTCAATGGTGTTAACACAAAACCCGGTCATCCAGGCTTTGATGCCCACCCAGTGGGGAACGGCATTTTTATCCTTCATCTTGGGAACCACCCGGTCAATGCCTTTGGGGGCATAGGGTTCCACCATACCTGCCTGGTCACACAACATAAGGCTTGTGGCGGCGGTGCCCCAGACCACATCGGCACGGGGATTGCTCTTTTCTGCAAGCAGTTTGGCGGTGACGATGCCTGTGGAATCCCGGACGATTTTCACATTGATCTCGGGATGACTCTTTTCCAGAAGTGCCAGATACCGTGGGATTTCATCATCTTCCAGTGCCGTATATACCAGAAGATCCTCGGCCTGGGCCATTCCCATGGGCACAACAATACTCCACACCAGCAATGCGGCCATCATTATTTTTAACTTAACCAGCTGCTTCATTTTATCTCTCCTTTTTTTAATTCTTTAACAATATACGATCGTCCGTGCTTAGGTCATTACGTGCTCAGGTATTTTTGGCTGTTTTCATTTTTTTAAAATCCGGTGGGATGCGCCCGTTAAAGTAATCACAAGCACTGTAGTAGCGCAGATCCCCAGCCCACATTTTAATGTGTTGCGGGTCCTTCCGGATTTTTCGGACAAGACCCAGGGGCTGGGTAAAGAAATCCACTACCGGTGCCATGAGTTCAGACGGGTCCCGGAAACACTCCCAGTCGCATTGCTGGCACTCCATTGAATCCACAGGCCTCGGATGCACCATATCCCACAGTTTCCCGAAATTATCCCCTCCCCGGAATCCGCAGGGAAAGGTATCACCGGTGCGGGCATCAATGAAAAAGAAGTTGATGCCGCCCTGGCAGGGGGCAGAAAAAGGGGAAGGGGAACCATTGGGATTGTCGCACTCCCAGATTAGGGCGTTAAGGGATGCCCGGGGAGTGAAAATTCGTATTCGGCTTCTAAACCTGGGGATGGTGTCCCTCAAGGCCATGAAGATCATCTTTTTTTCCTGGGGGGTAAACCGGACAATGTGGTCCGTGGCACTGGCTTGGTAAACGGTTTCAAGGGAGGCGTTTTCCGTGTCAACGCTCATGGGATAGCAGGCGTTTACAATGGTAAAGCCCATATCAATGACGCGCTGGTAAAAAAGGGAAAAGGCCCGGCAATAGGTGTCGTATACAGCGGATTCATAGGCTTTGGGGCAGGAATAATCCCGGGGAGACAATCGACGGGTCAGATCGCCACCCAGGTTTCGGTTGATGCCAAGATTCACCGATGGAAAAAGGCCGGCATCATGAAAAATAGGAAGTGCCTTTTCCATACCAGCCACAAGGGAATCAAAACCACGCATGGTTTCATGGACATGGACGTCCAGGGAATCCAGGCTTATCCAGAAATTTCTCAGCGGTGTGGATGCAAGTTTGCCCACCAAGCCCTCCATCCTTGACCGGAAGCCGGGTCGATCACTGCCGGTGAAAAAAAATCCATTGGTGCCGGTTCGAATGAAAGGGATACCCCGCTGGCCTGCCCGGGTGAGGTAGTTGCACAGGGTATCGGCCATTAGCATGGGTTCTCCACCGGTAAACGAGATGGCTTTGATGCCCCGGTGAGCCGCGGCATCAATGGTTTTGTACACCTCTTGTTTATCCAGTGTCCGCCTCTTAAACGAAGAGGATATGCGCATGCCGCATTGGGGGCACTTTGCGTTACATTTGTCAGTGATCTGAACCACCAGTTGCCCGGGAATTCTGGCCACCAGCCAGTGGCGTAATCGCTGGCTCAAAGAGGCGGACCTCATGCGCCAACCCCCATACCAGGGGGGGATGACTGTAACTCTGGGAAAAAAGCACCATGATATTGGTCTGTCATATCAATGTGTTCCCGCTTTTTTTTGCCACTGTGGGGATGTCCGTTGGGGGCTTCTCCCATGATGTCAGCCAAGGCACTGCCCCAGTGGCAGGTGTGCCGGATGTGTTCATGGCACCGCTTCCTGATGGCATGAAAATTCTGTGGATGGTGAACCATCATGTGATGGAAGCGAAGTATCTGTTCCACCCAGGGATCTATGCTTTCAACCCCAAGGACATGACCTGTTTCGCCGTCAAGAATGATTTCCTGGGGTCCGCCGATGTCGGAAACCAGGGCAGGCACACCGCTGGCCTGGGCCTCCAGAATCACCATACCAAAGGTGTCTGTGATGCTCGGGAAGACAAACAGATCTGCAATGTCATAAAACTGCTGTAGGTCCTGGGGACTGACACGTCCTATGAAATGGACTCTGTCATGGGTGGGGAAGTGTTCTTTTAATTCTGACAGATCAGGGCCGTCTCCACAGAGAATCAAATTGATGTTCTCATGGGTTTTTTGGGCTTCAACGTAGACTTGCATCAAAAAATCAATATTTTTATCCCGGCTCACACGACCAGCCCACAAAAGGGTGATGCCGGGCTGGATACCGTGGACTTCTTTGAATCGGTTTTTCCATTGGGTATCTCTATTCATGGGGTTCACAGTCATTCCCCGTTTGAACAGGGACATTTTTTCATACAGGTAGCCCTGACGCTGGAGAATGTGCATATATTCCAGAGTGGGAACCTTTATATGAGTGGAGAGGGCGTAAAATCGATTGATGGCCGATTCGATAAGCCCTGTCAACGCTTCATCCTGGAATATGGATGCCGCCTGGGCGGCAAAATCGGTATGATAGATGGTGACGCATTCGATGTTAAGAATTTTAGCCATCATCATACCCAGGATGCCCACCGGTCCGGGAGTGGAAACAATGATACGGTGGGGGCAGCATTGATAAATTTGGGCCATTGATGTCAGCAGGGAGGGAAAATTCATGGAGTAACTGTTGTAAAAACGGGGAGTGATGGTGTAGATGGAGGGAAGCACCATGAGGTTGTCCGGTAGATTATCTGTTAGACCATTGGTTCCCCGGCAGGTCACAAAGGTGAGGTTCAAATCTCTTTGTTCACTCTCCTTGCAAAAACGTTCCAGGGTGACGGAGACACCGTTCAGGTCATTAAAGGTGTCCGTGAACCAGAGGGTGTTGTGTGGGTGAATATCCTTGTGGCCATTGTAGCGCTGGCTCAGTTCAGAGAGTAATACCCTGTCATGGGAAAGGTGTTTCAGGGATGAAAAAAAGGGGATGCTGATAAAAAAGGCGGGCAGGGAGATGAGTAAATTTTTCATCAAACGACCGATGTCACCTTTTAACAGATCTTCTTCCAGTGATGCCAGGAGCAGTTTGAAAAACTCATCCAGCAAAAGTCCCATACTGTGGTAAATGTTGTCCATTTTGGTGTCCACATCCAAATGGGGATCATGGGACCAATTGTAGACATCCTCAAAAAATGTCAACATGATTTTATCTTTTAATTGGGTTCTTTTTTTCACCTTTCGGTAGGTGATCCACCGTTTCAGGCGGCTCTGCTTTTCTTCAAACACAATGGTATTGATGAACTGGATGATGCCTCCAGGGGCTGTTTTACCTGTGTGAATGGAGAAATCACAAAATATTTTATAGATGGAAAAGGCAAAGGATTTGTAGTCATTGCACCGTCCCCAGCATTGTGTCTTTTTTTCTTTTATGCTCTGGATGAACCCCTGTCTGGTGTGGGGGCTGTCAATTGTGGTTGCGGTGTGGCCGATGAAAAGTCCTGCATGGTCATCGGACCCACCGGTGAATCCCTTATCCCATGGGGTGGCACTGATGGGGTCTATGCCGTGTCTTCCCACCATGACTTCAATGTGTTCCGGAGTCAAATTCATCAGAATATTCTGCCAGGTTTCATTGCCGTCCCGGCCCCGGGCCCCGTTAAGTCCTTCAAAAATGTCAAAGAGCAGGATCAGTTTTTCCAGGGTATCCAGATCCAGGCGATTGTTGATGCTGTAGAATCCATGGGCCACGGAGTAGGCAATGTCATTGTCCCTGATATAACTGCGCAATTTATAAATATTGCGTCGGAGGGCTTCAATGCGTAAAAATTGTTCCGGTGAAATATCATATAACAGCAGATGGATTTTGCAGTTGTTTTCCGGAAAATAGGTGGTGCTTTCCACGCTGATAAAGGTGTCCCCTGGATACGCCTGGACAAGCTCAGATGACCCTTCAATGGTGTTATGATCTGTGATGGTGACAAAATCCATCCCCGCCTCTTTTGCACAATTGTACAAGGTGTGGATGTCTGTGTAGGATTCACTGGCACCTGCCTTTTTAAGAAACCATTCCGATGGCCTTCTGGACGCTTTGGAGTGAACATGCAGATCTGCACGGATCATTTATTTCTCCTTAAATTGTCGGCATTTTTCATTCTTCAGTTTACACTTGTTGCAACCATAACCCATTGCTCGGGGATCATCGTCCCCAAAGTGTAAGGGAGTTCTTAGGAAATAATTTACCAAACACTAATTAGCTAAGCACGGTCTATCCGGTGTTCGGTACCTAAAAGCAGGTCGTTTTATCAATTCGAAGTCCCTAAACTAAAGTATTTTTTTGGTAATTTGAAGGATGCCAAATTGTGATGTTAAAAATTAAGATTTTGGAATCAAGCCCAGAGGTTGCAAGGGGGTGCCTTTTTCTGTTATCAGACACGTGTTTATTGTTCAAAAACACAGGAACACTTACCAGTTGAGTCTTATTGACACTTTTACCAGGAATTTGTTGGAATTTTATTTGCCCTTGATTATAAAATGATTATTTTTGTAAAATTACTTTCCATTGGGCGACGTTAGAACCAACCTCAATTTTATTCACTATTGACGGAATACGGATTAAAGATAGTTAATAATATTTATATTTAACAACTAAAAGGAAGCTATGAAGATAGGCCGCAATGCGCCGTGCCCATGTGGTAGTGGCAAGAAGTATAAGAAATGCTGTTTGGATAAAGATCAACAAACCGCAAGAAAGCATCCTAATGAAGACAATTTTATTCAACCAACTCCCCGGGAGGTCCATGGGAAAAGAGGCCAGAAAGGTTCCGGAATCCGAATTCGGCCATATGTTATGGCCAAAATGTGTGATCCAACAGAAAAATTTGTACAAGATCTTTTAGCCAGCCGCCCTGATTTAGGTGGAAGAGATATGATCTCGGTTTCACAAATCCGAGCATTAACTACAGAGCAAATCATTAAAAAGTTGTCGGAACAAGGGATAAATTATAATCAGGAGCAATTTATTGCCATATGCGAAAAAAAAGACTCAGCTTGGGATGTCGCTGATGTATTGTGGCCGAAACAGACAAAATCTCTTAAAAAGAACGTTTCCGATATCGTTTGCATTGGAACATGTATTCTATGGGAAAAATTATATGATGAAAAAAAATTGACCAAGGTTTCCGTTGAAATGTTGGATGACTGGATGGGAAATGGCTATAAACAATTAGATAAAGATATTTTTAAAGCATGCCGTATATGGATGAAGGTTTGGGAGATATTTAAAAACAATTACGATTTGGACAACAGCTCTATTGAGGAAATAGATCACCAATTTAATGGAAGGCAGTCATTTTTCAACTGGTGCCAGGATTTTGAAATGGAACTGCTAAACGCTTCGATTGACTCAAAAGAATATGCAGAATTTGGCGTTGCCTATCTGAATGATTTTTTAGCCTACTTTGACAATGAAGAGGATAGCTTTGTCAATCAATTCAAGTCGTCTCTTGGAGAATGTTATTGTCGATCTGGAGATCAAGAGGCGGGTGAAAAAGTAATCAGGGAATTAATTCGGCAGTATCCCAATAGGGTGGTTGGCTATATAGCAATGGAAATGGCGTTTTCGATCAGAGAAAGGAACGGTCAGACAGCGGCTGACAAAGAGCGGTTGAAAATATTAGAAGACGCAAAGAACTATCCCGTCATTGATGGGGAGAATTATGATTTGGACAGACGAATATCTTCCTTAAAGCAAGAAATAGCAAATCTTGAAGCAAAATCTTAACATATTTTTTATCCTTAATTTGGGCATCCTTCAAAAATACTTTACACTTTATTTGAATATTCCCCATTTGCAGGGACTTTTCCCAAAAGGCTGTAACGTATCTTTGAAGTCATAGGAAGGATGCCCTTATTTGATGGCTTGTTCTGCGAACGGACGGTTATTGGTCTGGTGGGCCACCAGAGAAAGTTTTCCATCCGACAATACCAGGTTCCTGTCCGCGATCCTCCGGATCTGGTCCATGTAATGGGAGACCATAACAATGGTGCATCCGGCTTTCAGATCCAGAAGCAGGGTTTCAATTTTTTCAACTGAGACCGGGTCCAGTGAGGATGTCGGCTCGTCCATCAGGAGCACTTCCGGCTGAAGAACCAGGGTTCTGGCAATGCACAGTCGCTGGAGCTGCCCCCCCGAAAGCATCCGCGCATCACTTGAGAGCCTGTCTTTCACTTCCTCCCACAGGTGAGCCTGTTTTAATGCCGTTTCGATTTTTTCCAGCACCGTATTTTTCTCTGAGATACCAGCCAGCTTTAACGGGAATTGCATGTTTTTCAGTATGCTCATCGGGAGGGGGTTGGGCATCTGAAAAACCATCCCCACCTTTCGGCGCAGATGGTGGACACCGCACTCCTTTTTCGTGATCTCCTCTAAGCCTTTACCGAAATCAATCCAGATACGGCCCGTTGCTTTGGCACCGTCAATGTTTTCCCACAAACGGTTAAAAGCGGTCAGTAAACTGGATTTTCCTTGTCCAGAGGGGCCGCTGACAGCGGTAATGGTACCGGCTGGAATATCCAGATCAATAGTGTTCAGGACCTGATGTGCCCCATAAAAAAAATTGAGCCCGCGTACCTTTATTTTTATTTTTGCCTTCGTCATCGTACTTTTCTTTTAATCCAGTATGCAAAAATGTACAAGCCCCCGCAGATAAAGAGCAGAATCAAGGCAGCACCATAACCTCTCATTAATTCCGAGGCATCCGCATACTCTGCTGCTGTATAATATATGAAGAACGGCAGCGCTTCATAGCCTGAGAAAACTGAACCCGGAATTCCGGCTGTGGCAACGGCCCCTGTCAGCATAATGACTGCAGTATCCTCAGCGCTCCTTCCAATGGCAAGAATGATACCGCCTACAATGTCCTTTGCCGCCATGGGAATCAGGACATACCACAGGTTCTGGGCCCGGGTGGCCCCCAGGCCCGGTGCTGTCAGCCGGACCTGGGGTGGAAGACTTTCCAGTGCAATTTGTGTTGAACGGATGATATACGGAATGACCAAAAATGCCAGGCACAGTGCGGAAATGAGCAGACAGGGGTAGAGTTGTTTAAAAAAATGCTGGTGCAGAAAAATGGTGACTGCAAATCCAGACAGTCCAACCACAATGGATGGCAGGGATGCCATGATATCAAACATCAGCCCCAGGATTCTCCGGGTTCCTGGTAAGGCAAATTCTGACAGGAAAACACCGGCAGCAATGCCCACCGGAAGGGCAAAGGTCATTGATAAAAAAATAAGTGCCAGGGTTCCTGCAATGGCAGGGAGCAGACCGCCGAACACCTGCTTTTTTAAAAAAAGCGCTTCAAGCACCGGTGTATCGGCAAAGATAAGATTCAAGTTCAGGGTGGAGAATCCATGGAACAAGAGATAGCCCGCGATTGTTAAAATGGCTGATGTGAGGATCAGCACGCAGCACCAGGCATAGGTTTTTAGAAGAATATCTGCAGCAGATCTGTTTTTCATGAAGATGTCTGCCCTTTTCCGGCAGCACGGGCAGAGAAAATGCCAAGACAGGTCAGCAGGTAGAGTGTCAATGCGCAGACAAAAAGTGTTTTAAATTCCATGCTGTCAAAATCAGCAGCTGTCACCAAGGCGATATGAGCGGTCAGGGTCCTTGCAGAATCCAGGATATGACCGGGAAAAGCAATGGAGTTCCCGCTGATCATCAGTGCAATGAGGGTGTCCCCCACAGCCCTGCCGAATCCGAGAATCAAGCCTGTGAGGATTCCTTTCCAGGCATAGGGCAGAATGATCATGAAAAATTTTTGTGCCGGTGTGGCCCCCATGGCTTCCACAGCCATGGTATATTGCAGGGGGACGTTGGATATACTTTGTGAAAAAATCAGTATCATGGTGGGTGAGATCACCAGTGCCAGCATGATGGAAGCAGAGAGAATGCACATGCCGGAGCCCTGTAGAAAAGTTTCCCGAATAAAAGGAACGATGAGAAAAATACCGATAAAACCATATACCACTGTGGGAACCGCTGTCATCGCCTCAACCAGGTGTTGGAAAATTTTTCCCACAGCTCCCGGACAGGTGACCCGGATAAAAATCGCACCGCCAAAACTGACAGGAGCTGCAATGATCAGGCTTAGAACTGAAATATACAGGCTGCCGAGGATCATGGGGCCGATGCCGAACTGCCCCTGGTTTGGCAGCCATGGGTGGGTCAGTATGTGGACCGTATCTAATGCTTTGAGAACGGGGATGCTTAGCCATGCCATAAACGCCAGCACACCAAAGGTCAGTGCCGCACATCCCCATGCGGCTGTCTGAAGGCAAATTTTTGGAATACGGTCATTTTCAAGCATCAGCGAACCGGCACAAATCCTTTTTGTGCAACAATTTTCTGACCTTCAGGGCTCAAAAGATAGTTGATGAATTTTTCAGCCAGTCCTGTGGCAGGGCCTTTGGTGTTACTATAGAGGCCTCGGGAAATTTTATACTTGCCGGATTTGACTGTTTCCAAATCCGGTCGCACACCATCCAATGAAACGGCTGCAACGCTCTGGTCAATATATCCCACAGACATATACCCGATGGCGTATGGGTTTTTTGAAACCGCGGTTTTCATTGCACCATTGGAGGCGACAAACTGTGCCTTGGGAGAAATTTCGCCTTTTGCAAGGGCTTTTTTCCAGAATACCGAGCGGGTCCCGCTGGACTCGTCCCGGGTATATACGGTGATGGGTCGATCCGGGCCGCCAAGTGTTTTCCAGTTGTTGATGCGGCCTGCGAAAATATCCTGCAGTTGTTTTGATGTGAGTGCTTGCACAGGATTTTCAGGATGAACCACTGTGCCGACGCCGTCAATGGCCCATTTGTAAAGGGAAAGCCCGTATTTTTGGATTTCAGCGTCACTGGCCTTTCTTCCTGAGTTGCCAATTTGAACCAGACCCTCTCCCACCTGCTTGATGCCGGCCCCGGAGCCTCCCCCAGCAATGGTAATCTGGATATCCGGATTCTTGCCCATGACGTTCTGTGCGGCAATCTTCATTACGGGGATATGCGCTGTTCCGCCTGATATCCTGAGTGTCCCTTTTTCTCCCGTAAACGTATCAATGCCGTCTGCCGGACTGGAAGAAACCAGAACAAAACAGCAGGCTATCAGCCATGCCAGATGTTTAAGAGTGTTCAGAAAAATTCTCATATTGCCCCCTTTGTTGTTTAAAATTTTAAAGTGAATTTAAATCATTTCAATGGGGCTCATTCCCATTTTCCCGGCATCATCATAGCATTCTATGGATCTGATTTCCAGGTAAATTGCTGTGAAATTCCTTTCCCGTGGCAGGGTATTGCGCTCCTGCGCTCCTGGTGGAGTCAGGTTCGTTTGGGCTGTAAATAGTAGAATCCTTTTTTTTGAGCAGGTGACCGATGATGATACCTCCGACAATGGCCGTGATGGGGGCCACCATCACAAGGCCGATGCTGCCCACAAGGGTTCGCATGATTTCCGCCGCCACGATTTTCATATTAAGCATCCGCATGAGGCTGGGCGCCTTAATTTTAAAAATCATTAACAGGGTAAGAAAGCCTCCGGAATAGGCCAGCAGAAGGGTGGTGGACATGGTGCCGATGACATGACGTCCCACGGTGAGCCCTGACTTAATCAGCTCCCTGGGGCAAATATCGGGTTTTTTCTGTTTGACCTCATCCATGGAGGCTGCAATGTCCATGGCAATATCCATGGCTGCCCCGGACGCGCCAAGAACAACGGCGGAATAAAAGATCTGCTGTATGTCCAGATCATAATATCCGCTGAAAATCAAGGCATTGACATAGGGTTGGGTCATTCCAAAAAGGCCGATTTCCCGGCCAAAATACAGGGTGACCGCCAGGGTGACAAACAGGCCGCTAATGGTGCCTATGAATGCGGTAATGCCTTTTGCATTGATCCCGGCAACCAGGAAAATAATAATGGCAGACAAGAGAATTATGGTACAGGTGGTGATGAAAAGGGGAGGCTGACCTTCCAGGATCTGTTGAATCAAAAATTCCCAGAGGATGAACACGGTGAATACAAAGGAAATCAAAGCTTTTACACCGATAACACCGGCATACAGCAGCAGTGCCACCACAAAAAAACAAAAAAGAGAAAAAAGGGTATCCTGCCGGAAGAGATCCACAGCCTTGACCTGTTCAATGATATTGTTCTCCAAAATGACGGCAGCGATTATGATATCGTCTTTTTTAAAAAGGGTTTCAAGGTCTGTCTGACCGACCAAATTATTGACGGCCGAAACTGTTTTCCCTTTGAACCGACCTTTCAGGAGCTTTATTTCCAATGCCTGAAACCCGATATGGGACAGGCCCGCAGATCGAACATCTGAATTATCCACCTTTAATACCCGGGCCTTGACTTCCCTTGCATCCGGTGGGGTTGTGTTCTGGCCCGGCCAAAAGCCATAACCTGTGGCCATCCCGGCCAGGACGAGCAATAACAAAATAATGGGAACATGTTTTTTGGGGTGCATATTGATATCCCGACGAACGGAGAACGGCCTGTTCCATAATAGAACAGACCGTTTGATTTTTTGGGCTTGGTCATAACGTCGGCCATTTTGTGATGGGCTTTTATAGCAAAAATTAAATTTAGTTATTACAGATTTTTACGATGAATAAAATTTTATTTCCCGTATATTTTATTTCCCGTATAGTGGCCCAGCTTATGATCAACCCCGATTTTTTTTGCTAAACGTTTCAACTTAAGCCCTGTCACAGGCTCAGGACTACGATATTGCATATTATTATCAAAAAAGCAGTTTTCGGACTTGTTTCTGCTTAAGCTTTTTTAAATCATCCATCTCAGAAAGTTGAGTAAAAATTATAAATTAAACCCCAGCAGGGCTGCCATGGATTGTGCAATCTGGGTATTGTCTTTGAATCCTGAAAATCTTTCAGCGCCCATTCCCGTGGCAGACAGGGGAATCATGGTGGCGGTATGGATGGTGGTCGTCCAATTGATATTGGCGCGTTGTGATAAAAGATGGGCCGCCGTTAATGCAGCCGGATTTATTTTGTAATATCCTGCGGTTCCACCGGCATCGGCATAGTCCATGGCTTTGTTGATCTGTGCTGTTTCGTTTTCGTTCAGATCGGTGAGGCCAAATTCATTTCCCAGAAAATTTAAATAGGCGGCCCTGTCCTTTTTATACTGTCCCGCACCATAGGCCAGGGTATCTTCCACAGAAACCTTGGTTGCCATAAGTGTGCTCAGGTCCAGCTTATATCCCATGGCATCCATACCAAGGCCCATGCCACCGGTTTCATGGTCGCCCACCACAAGGATCAGGGTCTCCTCTTTATGTTTCTGATAAAAATCCCAGGCTTCCCGGATGGCATCGTCAAAGGCAAGGACGTCGTGGATCACACCCGTGGGATCATTGGCATGGGCCGCATGGTCAATTCTGCCGCCTTCCACCATGAGAAAAAATCCGTCAGGATCCTTTGACAAGACATTGATCCCAGCCCTTGTCATAACGGCAAGGGATGGCACCTCTTTGTAGTGATTGGCCCGCTCAATCTCATAGGGCAGATGGGTATAAGTGAATGCGGCAAATACCTTATCAACAGCGGAAAAATCCGTCTGGTTGAAGTGTTTTGCCCCTTTCATGCCAATGAAGGTCTGATACCCTTGTTTTTCAAAGTCCTGTACAAGATTTTTATCGTCCTTTCGTTTGGATTTGATGGTCATTCCCACGGCATCCCCATTTTTTTCAACCATGTTCTGGGGAATAAAATGGCGAATACCTCCGCCGGCCAGGAAATCCACCCGGCTTGTCACAAATTCCTCTGCAATTTCGTTTTCATTGTTTCTGGATATGTTGTGGGCAACAAAGACTGCAGGTGTGGCATGGGTGAGTCGGGTGGTGGTGATGATACCCGTTGCAATGCCACGGTCAACGGCCTCTTCAATCAAGGTCTTTACATTTTTCCCGTTGATATCCTTTCCGATAACCCCTTTGTTGGTTTTAACCCCCGAGGCCAGGGCTGTTCCGGCAGCCGCTGAATCCGTGATCAGGGTGTCGGCCGCGTAGGTGGTGTTCAGCCCCACCGTTTCAAAGGTGTTCATCAATAGTTTCCGGGAAGGGGTTTGGGTCTCCTCCTGCAGAAAAAATTCACTGAATTGTCTCTGGGAAGCGCCCAGACCATCACCGATAAAATAAAATACATACTTGGGTTGGGCTGCCAGGGCTGGCAATGCAATAAAGAGTACCGCAAGGATCAGGCCTATGGTTTTTTGAATCTGTTTCATTTTCGATTTCTGTTTTGAAATATCTTGTGTCATCATGTACTTACTCCTGAATTTAAAATTATTTTCTTTAAATTTGCAGGACTCTCTTAGAGTTCCCAGCCACCATGTTGCTGGTTATGTTAACAGTCAAAAGTTAAATATTGATTTGATTTTGATGTTAATTTAATGATGGACCAGTTGGCGGGGAGCATTTATGATTCGGGTTCTATGTGTACACAAAACTCATGGATACCCTTTCTCTATTTGATGTTCAGCCCTTCACCATGTCCGGGGCATTACCCCCGGCGTTGGGCTACTATAGCTTCTGCTGGTGGGCTGTCCTGCGGATAGTCGTCTCCTGCGTCGAGCCTGACTTATCACCCCACAAGTTACCCTGTAGGGCGCAATGAAGCTTTACTGTAGTGTGCTGTCCATTGTTTGTGTTTCCATAGAGGACTCATCACCGTCGACAACAGCCAGTGATGCCTGGACCTTGGTTCCCCGGTAG
>CAKZLA010000591.1 GCA_937124525.1 uncultured Desulfobacterium sp.
GGGCTGCGTAGCATACTAATGCTATGTGAGCAGACCAAAACAGGTGAAGATGGGGTGCTGACCGAATATTTACAAATTTTAAGGCACAGACTCTATAATTTCAGAGGGTTAGCAAATTTTCATACACAACATGCAGAGAACTTAGGACTAACGAGTACTTAAAGTGTAATACCGGAAAACATCATAAACGCCATGGCCATAAGTCCCCCCACAATCATGGTAATGCCAAACCCGGAAAGCCCCTGGGGTACATCCGCATAGCGCATTTTCTTCTTAATGGTGGCCATGGCCGTGATGGCCAGCATCCAGCCCGTGCCGGAACCCGCACCAAACACAATGGACTCAATAAGGGTATACTCCCGCTCCACCATGAAAAGAGCCGTTCCCAGTATGGCGCAATTCACGGCAATCAAGGGCAAAAATACCCCCAAGGCCGAATAGAGAACCGGAGAGTACTTATCAATGATCATCTCCACTGCCTGGACAATGGCGGCAATGACGGCAATAAAGGTGATGTATTTGAGAAAGCTTAAATCCAAATGCCCTAAGCCCGCCCAGTACAGGGCTCCGGGGGCCAGCAGCCAATGGTAAATGGCCCAGTTGGCCGGGGCCGTGATGGTGAGTACAAAAATCACTGCAAACCCCAGTCCCACCGAAGTTTCAATATTATTGGACACGGCAATGAACGAGCACATCCCCAAGAAATAGGAGAGCAGAATATTGCCGATGAACACCGAATCGATAAACAGGCTTATGAGATCAATCATACACCACCGGTTTTTTCTTCATGGGAGGCCCCGGGCAGGCTGTTCTTCAACCACACCAGAAGGCCAATGATAAAAAATGCCCCGGGTGCCAGCACCATGAGGCCCATGTGGGCATAGCCTGCATCCATCCATGCCTGGGGAATCACAGAAATACCCACAAATTTCCCTGCCCCCAAAAGTTCCCGCACAAAGGCCACAGCCACCAGGATCAGGCCATATCCCAGACCATTTCCCAGGCCGTCCAGCAGGGCCGGTAAGGGTGGATTGGCCAGGGCAAAGGCCTCGGCCCGGCCAAGGACGATGCAGTTGGTGATGATCAAACCCACAAATACTGACAACTGCTTGCTGATATCATATAAAAAAGCCTGGAGCACCTGGTCAATGACAATGACCAGGGAGGCAATCACCGTCAACTCCACAATGATGCGGATGGTGGAAGGAATTTTTTTGCGCAACAGGGAGATAATAAGATTGGACATGCCTGTCACCACCGTCAATGCAAGCCCCATGACAATGGCAGTCTTCATCTGTACGGTGACGGCCAGGGCAGAACAGATACCAAGCACCTGGTATGCCACGGGGTTTTCCTTCCATATTCCCCGTAAAAAAGTCTCTTTCAGGGTTAATTTGCCATCACTCATCTGTTATTCCTTTGTTATGACGAAGCCGCACCGACACAGCCTCATACTGTTCCAGGTTTTCCCTGAGGCCCTGGGTGAGATACTTCCCCGTCAGGGTGGCCCCGCTTATGCCATCCACATTATACGCCCGGGATTCTTCGGGTAGGGCATCAACGCCGCCCTTGGCAATGGAAACAGAGACAAACTCATTGGCAGCGTTAAAAATTTTTTTACCGATAAAGTTCTTCTGGAACCAGGCTTTTTCTATCTCTCCCCCCAACCCAGGGGTTTCAGAATGGCTGTACACTGTGAACCCGGCAACGGTTTGGCCATCGGCTTCAAAGGCAATGTATCCTTTTATTTTTCCCCACAATCCCCGGGACTCAATGGGAATCACATAGGCCTTAAGGGTTTTCCCTTCACGATAAAGGTACAGGGAAAGCCCCGTCCCCTGCCCTGCTTCCATGAAATTACCGGTGGCATCCACCTCTACTTCATGGATGTTCTCCTGAAACAAGGATTGAATCTGCCCCCGGGAAGGTTTGGCATCCAGGGTGACAATCCCTGCGGCCCGGAGAATATTTTTCTGGCGGTCCAGGGTTCTGTTTTCCTGTTGAAAGGATTTTAATCCGGTGGAGGCCCCGGTGATAAGCAGGCAGCACACCACCGAAAGAATGGTTGCAAACTTAATGGCATGAATTCTTTTTGCCCGTTCAGATTTTGCTGGTTCAGACATTGGGAATCCTCCGGGCCGCAGTGATCTTCAGGGTCACATGATCTATCAATGGAGAAAAAATATTCATGAAAAGAATGGAGAGCATCACCCCTTCCACATAGGCGGGGTTCACCGAGCGCAGCAGCACCGTGAAAAATCCGATGAGAAAACCATATATCCAGCGACCACTATCCGTACCCGGGGCCGACACCGGATCCGTTGCCATAAAGGAAATCCCCAGGGCAAATCCCCCGGAAAAAAGGTGATACAAAGGGCCTGCGGAAAACCAGGTGTCTGTGGGACCCGGCAGAGCCATTAAAATCAATGCCGTGGTGATCACCCCGAAAATGCCCCCAAGGATGATGCGAAAACTTGCAACCCGGGTCACCATGAGAAAAATGGCACCAAGAAAACATAAGAAGGCCGAGGTTTCACCAATACTTCCCGTATGCAAGCCAAAAAACAACCGGTCCAGGGAAAATCCAGCATTGAAAATCATCTCCTTTATGTCTCCACCAGCCCCGCCCAGGGACAGGGCTGTGGCACCACTCATTACATCCACCCCCGGGGCTGACAACCGCCACACGGCATTGCCGGACATGGAAACAGGGTAGGAGAAAAAAACAAAGGCCCGGGCCGTCAGTGCCGGGTTAAGAAGGTTCCGGCCCGTACCACCAAACACCTCCTTTCCCATGACCACCCCAAATGAGATCCCCAATGCCACCTGCCACAACGGAATGGTGGGGGGCAGGGTCAATGGAAACAAGAGGCCCGTAACCAGCAAGCCTTCGGTGACCTCATGGCCCCTCACCGTGGCAAAGAGAATCTCCCAGAAAAATCCCACCCCATAGGACACCAGGATGATGGGCAGCACATGGGATGCTCCTGTAATGAACATCTCAAGCAGACTACCCACTCCCCCGTGGTATTGGTATCCCACATTGAACATGCCAAACAGGGTCACCGGCAACAAGGCCAGAATCACAAAGCTCATGAATCGCTTCAGGTCAATGTGATCCCGGACATGGGGAGCGGTTTTTGTCACCGGAGAGGGCAGAAAGAAAAAGGTCCGGGTGGCAGAATAAATTCCCTTGAACCGGAAAAAACGACCTCCTGCTTGAAAATAAGGATCTGTCTTTTTAAAAATGTTTTTTAAAGGGTTCATGAAATCATCCGTTCCCTGTGGTAAGTCTCTTTGGCCAGGGCCATTATTGCGGTCACATCAATTTTTGAGGGGCAGACAA
>CAKZLA010000592.1 GCA_937124525.1 uncultured Desulfobacterium sp.
TTGATATATCTTGCCGATTTTTATGTGAATTTCCTTTCAAAGTTGGATAGTATCACGGTGCTTCAAACCTGGGGATTCTGGGTTTCCCTTTTTGTAACGCTGCCCGTGACATTGCTGGTGTTGACCAGATATATGCAAAGCATAACGGACTTCTGGCTTACCCTGTTTATGGTGGTATTCACCATTGCCGCATACGACAGCCTGGTTAAATTATTTTTTTACTGCGAACCATTTGTTTTTTTTGCAGACAATCTCCATGAAATTCTGGTTGAACTGGTGACGCACATTCGAATTGTGAGCATTTCCCTTGTCATTGCCATTGCAGTGGGTGTGCCCGTGGGCGTCTATATTACCCGCAATCCCGGTATGGCGAGCATTGTGCTCTACGCCTCCAGTATTCTGATCACCATACCAAGCATTGCCATGTTTGGTTTCATGATGCCAATTCTGTCCTCCATTGACAATGCATGGGATGCTGTAAATGGTATCGGTATCGGTGCTGTTCCGGCGGTGGTAGCCCTTTCACTCTACTCTCTTTTGCCCATTATACGTAATACCTATATTGCCTTGAAAAGTGTTGATCCTGCCACCCTTGAAGCGGGCAAAGGAATGGGGATGACCCATTTTCAGCTATTAATTCAGCTTCAACTGCCCCTGGCGGCACCCATTATCATGGCCGGCGTCAGAACAGCTGTGGTCATGGCCATCGCCATAGCAGCCATTGCCGCCTATATCGGGGCTGGGGGACTTGGTATCTTTGTCAGTGAAGGATTGCAGTTATCCACCAATTCCTCGGTGATTGCGGGGGCTTTAGTTATGAGTCTTCTGGCCATTGTCGCTGACATGGTTCTGGGTAAGGCAGAAGACTGGATGACCCCAGACGGGTTAAAGATAACACTCTCCAATGGATAAAAATAATTTATAAAAACAGGGGTTGATGGATCATTTAACTGCTTTGAGACTGTATTAAAGAATATCAGAATCAAGCCTGACCCATCTCTATAGTGGCAGATGTTGTGACTCAAGCCCTAAAATAATAAAAGGAATAATATTATGGGAAGCATGCTGAGTCTCCAGGACGTAACCAAAATTTATCCGGGAGCAGGAAATGTAAAGGCTGTGGACGAACTCTCTTTTGACCTGGAAGAAGGGGAAATCTGTACGGTGGTTGGGCCGTCGGGGTGCGGTAAAACAACGGCCATGAAAATGATTAACCGGCTGATCTCCATCACCAGCGGGAAAATATACATTGATGGTGAAAATGTTGCCCGCCTGAACACCATTGAGCTGCGACGCAAAATCGGCTATGTCATCCAGAACATCGGCCTGTTTCCCAATATGACCATTGGCGAAAACATCGCCATTATTCCTAAACTGTTAAAATGGGACAAGGGTAGAATAGAAGAAAAGGTATTAAGCCTCCTTGAGATTGTGAATTTACCTCCGGATCTATATCGAGACAGGTATCCCAGGGAATTGTCCGGGGGGCAGCAGCAGCGCATTGCCCTGGCC
>CAKZLA010000593.1 GCA_937124525.1 uncultured Desulfobacterium sp.
ACAGCGTTTTCCAGTTTTACACCCAGGTCACCCAGGACCTGGCCTGTGTCATAAAAATAAAATTTAGGGGTCTTTTGAATAGCTCTGGCAATATTCTTATGAAACGGAGAGACTTTAAAAAGCACATACATATTCTCAAGTATTGTCAACCATCGCTTCACCGTCTTATCGGAACATTGTAAATCCTGGGAAAGAGAGCTATATGATATGGGGCTTCCCACCCGGTGTTTCAATAACTGAATCAAGGTTTCAATTTGAGTAATCTGCTGAACATTTTCAAGGTCAATCAGATCTTGCTTTATGATAATATCAAGATGAGATTTTTTCCATCGATTATAAAATCGGGTTGTTCCCTCCAGAAAGGGTTCAGGAAAACCACCAAAGACCAAAAGTTTATCCAGCGCTGTTTCAAGATCATCTGGTTTTAAAAACGTATGAATTTCTTTAAGATCCAGGGGATGCATTCTGAACTGGAAAAATCTTCCCGCCAGGGAATCGCCAACTTTCCGATAGGTATCAAGCTTGGCGCTGCCGGTAACCACTATGGATGGCGGAATCCCCTCAGTATCATAAATCCCCTTTAACCATGATTTCCAATTTTTCAGCTTGTGCAGCTCATCAAAAATAACCAGGGGTTTTGATCGATCCCAAGATTTTTCCTGCAAGCTCAACCTGTCATCCATATTATCAAAATTGAAATAATCAAAATCCTTTTCCAACAGTTTAGACAGGGTCGTTTTCCCGGTTTGACGTGGCCCGGTGAGCAGGATTATTTTTTTGTCTAAATCTTCCTGGATGTATTTTTCAAGATATCTTTTCATGCAGACTATTTTGGCATCAATTCCGGAATAGTCAAGACTTTTTCGGAATCAATGTCGATAAAGTCAACAAATTATGGAATCGATCACATCGACGGACATAATTTAAAAAGCATTGCAAAATGAGTGAAAAATGAGCTAATAAAAGGTTTAAAAATGCAATTGGCCACAATATTGCCATTTAAGTTTTTTTATTAATCTAAGGAAAGGAGACAATAAAATAAAAAAAATCATTTCAGTCGGCCTGGGGATCTTATTTTTGATGGTGGTAAGCAATGCTGGAGCAGAACAGATTACTGTGGGAGCGGTCACGCCCTGACCGGCAAACTTGCGGTATACGGAGAAGGATTCCAGCAATCCATGCTTCTGGCAGCAGATAAAATCAATGCTGACGGCGGCATCAACGGCAAGACCTTTAAAATCATGTTTGAGGACAATAACTCCACCTCCAAGGGATCTGTTTCCGCCATCCGCAAACTGATCACCGTTGATAAACTCTCCGTAATTTTCGGCCCTACTGCGAGCTCCAATTGCCTGGCTGTCAGCCCCCCACCTGATCAGTCAAAAGGGGATCAAACGGACCTTTCAGCAGACCCGGGTGCTGCCCTTTCTCTCCGTCATGGACAACCTGGTCGCAGCTGCCCCCAACCAGGCAGGGGAAAAAATACTGCCCCTGTTTTTCAGGCCTGTTCCTGGTCAAAGCCCAGGAACAGGAAAACATGGCCAAGGCCCTTGAGGTCCTGGAAACCATTGAATTGATCAAACTCAAGGACCTGCCGGCAGGGGATCTGAGTTACGGCCAGCAGAAGCTGCTGGAAATCGGACGGGTGCTCATGGATGACCCCGGTCTGATCATCCTGGATGAACCCACTGCAGGGATCAACCCCAACCTCATCCGGCAACTGATCAGCATCCTCAAAACCTGGTCTTTATTCCCCAGGGGCTGAACATTTTTCCCAACAGATGAAGTCCGTCGCCTCTACCTTGGCGGATAAGGGATAAAATAAAGGAAAACATATGGGGGAATTGCTTCAAATCGCCCTTTTGGGCCACCCCATACTGTGCGCCGGACCGCCGCCCGGATTTTCCAGCATGAACTGGATCACCTCAATGGAAAGGTTTTCCTGGACCGGATACCATTAGATATTGTCACGGAAAAAGAATTTTGGAAGCGGTCGTCCCTGCCTTTTCTCTCTCCGTCCGCCCGACATGGATTTGTCCAACGCCAGCATCACCCGCCAGCCCCAGAGTGAGGAACGAACGGTGGGTAAGGTCAGGTGTATGCATTTGTTAACTGCCGCTGCCTACCTCTTCTTTGATTCTTTCAGCGATCCAGACTTTAATGATTGATTGTCTTGTAACACCAATCCTAGTTGCCTCACGATCCAGTGATTCAATAATCCAGTCAGGAAAATCAACATTAACTCGTCTTTGCTTTAATCCAGGTCTTCTTTTGGTGGAAAGATCCAAATGAGATGTAATCTCTTCACCACTGTCAAATATTTTATCTAGTTCTTTAGCTTTCATAATAAAGCTCCTTTTCACCTTTTCTTGAGCGACGTACAGAGATTATCCTGACGCGATTTTCCCTGATGGTGTAAAATGCGGTCCACAGCTTCTTATCCAGTTCCGCGATCAAAGCGAATCTTGGCTCATCGTCGCTTTTCGCTTGGATTTCGAGTCTATATGCGTCAAGCCACAAAGTTTGCGCTTCCTCAAAATCAATTCCATGTTTTTGACTGTTTGATTTACTTTTGTTTGGATCATACTCGAAATTCATAATTCTCCAATTTAAGTATAATATTTATACCTTAATTATAATCTTGGAGGTTTGATTATGCAAGTAAAGATTTAAATTTTTGCCATAAACATCTGCGGTTTATCCGTCAGCATGTTTTTGTTGTGTGCTGAACCTTATCCTCCCCCATCAAGCATCTTCCCTGTTGTTTTTCATGGCACATTTTACATTATTGCGCCAGTTTTTTTTATGTGGCGCAATAATGTAAAATGTGCCATATTATTATCATGCCAAAACATGTACCGCAAAATGAGTTAGATGCTGTTCTGAGAGCAGTTGGTCAATTTCCTGAAGGCGTGTCTGTTAAAGATATCAGCATTGTCATGGAACAATTGTTACCACGTAGAACTCTTCAGCGTCGCCTGGGACAGCTTGTAGACCAGAAGAAGTTGGTACGAACAGGCAAGGGTCGAGGCACCAGATACATTAAAATAGTAAGAGGAAGTTTAGTTGCCACACTCCCCTCACTTAAAATAGAGGCTCATGCCGAAGTATATATTCCCATATCCCAGAAAGGAGAGCAAATCAAACAGGCGGTTCGCCAACCAGTTCAAAACCGTCAGCCGATCGGGTATAATAGGAAATTTATCGATGATTATATTCCCAATACAAGCTCTTATCTTTCTTATGAGATACGGCAGAGTCTTTATGAAAAAGGACAATCCTCGGATGGTCACCGGCCAGCTGGAACATATGCACGGCAGATATTTAATCGTATTTTGATTGACCTATCATGGAATTCAAGTCGTTTAGAAGGCAATACCTACTCATTGCTTGAGACAGATCGTTTGCTTGAATTTGGTGAGGTCGCCGAGGGCAAGATGGCTATAGAATCACAAATGATCCTGAACCATAAGGAGTATTAAACGGCAACCATGGCAAATCCAATGCGAAAAAAAGCCATAAACGGACTTAAAGTAAATGACGAATTCTCCTACACAAGAAAATTCACAGAAGCAGAAACCCTGGCCTTCGGGGATCTCACCCGGGATTACAATCCCGTACACTACGATACCAGATGGACAAACACCAAGGGATTCCAGGGACTCATCTGCCATGGGCTTCTCATTGGCGGCATGATCTGCGAATTTGGGGGACAGGTGGGCTGGCTGGCCACGGGGATGAATTTTAAATTCCTGGGTCCGGTGTATTTTGATGACACCGTGCAGTGCCGGATCACCATCACCGATATCCAGAAAAACGGCCGGGCAGAAGCCGAGGCCGTTTTCACCAATCAGCATGGCACAAAGGTGGGAATGGCAAGTATGACCGGACGACTGCCCCTTGAAACGGAGAAACGGATTCTGGAGCAGATGGTGACAGAGGGGGACCCCACCAACAAACTGGCAGATCCCCTCTATACGGAATAATAGGTTACCCCACGTTATGAGCCCATTATTTCCTTGACTCAATCAAGACCAAAATTTATAAAAATGATGCACCGGGCCATGGCCCTTGCCTGTCTGATACCCTGCCCCGGCCCTGAGGGCATGGGTGATGTAGACCTTGGCCATTTTCACCGCCGGTTCCAGGGACATGCCCCGGGCCAGGTTGGCGGCAATGGCCGAAGACAGGGTGCAGCCGGTGCCGTGGGAATTCTCAGTATTGATCCGCTCTCCGGGCAGATGAATCATGGCCTGGGTCTCTTTATGATATAAAAGATCGCCACTGTTCTCTCCGGTGAGGTGGCCGCCCTTTACCAACACATTGGCACATCCCAGTTCTGCAAGATCCAGAGCTGCCTTTGACATATCCCCGGCTGTTTCAACGGACCGGTCCAGCAGCACCGAGGCTTCGGGTAGATTGGGGGTTATCAGGGTGGCCAGGGGAATCAAGGCCTGTTTCAGGGCCTTTACTGCATCCTCCCGGAGGAGTTTATCACCGCTTTTGGAAACCATCACCGGGTCCACCACAACATTGGGGCATTTCCACTGGATAAGTTTCTGGGACACGGTTTCAATCACCTCCGGGGAGTGGGGCATGCCGATCTTCACAGCATCCACGCCGATATCGTCCAGTACGGCATCCATCTGTGCTGCGATAAAAGCTGGCGGCACCGGTAAAATATCGGTGACCACTTGGGTGTTCTGGGCTGTGAGGGCTGTGATAACGGACATGCCAAAACAGCCAAGGGCTGAAAAGGTTTTAAGATCCGCCTGGATACCGGCGCCTCCGCCGCTGTCCGAACCGGCAATGGTCAATACTCTGTAATAAGATTCCATAAATTGCTCCATATTTCCATTTTCTTTATGCCTTGAAAAAGGCCTGGATATCGGTTTCAGACAACTGGTAAAGGGCGTCGATGAAATTCACCTGAAGACTACCCGGCCCCTTTGCAGTTTCCGCAGCCATTTCCCCTGCAATCCCCATCACGGCCATGGCATGGGCTGCGGCCAGAGCCGGGTCTGGATTGATTGCGGCAAATGCCCCGCAAAGGGCTGTGGCCGTGCAACCAAGTCCGGTGACCCGGGGCATCATGTGATGTCCGTTTTTAACGGAAATCAGGGATTCTCCAGATACGATATAATCCGTTTCTCCGGTGATGCACACCACCGCACCCAGTTCCCGGCCCAGGGCCATGGCTGAATCAATGGCCAGGTCCGAGGCGCTGGTGCTGTCCACACCTTTGGTGGCCACATTCTGTTCACAAAGCGCCATGATTTCGGAGCCATTTCCCCGGATGATGGTGGGGGATGCGACCTGAAGCAACTGCCTGGCCGTGCGGGTTCTGTACGTTGTGGCACCCACGCCCACCGGGTCCAGTACAATGGGAATCTTCAATTCCTTTGCCCGGGCAGCGGCAATGGTCATGGCGCTTATCCAGGGATCACTCAAGGTGCCGATATTAATGACCAGAGCACCGGCAATAGTTACCATTTCTGCCACTTCAGGTTCGGCATGGGCCATGACCGGGGAGGCCCCCAGTGCCAGCAGGGCATTGGCGGTGTTGTTCATCACCACATAATTGGTGATGTTATGAACCAGGGGAGTTTTTTTTCTTATGATTTCAACATCATTCCAGATACTGGAGGGATTGATTATCATTTGCTTTTCCTTTACTTCCAGATATGGATCAACTTGTTCACATCCACCTTATTGGTGATGAGTCCATGGGCCAGGGCAAAATCAGCAAACGTCTGCCATTTTGTGGCATCATGGGCCGGGCTGACGGCAAAATAGGGACGGGTGAGTTCAAAGGCCTGGGTTTCAATGGTTTTGTCTGCCTGGGGCACCGCCGCCAGATACAGGGCCAGGGCTTTTTCAGGATCATTTTTTGTGTAGGAAAGAGCCTTTTCAATGGCCGTTACAAAACCATGTATCGCTTTTGATTTTTCCCCAAGGACGTCGGGACCTGCCACAAAAATCAACTCTTCATAATCCGGGATTCCCCATTTTTCCAGTTCAAAAAACTGGGCGGTGTACCCCTGTTGGGCCATACCCACAGTTTCATAGGTTTTAAATGGACCCATGACGGCATCCACCTTATTGGCAACCAGGGCCGGTAAAATGGTAAACCCCACATTCACAGGGGTGTAATCTTTAACATGGTTAATGTCTGCAAAGGCCTTTAACAGAACATCCATGAGTCCGGGCACGGTGTAACCAATTTTTTTACCGGAAAGGTCGGCGGGGGTTTTAATGCCCTTGCCCTCAAGAAAAAGCAAAGTGGTCAGAGGATGCACCACCAGGGGGGCCACCGCCTTGATGGGAAGTCCCTGGCTTGCGGCAATTATGGTCTGGGGCTGGTAGGACACGGCCAGATCCACGTTACCCGAGGCTGCCAGCTTCAGGGCATCGGCAGTGTCTGACGGCGTGATGATCTCCACATCAATACCATTCTCGGCAAAATAATCCAATTCCTGGGCCACATAGATGGGTAAATGATCCACATTGGGAAACCAATCCAGCATAAGGGTCAATTTTTCCGATGCCCACAGGGACGGGGTAAACGATAATGATGCCACAAGTATAAAGGTACAAAATACTTTTTTCATAATTTTCAATCCTTACAATTATAGTGCCGGTCATATGACTTGATACCAAAATTCAACATTAAAATCATATAAAACAATGAGTTATGATTTAAAAACAGTATCAGGTCATGTGGCAGGAACTATAGTTTAAAATTTTTTCTATATAACGGACATGGCCTGCCGGACACAACGAATATTGAAAATGATATCATGCCGCCCCCCCGAGGGGCAATGGGCCCGGCCCGGAACCGTAGACGGCCCAATTGGCCGGTTCCTATTGCCC